>JBLMXN010000001.1:0-10564 GCA_050257795.1 Bacteroidota bacterium
GTTCGCAGGGCAAGCTCGTCGCCGAGCAGCTCGCCGCGGACCTGGGTCTGGAGATCGTGCGCCACGAGATCATCGACCACCTGGCCGAGAAAATGCACGTGCGCAAGAGCATGCTGCAGCGATTCGTCCAGGGCAAGTCCGGCCTGATCGAACGCTGGGGCACCGACGAGGCCAGCCTGGCGCTGTTCAAGGTCGAGGAAATACTCGAGCTGGCGACGAAGGGCAACGTCATCATCCGCGGCTGGGGCGCGACGCATGTGCTGCGCCCGATCCCGCACATCCCGTGCGTGCGCGTCGGCGCGCCGTTCGCCACGCGCGTCAAGTGGCTAATGAACTCGCTCGGCACCGACGACGAGGAGATGGCGGCCGAGGAAATCCGCCACAGCGACGCGGCGCACCGGGCCAACATGCATCGCCAGTTCGGCGTGACTTGGGGCGAGCCGATGCAGTACGACCTGACCCTAAACACTGAGCGCCTGTCGGTGGCGACTTGTGTCGAGCAGATCAAGCAGCTGCTCACGCGCCCGGAGTTCGCGGAAACCCCCGAGTCGCGCGCCAAGCTCGCCAACCTCACCCTCGAATACCACACGCGCGCGGCGCTGCGCGCGCACGCCAAGACCGCCGACGTCAAGGTCGCGATCGGCGCGGACAACGGTAAAATATTGCTCGAAGGCATCGCCATCAGCCCGGAGGAGCGCCACGCCATCGTTGACGTCGTGTCGCACGTTCCGGGGGTGAAGGGCGTGGACAACAAGCTCAAGGTCATGAAGGACGTCAAGATTTTTCCCTCGTCCAAGACCTAGTGTTCTGAGTCGTTAATTCAATGAAGATTACCGTGTAGCCTGGATGGAGCGAAGCGGAATCCAGGAATCGAAAAACCCCCCGGATTACGGCGCTGCGCGCCTTTATCCGGGCTACCCGCTGCCTTGTGCGGCCGCGGGATTTCTTGAAAAAATTTACGATTCAGGACACCAGCAAACTTTAATTTCTGTTTTACCGGAGAACGGCCCATGATTCGACTGACGCAAGTGTTGGGCGCCTGGGGAACTCCCGATTTCGAGGGTGTCCTCAAGAAGGAAATCGAGCAACTGGGCGCCGAACACCTTCCCTTGCAGCAGGGTTTGTCGACCGGCAGCTATGCCCTGGACAACAAGCTCCAGGTGATGGTCATCAGCGTTTCCGAGGATGCCGGGTTCATACGCGCCAAAGCCGGAATTTTCTACACCGGAATTCTCACCGGCTGCAGCTGCGCCGACGATCCCACGCCCGTCAACGAGGAAAGCGAGTACTGCGTGGTGCAGCTGGATATCAGTAAATCAACGGCCGAGACGACTGTAGCTCTCGTGGCTGACTAAAAATGCCGGGTCGGGTCTTGGGGTTCCTGTGGTTGACCACTTCCGATGGAGGTTGTGTTTTCTCGCAGCCTCGGTCGGAAGCGTTCATTGCCTTTCTCAGGAGTGGGTCACCGGCGGTGCAAGGCTACTGCGTACGGCTCAACCGATTTTTTCGATTCTTAATCTGCCTTTTTCCTCGCCCAGCGTTTTTGCGAGCAGTTTGACGCAGGCGTAGACCGAATCGATGTGCGGCGTCGGGGTCTTGGTGAGCCGGCCCAGCTCGATCACGGCGCCGACCAGGGCGTCGATCTCGATGGCGCGGCCGATCTCGATGTCCTGCAGCATGGAGGTCTTGTGCTTGCCGACCTTCTCGGCGCCGGCGATGCGTTTCTCCAGCGAGACGCGGAACTCGACACCGAGCTTGTTGGCGATGGTCTGCGCCTCCGTCATCATGTCGGCCGCCAACTGGCGCGTGAGCGGGAACTGGCAGATGTCCACCAGCGTGGAGTGGGTGAGCGCGCTGATCGGATTGAAGCTGAGGTTGCCCCAGAGCTTGAGCCAGATCTCCGCGCGGATATCCTTCAGCACCGGCGACTTGAAGCCGGCCTTGGTGAAGGTCGCGCTGATGTTCTTCACGCGCTCGGTTTCGGAACCGTCGAGCTCGCCCACCGGGAAACGGTTGCCCTCGATCAGCTTGATCACGCCCGGGGAGACGATTTCGGCCGCGGGGTAAACCACGCAGCCGAGGAGGCGCTCGACCTCGATGCTGTCCATCAGATGGCCCTGCGGATCCACGGTTTCAACGCGCCGGCCCTCGAATTCGCCGCCGTGCTTCTGGAAATACCACCACGGAATGCCGTTCTGGGTCGTGACCACGGCGGTCTTCTCGTGGAACAGGAGCGGGATTTCCTTCGCGATCGGTTCGACCTGATGCGCCTTGAGCGCCAGGATCACGAGATCCTGCTTGCCGGCTTCGCTCAGCTTGCTGGTGGCTTTGACGTTTTTCGCCACGTGCTCGGAGCCGTCCTCTTCGATCAGCTTCAGGCCGTTCTGGCGCATGGCCTCGAGGTGCGCGCCGCGCGCGATCAACGTGACTTCCTCGCCCGCGAGCGCGAGCTTCGCGCCCATCAAACCGCCGATGGCGCCGGCGCCGACGATGCAGATCTTCATGGGTGAATCCTCCGGATTACTTGTATTCGTTGGAAAGGGTGCCGATGCCGTCGATGACGATCTCGATTTTGCTGCCGGGCTTCATTGAGCCGACGCCGACCGAAGTGCCGCAGCAGATCACGTCGCCCGGATACAGCGTCAGGTCGCGCGAGATCAGGCTCACGATCTGCGCCGGCTTGAAGATCATGTCGCTCACCGGGTAATTCTGGCGTTCCTTGCCGTCGAGCAGGGTTTTCACGCTCAGCCCAAGCGGGTCGAGGCCGGTGGCGATGACCGGGCCGAACACGCCGAAGGTGTCGAAACTCTTGGCGCGCGTCCACTGGGCGAAAGTCGGGTCTTTCTGGATAATCTCGGCGGCAGTGACGTCGTTGATGCAGGTGTAGCCGAAAATGTACTGCGCCGCGTCGGCTTCGGAGACGTTCGCGGCGCGCTTGCCGATCACGACCCCGAGCTCGCCTTCGTACACGACCTTCCCGGAGTAGGAGGCCGGCACGCGGATGGTCTGGCCGCCGGGGAGGAACGAATTCGGCGCCTTGAGCAGGTATAGCGGCTCTGGCGGCGCCGTCAGGTTCAGTTTGGTCGCGAGCGCCTGATAATTGTTCCACAGCGCGATCATCTTGCTCGGCACGCAGGGCGCGAGCAGCGTGACTTCGGCGAGCGGAACGGTTGCGCTCGTGGCGCGCGCCCCGGCGAACATGTCGCCCTCGTGGACCTGGATCACGCCGTCGCGCAATGTGCCAAATCCCGTCTGCCCGGCGCGCTCGAAACGAATCCAGTGCATAAAGCCTCCTCCGCCGTGTTATCGTGATGACCCGCAGCGACGCATCGCGGGTCACGTGCTGACACGTGGTCGCCGCGGGAATGTGGGGCGTATGCTACCTTGTGACGCTGCGTCTCGCCAGCCGCAAGCTTTATCGCATGATGAAATTTTTATCGTGACCGCGAATCCGTAAAACCCGATTTCACTGGACGAAAACATGCGCGACAACCAGTACCCCGGACGTTCGGTCGTCATGAGCACGCGCGGCATGATCGCCACCAGCCAGCCGATGGCGACGCAGGCCGGTCTCGCGGTGTTGCAGGCCGGCGGCAATGCCATGGACGCGGCGGTCGCGGCGAGCGCGGTGCTGTGCGTCACCGAGCCGCAGGCGACCGGCATCGGCGGCGACTGTTTCCTGCTGTATCACGAGGCCAGGACCGGAAAGCTGCACGGCCTGAACGGCAGCGGCCGCGCCCCGGCGCGCGCCACGCCGGAGGAATTCGAGCGGCGCGGGCTGCTGCAGGTGCCCGAGTTCGGCATGCTGTCGGTGATCGTGCCGGGCGCGGTGGACGCATGGCAGACCGCGCTGGAACGCTTCGGTACGCGCAGTCTCGAGGAGCTATTGCAGCCCGCGATCGCCTTCGCCGAGGACGGTTACGCGGTAACGCCGGTGGTGGCGAACGCGTGGCGAAACAACGCCGCCGTGCTCGCGCCGCACGCCGAGAGCCGGCGCGATTTCCTGGTCGACGGCCGCGCGCCCGCCGCCGGCACCGTGCATCGCCAGCCACGGCTCGCCCGTTCGCTGCGGGAGATTGCGCGGGCCGGGCGCGAGGTTTTTTATCGCGGCCCGATCGCCGCGGAGATCGTGCGCTACAGCCGCGCCCATGACGGCCTGCTCGAACTCGAGGATTTCGCCGAATACCGCTCGGAATGGGTCGAGCCGATCAGCACCGATTATCGCGGCGTGCGCGTGTACGAGATCCCGCCGAACGGCCAGGGCATCACCGCGCTGATGACGCTCAATATCCTGGAGCGTGCGGACCTGCGCGGCATGAAGCACCTGGGCGCCGATCACCTGCATCTGGTGATCGAGGCTTTCAAGCTGGCGTGGGCCGAGCGTGATGAATACGTCGCCGACCCGGCGTTCCACGTGTTACCCGTGGCAGAAATGCTGTCGAAGGAATTCGCCGCCCGCCAATACGCGCGCATCGATCCGCAGCGCGCCGCGCCTTACCCCATCCAGCCGGCGGCACGGGTGCACCGCGACACCGTGTATTTGAGCGTGGTGGACCGCGACCGCAATGCCGTGTCCTTCATCAACAGCCTGTATTACCCTTTCGGCAGCGGTGTGGTCGGCGGCGATACCGGCATCATGCTGCAGAACCGCGGCGCCGGTTTCGTGCTCGAGCCCGGCCATTTCAACTGCATCGCGCCGCACAAGCGCCCGCTGCACACCATCATCCCGGCGATGGCGTATCACGGCGATGACATCCTGAGCTTCGGCGTGATGGGCGGGGATTATCAGCCCATGGGGCATGTGTATGTGCTGACCAACTGGCTCGATTTCGGCCTGGATTTGCAGGAGGCAATCGACGCGCCGCGGTTTCAACCGGGCGGCGGCGTGGTGGCGCTGGAACGGCCGATCCCGCAGGAGGTGCTCAAAGCGCTGCAACAGCGCGGGCACGTGGTGGGGCGCACCGAACTGTCGCTCGGCGGCGCGCAGGCGATATACGTGGATACGAATAACGGCGTGCTGTCGGCCGGTTCCGACCCGCGCAAGGACGGCTGCGCGCTGGGGTATTAACAGGTGGTTGGTGGGTTACGGCAGAAATCGCATAACCCACCCTACACATATAAGAGAAATGCGCAGGTACATTGAGCGTCAACGAAACGAACTGTACAAACTTCTAACCGCCTAGACGCCAGGATTAATACATGTAGGGCGGGTTAGCGCGCATCGCGCGCGTAACCCGCCGAATGTTTTTCAGGTGTGACCTTGATAGGAATCCTGGATTTCGCTGCGCTTCATCCAGGCTACATTTTCATCTTCTTGTACGACTAATAACCTTTACCCCAACCCTAACTTCTGCGCCAAACCGATGCGCTGCAGCTTGCCTGTCGCGCCCTTGGGGATTTCTTCCAGAATTAAAATCTTGCGCGGAACCTTGAAGTCGGCGAGCCGCTTCGCCGCGAACTCGCGGATCTCCTTTTCGTCGGCGCTCTTGCCCTCGCGCAGCACCACGGCCGCGGCCACGTCCTCGCCCAGCTTCGGGTGCGGCATGGCGAAGGTCACGACCTGCTGAATCGCCGGGTGGTCCATCAGCACTTCGTCCACCTCACGCGGCGAAATCTTTTCGCCGCCGCGATTGATGATCTCCTTCAGCCGGCCGGTGATCGAGAGATAGCCCTCGGCGTCCAGCACGCCCTGGTCGCCAGTGCGGAACCAGCCGTTGGTGAAGTTTTCGGCGTTGGCTTTGGGATTGTTCTCGTAGCCCTTGGTGACGTTCGGGCCGCGGATCACCACCTCGCCGGTCGTGTTCGGGCCGAGCAGCTTGCCGTCTTCGCTCATGATCCCCACTTCCGGGCCGGCGGCGATGCCGACGGTCCCGGGTTTGTGCGGGCGCGGCGGCAGCGGGTTGCTGGTCATCTGGTGCGAGGCCTCGGTCATGCCGTAGGACTCGAGCACCGGCGCGTTGAATACCTGCTCGAGCTCGGCCAGCACCTGCGGCGGCAGCGACGAGGAGGACGAGCGAATGAAGCGCAGCGGATGGCGCGCGATGATCTCGCGGTTGTTCGCGGCGCGCGCCAGGATCGCCTGGTGCATGGTCGGCACCGCCGTGTACCAGGTCGGATGCGCCTCGTCCATCCAGGCGAAGAACTTGAGCGCGTTGAAGCCGGGCGAGCAATACACGCTGCCGCCGGCGCAGAGCGTGGACAGCACCGAGCCGATCAGGCCGTGGATGTGGAACAGCGGCATGATGCTCAAGCCCCGGTCGGCGGGCGTGAGGCTCAGGATGTCGCGGATGTGTCCGGCCGAGGCGCAGACGTTGCGTTGCGACAGCGGCACGATCTTGGGGCGCGAGGTGGTGCCGGAGGTGTGCAACACCAGCGCCACGTCGTCCGGGCCGGCGAAACCGCTGGAGGCGGGCGCGGCGGTCTGGCCACCTCCCACCGGAGCCAGCGCGAACACGCCGGCCGGGTCAGTGGCCGCGCGCACGATCTCGATCACGGGGATATTGAGCTTGGCCGCCACACCGAGGGCGGGCGAGGTGCTGCCGCGCTCGACCACCAAAGCCTTGGCCCCGAGATCGGACAGATAGAATTCGAACTCGTCGGCGCGATACGCCGGGTTGAGCGGCGCCGAGGTTGCGCCCGCAGCGATCGCCACGAAGGCGCTGGCCATCTCGGTCCCATTGGGCAGTACGATGGCGACGCGGTCGTTGCGCCCGATCCCGAGCCGGTTGAGACTCGCCACGGTGCGCTCGACATGCTCGCGCAGTCCGCCGTAGGTGAGCGACGGACAGCCGCTGCCGACGAAGGCTACTGCCGACGCGGGCTTGCCGGCCAGCAGCTCGTGGATGGTGGAAAAGACGGTCATGGATGCTCCTTCCAGCGGAATCGTTATGGACGACAGGGTTTCGGATGGGTCGTCATGTTATCAGCCTTGCGCGGGCTGTAAATCCATTTTTCATGATGCGCAACAACGTCCCGGGATTTTATTCCCGATGGCAAAAATGCAGGTTGGGGTGAGTGAAGCGAACCCCAACACGCGGGCTTTGCACCGCCGAGGGCGTCGCCGGCATCGGTCAGTTCACTTTGCCTCGATCCATTGCGCGATCCCGGTGACCACATCCTTCTCGATTCCGTTGAACCCGTGATACGCCATCGCCTCGCAGGGATCGCCGCGCGTCTGGCCGCCATCGAAGGTGAGCAGTTCCTTTTTCGGCGCCGCGCTCAGCTTGTCCATGAGGTGAGGAATCCCGGCATAGGCGCAGTGCTTGCAACCGTCCCGCCTGTGATGCACGACCAGGACAGGAACAGCAATTTTATCCACCTCCATATCGGGAACGGGGCGCCCCTTGTCGTCGCTCAGGATAGTGGAGGTCAGCACCAACCCGTCCGGACCGCCGTCGGCCGGCGCGAGCTGGGTCGCGATGAACGCGGCGGATTGCGTTCCCCGGCTGGTTCCCACGAGCCAGACCGGCACCCTGGCTTGCCGCTTCAACCAGGCGATGACCGCCTTGATATCCGCCACGTGCGCCGGCGTCTGGCGAAACCTGTTCAGGTACGGCGGACTCTGCCGGTCCGACGGCGCATCGACGACCGCCACCAGCAGGCCTTGCGCGGCGAACATCTCCCGCGTGCGCACCAGAAAGTTGCCTTCACCCCATTGGAGTTTGCCATCGGAGGAAAGCCGGAGTCCGCCATGACCGCCGGGAAAAAGAATGACGGCCGCCCTGGGATTGTCCGGACCCAGCAGCAGGATGCGCTGCGTGACGCCGGGACGGGTCGGAATGTCCACTACGCGCTCCGCCTGCGCCCAGGCGGCGGATACGAAGACCGCAACGAGCGCCCATGCCAGGACGAGTAAACGTTTTATCGGCATGTCCTCTGGTTCCGGCTGGATCGAGCCTGATGCATAGGTTGGGGTGAGTGGAACGAACCCCAACATAAAATATTATTGTGTCGCTGGGGTCCGCATAGCTCACCCCAACCTGCATTTATTTCCCGCGTTTCAAGCCTTGGTCTTGCGCAGCAAATCCCGGATTTCGGTGAGCAGTTCCTGATCCTTCGTCGGCGGCGGCGGCACCGCGGCTTCGGCCTTCTTGGCCTTCATGATGAAGCCGAGAAATTTAACGATGAACAGGTACAGTGCCAGCGCCACAATCAGGAAGTTGACGACCTCGCCGATGAACAGGCCATAGGGAATATCCTTGCCGTTGATCACGAGCTTCCAGCCGAGATAACCCTGCTCGCCCGGGAGCACCACGCCAACCAACGGCATGATGATGTCCTTGACCAGGGCGTCGATGATCTTGCCGAACGCGATGCCGATGATGACGCCGACCGCGAGATCGATGACGTTGCCCTTGAACGCGAAGTTCTTGAACTCCTCAAACAACCCCATGGCTTTGCCGGGAACCTTCATCTGGGGAATGGCCATATGATCTCCTTTCAGGCTTATTGCTGTTGGTTCTTTCAGGATTGCCCGACGCCGAGCAATTTTCCGCTCCCTCGCCGGGACTGCCGATTCGGCGGAATCATACCTTGGGTTTGTGCTGATTTATTGACTTACGGCAAAAAACGAACTTCCTTGCCGGGAGGGGGTAATCTCCGGCAAAAGCCCCGTCCCGCCGGGGGCGACACAGTGTTGGTGTACAACGGATCTGCTACTCAGCGTGTGGACAGTTGTGCCGCGCTTTCGCCGCCGCGCAGAAATCAATCGAGCAGCAGAGAAGTACTGGCCGGATTCAGCAGCGCGGAGGGATCGAAGGCCTGCTTGATGTGGCGCGACAGCGCCGCCAGGTTGGGTGCCAGGATGAAGCGGCCGCCGGATTTTGTTTCGGCGCCGCGAAACAGGCCGGCATATCCGCCGACGCGTTCCACGGCGCGGCGGATGTCGTCGGCCGGCGCCGCCGATTTGAGCCAGCGCTGCGCGCCGCCCCAGTCGAGACACCATTTGCCGGGGAGATCGATCGGCGCCGCCGCCGGCGGCACCGACAGGCGCCACAGCGGCGTGTCGTCGCGGAAGAAGCCGCGCTCCTGTTCGCGTAATTCGCGCCAGAACTCCTCGCTTTTTTCCACCGTTTCGCCGCCCAGCCGGGCGTGCGCCGCCTGTACGCCGGAGGCGCTGCCGGACAAACGCATATATAAGGTATCGCCGAGGTGGCAGGCGCCGGACAGCGGCAGCGGCTGGCCGGCCCAGGCGTTCATGGTGGTGATGGCTTTATCAGCTGGCATTTCGAAGGCGAGGGTCAGCTCACGCGCCGGCTTCGGCAACACCTTGAGCGAGACGTCCAGCAGCACGCCGAGCGTGCCGAACGCGCCGACCATGAGGCGCGAGACGTCGTAGCCGGCAACGTTTTTCATCACCTGTCCGCCGAAGCGGACGATTTCGCCCTTGCCGTTGACGATCGTGGCGCCGAGCACGAAGTCGCGCGCAGCTCCGACGTACGGACGGCGCGGGCCGGAGAAGCCGCAGGCGATGGCGCCGCCGAGGGTCGCGGCCGCGCCGAAGTGGGGTGGTTCGAAGCCGAGCATCTGGCCTTTTTCGGCCAGTCTCGCCTCGACTTCGGCGAGCGGCGTGCCGGCGCGCGCGGTGATCACCAGCTCGGTCGGTTCGTACGCCACTACGCCGCAATGACCGGTGACTTCGAGCGGTTCGCCCCGGGCTTCGCCGGTATAAAACCGCTTGGTTCCGCCGCCGCGGATGGCGAGCGGCGTGCGCTTCTCCGCCGCCCGTTTCACGGTTTCGGCCAGTGGCTGCGAGATATCGTTATCATGCGTCATCGGTGTTGGCATTTCTTATATGTAGGGCGGATTAGACGCGCAGCGCCGTAATCCGCCGAATGGTTTGGCGGGTTACGGCAAAATCGCCTAACCCGCCGCATGGTTTCAAAACCGCTCAATCTCGGGAAACTTGAGCTTGCCGCCGTGCACGTGCATGCGCCCGAACTCGGCGCAGCGCGCCGGTTTCGGCACCGCCTTGCCTGGATTCAGCAGGCCCTTGGGATCGAACGCCGCCTTGAGCGCGTGGAACTGCGCGAGTTCCTCCTTGGTGAACTGCACGCACATCTGGTTGATCTTCTCCACGCCCACGCCATGTTCGCCGGTAATCGTGCCGCCGACGGCGACGCACAGTTCCAGAATCCTGCCGCCCAGCTCCTCGGCCTTGTGCAGCTCGCCCGGGGTGTTGGCGTTGTAGAGAATCAGCGGGTGCAGGTTGCCGTCGCCGGCGTGGAACACGTTCGCCACCGCCAACCCGTACTCGCGCGACAGCGCGCCGATCTGCAGCAGCACCTTGGCCAGATGCTTGCGCGGGATGGTGCCGTCCATGCAGTAGTAATCCGGCGACAGCCGCCCGACCGCAGGGAACGCGGCCTTGCGCCCGGCCCACATCCGCAGGCGTTCGGCATCGTCCCTGGCGGTGCGCACTTCGGTCGCGCCCTGCCGGGTCAGCAGCTCGCGCACTTGCGCGATACCGTCGGCGACTTCCTCGCCGGTGCCGTCGAGCTCGCACAGCAGGATCGCCGCGGCCTCGACCGGATAACCGGCCTTGGCATAGGCCTCGGCGGCGCGG
>JBLMXN010000002.1:0-5470 GCA_050257795.1 Bacteroidota bacterium
CGAGCGTGGCCGCGCCGATTTCGCGGCGCGGGGTGTTGATGACGCGCAGGAAGGCGTTGTCGTCGCCCGGGTTGCACAGCAGCCGCAGGTACGCCATCACGTCCTTGATCTCGGTGCGGTCAAAGAACGAATTGCCGCCGGAGAGGAAATAGGGGATGCGCCGCTCGCGCAGCACGCGTTCCAGCACGCGCGACTGGTGGTTTTCGCGGAACAGGATGGCGTAATCGCGGAAGTCGGTGTTGTGCTTGAACTTGTGGTAGAGCAGCTCGGAGACCACGCGTTCGGCCTCGTGTTCCTCGCCGCGCGCCTTCAGCACGCGCAGCGGCTCGCCGAAATCGCGCTCGCACCACAGTGCCTTGTCGTACAGGTGCGGGTTGTTCGCGATCAGCGCGTTGGCGGCCTTGAGGATGCGCCCGCTCGAACGGTAGTTCTGCTCCAGCTTGACCACCTTGAGCGCGGGGAAGTCCCGTTGCAGGTGCTTGAGGTTTTCCGGGTGCGCCCCGCGCCAGGCGTAGATCGACTGGTCGTCGTCGCCGACCACGGTCAGCGCCGCGCGGCTGCCGGCGAGCAGTTTGACCAGCTCGTACTGGCACAGGTTGGTATCCTGGTATTCGTCCACCAGCAGGTAGCGCACGCGCCGGCGCCATTCCTCCAGCACGTCCGGGCGCGTCTGGAACAGCCGCACCGGCTTGAGGATCAGGTCGTCGAGGTCCATGGCGTTGTAGACCTGGAGATGCCGTTCGTACTCGCCATACACCCGCGCCGCCACGTCCTGGATGGCTTCACCGCCCGCCGCGAGGGGAGCGTCGGCCGGGGAAACGAGGTTGTTCTTCCACAGGGAGATCTGGTGCCGTACCGCCTCGGCCGGGTTGTTCTTGCCCGAGAACTGGCCGCGCAGCAGTTTATTTAGGAGCGCCGTGCTGTCTTCGCCGTCGTAGATCGAAAAGCCGGGGCGGTAGCCGATCTCGGCCAGATGTTCGCGCAGGATCTTCATGCCGAACGTATGGAAGGTGGAGATCAGCATTTCCTTGCTGTGGTCGCCGTCCATCAGGTCGGCGACGCGCGCCTTCATCTCGCGCGCGGCCTTGTTGGTGAAGGTGACAGCGACAATATTACGCGGGGCGATGCCGTAATCGCGGATGAGCCAGGCGATTTTCCGGGTGATGACGGAGGTCTTGCCGCTGCCCGCGCCTGCCAGGACCAGCAGCGGGCCGTTGATGTATTGTACAGCCGCTTTTTGTGGCGGGTTCAGTTCAGGCAATTCCGCTAAACGACGTGTCGGGAAATGTCATAACTGGGCGGGCATTCTAACCTCATTCCACCGCGGATGGAAAGACAAACGACGAAAAAATTGTTTGCACAGCGCGCAATTTCAGCGGCGCGTGTCGGCGATCAACTCGCGCATCCGTTCGCGCGCGCCGGCGGGTTCGGCGAGCAGCCGCTCGATGAGATGAAACAGCGGATAGCGCGCGATTTCGAACAGGCCGCGGGCGCGCACCGTTTTCAGCGTGTGCACGCCTTCGGCTTTTTCCGTCGCGGCTTCCCCGCGCGCCAGCCGGCGGCCGAGTTCATGGTGCCGGGAGCCGGCGCTGGTGGCGGTCGTGATGAGATCGCCGAGCCCGGCGAGACCGCGTACGGTCTCGGCCCGCCCACCCAGGTTGGCCACGATGTCCTCGAGTTCCGCGAGCGCCGCCACCGCGAGGTAACCGCGCACGTTATCGCCCAGCCGCAGCTCGTCGGCCACGCCGAACAGCATGGCGTAGGCATTTTTCAGCACCGCCGACCACGACAGGCCGGCGATGTCGGTGCTGTGCTCGACACGCAGGGCGGTGCCGGCATAGAGCGCGCGGATTCGTTCGTAGGACGCACGATGGCTGGCGCCGGCCTGGGCGAACGCCGGCCGCCCGGCACGGATTTCCTCCGCGATCATCGGCCCGTACAACACCCCGACGCTGCCCGCGGATTCGAAGGCGTCAGTCATGGCCTGGGCCGCGGTGCGGCCGCGCTCGTCCAGACCCTTGGCGACGCTGACACACAGGGTGTCCCGGCCGAGATGCGGGCGCAGCCGGGCGGCGAGATCGAAATGGGGCACGGCCGGCACGCAGAACAGCACGAAGTCCTGCGGCGCGGCGACGTCTTCGAGAGTGACCGGTGCACCCGACTTCGGGTGCCGTTCCCAGACGGTCAGCCGGTGGCGGGCGAGCAACTGCGCCATCGCCCGGCCCATTTCGCCGTGGCCGAGGATCAGTACCTTATATATGTTTTTCGTTGTCACCGTCGGCGCCTGAATCATCTAACTTTAATGTAATGCAAGACCCGAAACATCTTAATCGCTAATTTCCGGTCGCAAGAATGCCGGCGCTGGTCCGGTGCCGGAGCGGAGCCGGGACTGTTTTGCCGCCTTTCTGGCGTTCCTTCGACTATATCAATATAGTTAGCCCGTCCCGCGCGAGTCACCTCTTGGAAACGGTCAATCGCATCCTGTATATCCCCGGTAAGAACCCCAAGCCGCCGGCCGAGCAGCATCGGCCCCAGTTGCTGCGCGCCCTGGTGCACGGGGTGGAGCGGGCCGATCCCGCGGTGGCGCGGGCGCTGGCGGAAAATGCCGAGCTGTTTACGCTGATCGCGTGGAACTCGCTCTATTATCAGAGTTACAAGCCGCTGGATCAGGACCTGCCGTGGATCGACGCGCTGCTCAAGCGCAGCGGCCCGACCGAAGACGACGTGCGCGAGGCGCTGTCGTTCCGGCGCCGCCTCGCGTGGCTGCTGTACACGCTGGGGGATATCTTTCATTTTTTCATCCCGCTGCTGCCGGACCCGGCGGTCAAAAGCACGATCCAGGAAACCGCCCGGTATTTCAGCAACCGCCAGGGCGTCGGCGAGGCGGTGCGCCGGCAGCTCAAGGCGCCGCTGCGGCGGATGTTCGCCGAAGGCCGACGCATCCTGATCATCGCCCACAGCATGGGCTCGGTGATCGCCTACGACGCGCTGTGGGAGCTGACGCACATCGAGGACAATCCGGGGAAAGTCGACCTGTTCCTGACCATCGGCAGCCCGCTGGGGATGCGTTTCACGCAGGAACGCCTGCTGGGGGTGCACGAGCACGGCCCGCGGCGCTATCCGCACAATATCCGCCATTGGGTCAACATCGCTGCCCAGGGCGACCTCACGGCACTTGATCCGACCCTGCGGGATGATTTCAAATCCATGCCGGAGCTGGGTCTGGTCGAATCCCTCACCGATGTCGACAGCGGCGTGTTCAATTATTTCCGTAACGAAAAAGGACTGAATGTGCATCGTTCCTATGGTTATCTGGTCAATCCGCGGCTGGGCGAAGTGATTGCCACGTGGTGGAAAGGCGGGATGGAACGCGCGGCATGAAGCGGATACCGGCCTGGCTGTACCTCGCGGGGTTGCTGCTGGCGCTGTGCCGGTTGCCCGTGGCAGCGGCGGCGACGCCGATCGCCACCACGCTGCCGGCGCCGATCGCCGCGGCGCTCAAGCGCCAAGGCCTGTCGACGCGCGGTCTGAGTATATATGTGCAGGAAATTGGCCAGCCCGAGCCGCTACTCGCGGTCGCGGCGGATAAGCCGCGCCATCCGGCCTCGACCATGAAGCTGCTCACTACGCTGGCGACGCTCGAAGAGCTCGGCCCGGCGTACCGCTGGAAAACCGAGGCCTATACCAGCGCGCCGATCCGCAACGGGCGGCTCGACGGCGATCTGTATCTCAAAGGTTACGGCGATCCCTACCTCGTCATCGAGCAATTCTGGCTGTTTCTGCGTGCGCTGCGCGCCCAGGGCCTGCGGGAGATTCACGGCGACCTGGTGCTCGACCAGAGCTACTTCGCGCGCGAGTCGGGCGATTCCGCCGAATTCGATAATCAGCCGTTGCGCACCTATAACGTGCTGCCGAACGCGTTGCTGGTGAATTTCCAGGCGGTGAGCTTCCGTTTCCTGCCACGGCCGCAGGCCAACCGCGTGGAGATCGTCGCCGACCCGATGCCGGCCAACCTCGAAATCGAGAACCGCGTCAGGCTGACGCAAAATGCCTGCAACGGCTGGGGGAGCCACCTCGGCCTCAAGGTGCTGCAAAGGGATGGACAGACGCGGGTGATTTTCAGCGGCGGCTACGATGCCGCCTGCGGCGATCATGAACTGTTTCGTGCCGTGTCCGAGCCCGCGGCGTATATTCTGGGCACGTTCCGGTCGCTGTGGTCGGAACTCGGCGGCAGCTTCGACGGCGCCGTGCGCGAGCAGGCCGTTCCCGCCGGGGCGCCGCTGCTGTACACCGGTTATTCGCCGCCACTTTCAGATATCATTCGCTCCATTAATAAGTACAGCAACAACGTCATGGCGCGGCAACTGCTGCTGACGCTCGGCGCCGACCGCGCCGGCCCGCCCGGGACGACTGAGAAGGGTATCGCCGCCATCCACGCCTGGCTCAGAGACCACGACCTCGAACTCCCGGAGCTGGTGCTCCAGAACGGTTCCGGGCTGTCGCGCGAAGAGGAGATCTCCGCGCGCCACTTGGGCGCGGTGCTGCTCGCCGGCTGGCGCAGCCCATACATGCCGGAGCTTGTCTCCTCGCTGCCGATATCGGCCATGGACGGGACGCTGCGCGGACGGTTCAACGGGGAAACCGAACTCGACGGCCGCATGCACCTCAAGACCGGCAGCCTGCGCGACGTGCGCGCCATCGCCGGTTACATGCTCGACCGCCAGGGGCGGCGCATGATCGTCGTGTGCCTGCACAACAGTCCGCGCGCCGAAACCGAAGCCGGCGCGGCGCTGCAGGACGCGCTGCTGCAATGGGTCTACGAGCGGCCCTGAGACCGACGGGCTGGACAGTCCGGATGGGATGGTCAATCCTTATATATCTTTGGCCGACAAGGCGGGCACACCATGACAGATAAATACGTCAACGCAATAATATCGGAAGAGCACAACGACGCCAGCCTGCCGGTGCTGGAAGGCAGCATGGGCCCGAACGCCGTGGACATCCAGACGATGTATGCCCGTCACGGCCTGCTCGCTTTCGACCCGGGTTTCCGTTCCACCGCCGCCTGCAAGAGCGCCATCACCTTCGTCGACGGCGACAAGGGCATCCTGTTGTACCGCGGCTATCCGATCGAGGAACTGGCCGAGGGCAGCGATTTCATCGAGGTCGCCTATCTGCTGATGCGCGGCGAGCTGCCGTCGCCGGCGCAGCGCAAGCAGTTGGACGAGGCCATCGGCAGCCACAACCTGCTGCACGAGCAGGTGCTGTCGTTTTACCGCGGGTTCCGCCGCGATGCGCACCCGATGGCGGTCATGGTCGGCGTCGTCGGCGCGCTGTCGGCGTTCTATCACGACGTCATGAACATCCGCGACGCCAACGACCGCCAGCTCGCCGCCACCCGCCTGATCGCCAAGATGCCGATGCTGGCCGCCGCCAGCTATACCTATTCCATCGGCCGGCCGATGCGCTA
>JBLMXN010000003.1:0-8571 GCA_050257795.1 Bacteroidota bacterium
TCGCGACCGGCATCGAGGAACACAACAACTACGCCCTGGATTTCATCGAGGCCACGCGCGAAATCCGGCAACGTCTGGCGCACGTGCATATCTCGGGCGGAGTGTCGAACGTGTCGTTCTCTTTCCGCGGCAACAACGCCGTGCGCGAGGCGATCCACTCGGTGTTCCTGTACCACGCGATCAAGGCCGGCATGAGCATGGGTATCGTGAACGCCGGCCAGCTCGCGGTGTACGAGGACATTCCCGCGGAACTGCGCGAGCGTGTCGAGGACGTGATCCTCAACCGCCGCGCCGACGCCACCGAGCGGCTGCTCGAGATCGCCCCGAAATACGCCGGCACGGGCGAAGCCGCCAAGGGCGCCGATCTCGCCTGGCGCACGCTGCCGGTGACCGAGCGGATGACGCACGCGCTGGTGCACGGCATCGACGAGTACATCGAGCCGGACACCGAGGAAGCGCGCAGGCACTTCGCGCGCCCGATCCAGGTGATCGAGGGTCCGCTCATGGACGGCATGAACGTCGTCGGCGACCTGTTCGGCGCCGGCAAGATGTTCCTGCCGCAGGTGGTGAAGAGCGCGCGCGTCATGAAAAAGGCCGTGGCCTATCTCGTGCCCTTCATCGAAGCCGAGAAATCCGAAGGCGCCCGGTCCAACGGCAAGATCGTGATGGCGACCGTCAAGGGCGACGTACACGACATCGGCAAGAACATCGTCGGCGTGGTGCTGGCGTGCAACAACTACGACGTCGTCGATCTCGGCGTCATGGTGCCGGCGGCGAAGATCCTCGAGGCCGCGCGCAAGGAAAAGGCCGACATCATCGGGCTGTCGGGGCTGATCACGCCCTCGCTCGACGAGATGGCGCACGTGGCCAAGGAGATGCAGCGCGAGGGCTTCACGGTGCCGCTGCTGATCGGCGGCGCCACCACCTCGCGCGTGCACACCGCGGTCAAGATCGCGCCGAACTACGAGCATCCGGTCATCTGGGTGAAGGACGCCTCGCGCGGCGTGGGAGTGGCCTCGAACCTGCTGAGCGACGAGCTCAAGACCGGTTTCCTCGACAAGATCAGGGCCGAATACGACGAGGTGCGCGCGCGGCACAAGGGCAAGAAGGCCGGCGCGCGCCTGCTGCCGCTCGCCGACGCGCGCGCCAACAGGAGCCAGATCGACTGGACCTCGTATACGCCGCCGGCGCCGCTTAAACCCGGCATCACGGTATTCGGGGACTACCCGCTCGATGAATTGACGCGCTACGTCGACTGGACGCCGTTTTTCATCACCTGGGAGATGAAGGGCCGCTATCCGGCGATACTCCGGGATGAAAAGGTCGGCGTCGAGGCGACCAAACTGTTCAACGACGCCCAGGCCCTGCTCAAGCGCGCGATCAACGAAAAATGGCTCGTGGCGAAGGGCGTGATCGGCCTGTTTCCGGCCAACAGCGTGGGCGTGGACGACATCGAAGTGTACGCCGACGAGTCGCGCCGCACGCCGCGCATGACCCTGCATACGCTGCGCCAGCAGGACGAAAAACCGCCGGGCCGGCCGAACCGCGCGCTCGCGGATTTCGTCGCCCCCAAATCATCCGGCCTGAAGGATTACGTCGGCGGCTTCGCCGTGGGCATACACGGCGCCGAGGAAATGGCGAAGAAATTCGAGCAGGCGCACGACGACTACAACGCGATCATGATCAAGGCGCTCGCCGACCGCCTGGCGGAGGCCTTCGCCGAACGGCTGCACGAGCGCGTGCGCCGGGAATTCTGGGGTTATGCCGCCAATGAGGCGCTCGACAACGAGTCGCTGATCCGCGAGGAATACAAAGGCATCCGCCCTGCTCCCGGCTACCCGGCCTGTCCCGATCACACCGAGAAAGCGCTGCTCTTCAAATTGATCGACGCCACCGAGAACAGCGGGGTGCAACTCACCGAGAGCTTCGCCATGTGGCCGGCCGCCGCGGTGAGCGGGTTCTATTTCGCGCATCCGGAATCGAAATACTTCGCCGTCGGCAGTCTCGGCAAGGATCAGATCGAGGACTACGCGCGGCGCAAGGGCATGGACCGCGCGGTGATCGAACGCTGGCTGTCGCCGAATCTCGGGTACGAACCCGGGGAATAACGCGGTCGGTATAGTCCGTCAGCGCGGCGCGGAGGCTTGCGCGATCTTGTCCTCGAACAGCGTGCGGCGCGAATCGTCGGCCGGCATCTTGCCGAGGTACTCCTTCCAGACCTTGAGCGCGCCCCGGTTGTCGCCGAGTTTCATCAGTATGTCGCCCTGATACAGGCGCGCCATGGGCGCCACCTCCGGTTTGCGGCTGACCGCCTCGCCGAGCAGCTTGTACGATTCGCGCAGATCACTCTGCGGACCGCCGTCCATCAGGGCCGTGGCCAGCAATATCGTGATGCGCGCCTCCTGCGGCGCGTTGCGATGCGCGGTACGCAGTTCCTTGATGGCCTTGTCGCGCTGCCCCAGCTCGCCGTAGGTCTGACCCAGGAGCACGCGCTGTTCGACGTCGTTCGGATTCGCCGCCACCTTCGCCTCCAGGCCTGGAAGCAGGTCGGCGAGATTGCCGGCTTTCACCGGCGCCGCCTGGGACGGCGGCGTCGCGGCATTCTGACTGGTTCCAGACGTGGTCTCGGCGCCGGGTCGAAAATGGGCGACGCCGTAACCGATACCGAACATGACCAACGCAACGCCGGCGATGCTGAGTATCAGCGTCAACCGGCCGGACGGCTTGGACTGAAACAATTGCACAGTCGATTTAGCCATTTAAGACAGTCTCCTTGTCGATCCAACTTGCCTCAGCGCGATTCGCCCGCGAGCAATTCATCGATGCGCAACGCTTCGCTGACGCGCCCCGGCAGGAACGCCGAACGACAACTTATGCCGGGTTTCCCTACCGCCTGATCACGCTGCCATTGGCAACCTTGACGTTGTCGCCGGCACGCACGCCGGGATCGGCGGATTGAGTGAGGGCCAGGACCGAGCCGTCGTTCATGCGGATGCTGATCCGGTAGTTCGACGTCTTCTTCATGTTCTTCTCGATTTCGTTGCCGGCATAGGCGCCGCCGGCCGCGCCTGCTACCGTCGCCAGCGTCCGGCCGCGGCCCGCGCCGATCTCGCTTCCGACCACGGCGCCCACGAGACTGCCAGCAACCGCGCCGGCGCCGGAACCCTCGCCCTTGGCCTCGACCAGCTGGACCGATTCCACCACGCCGCAATCCATGCAGGCCTTGGCTTGTGGCGCGCTATCCTTCGAGTAGGAACTCGGAATCAGTCCGGTCATGACGCCGATGCCGGACGCCGCAAAAATAATGACGGCCACGGCGGCAATCTTTACGATAGGCGACTGCGCCCCCTGGGTCTCTGACATAATCATAATAATGAATCTCCTTATATTAAACTTCCGAAAAGGATCGGTAGTCGCCGGGCGACCGACACGCGCCGGTCGCCCCTGAAAACGAGATAAAAGGTTACCGTTGCTGAACGAATCCGACATATCCCGCCTGTCGGGCCTGAGCGACGCTCAGTCGGCCGAACGCCTCGAGGCGGAAGGCTACAACGAACTGCCCACGAGCAAGCCGCGCAACCTGTTCGTTATCGTCCTGGGCGTCATGCGCGAGCCGATGTTCCTGCTGCTGCTCATCAGCGGCGGCCTCTACTTCCTGCTCGGTGACATACGCGAAGCCTTGCTCCTGCTGTTCTTCGTATTCGTCGTGCTCGGCATCACGCTGTACCAGGAACGCAAGACCGAGCGCGTGCTCGACGCGCTGCGCGATCTCTCGAGCCCGCGCGCGCAGGTGATCCGCGAAGGACGGGGGCGGCGCATTCCGGGACGCGAGGTGGTGCGCGGTGACATCCTGATTCTCGCCGAAGGCGACCGCGTGCCGGCGGATGCCCGGCTGTTGTGGTGCAGCAACCTCTCCGCCGACGAATCGCTGCTCACCGGCGAATCGGTGCCGGTGCGCAAACGCGCGGCCGATAACGCCCCCGCCGCCCGGCCGGGCGGCGATGACCTGCCATTCGTGTACGCCGGTACCCTGATCGTGCGTGGCAAGGGCGTCGCAGCGGTCGAAGCGATCGGACTCAACACCGAGATCGGCCGCATCGGCAAGGCCCTGCTCAAGGTCGCGGCGGAACCGACGCCGCTGCAGCGCGAAACGCGGCGCATGGTGCAACTGTTCGCTGCCGCCGGCGCCGCACTCAGTCTGCTGGTAGTGGCCGCCTACGGCGTGCTGCGCGGCGACTGGCTGAACGGCCTGCTTGCCGGGCTCACCCTGGCCATGTCCATCCTGCCGGAGGAATTCGTAGTCATCCTCACCGTGTTCCTCGCGCTCGGCGCCTGGCGCATGGCGAAGGCGCAGGTGCTCACGCGGCACATGCCGGTGGTGGAAACGCTGGGCGCCGCCACCGTGTTGTGCGTGGACAAGACCGGCACGCTCACACAGAACCGCATGTCGGTGGCACGGCTCAACGCCCATGGCGAGGAACTCGACGTGGCGACGCCACGCGAGTCGCTGCCGGAGAATTTCCACGAGCTGGTCGAGTACGCCATCCTCGCGAGCCAGCGCGATCCGTTCGATCCGATGGAAAAGGCGTTGCGCGCGTTGGGTCAAACCACGCTGTCGCAGACCGAGCATCTGCACGCACACTGGACGCTGGTGCACGAATATCCGCTCTCGACCGCGCTCCTCGCGCTGTCGCATGTGTGGCGCGGGCCCGATCGCCAGCACTACGTCATCGCCGCCAAGGGTGCGCCCGAGGCGGTCGCGGATCTGTGCCACCTGAGCCAGGCGCAAACAAGGGAACTCGAGGAATCCATCCGTGATCTCGCCGACCAGGGATTACGTGTTCTGGGCGTTGCCCGGGCGGAGTTTCGCGAAGAGCCGTTGCCGGGAAAACAGCATGACTTCGACTTCGAGTTTCTCGGGCTCGTGGGGCTGACCGACCCGATCCGTTCGACGGTACCCGAGGCGCTCGCCGCGTGTTACGCCGCCGGCATCCGCGTGATCATGATTACCGGGGATTATCCCGGCACCGCGCGCCATATCGCCGCCGACATCGGGCTCGCGCCGCGCGACGAGATTCTCACCGGCCCGGAACTCGACCGGTTGAGCGACGCGGAGTTGCGCGCACGCCTGCGGCGGGTCAACGTGTTCGCGCGCGTGGTGCCGGAACAGAAGCTGCGCATCGTCGAGGCGCTCAAGGCCGACGGCGAGATCATCGCCATGACCGGCGACGGCGTCAACGACGCGCCGGCGCTGAAGAGCGCGCACATCGGCATCGCCATGGGCGCGCGCGGCACCGACGTGGCGCGCGAGGCCGCCGATCTGGTGCTGCTCGACGACGATTTTTCCTCGATCGTGGCCGCGGTACGCCTCGGCCGGCGCATGGCTGCGAACCTGCGCAAGGCCATGGCCTACACGCTCGCGGTGCACGTGCCGATCGCCGGTCTGTCGCTGCTGCCGGTGCTGGCCGGATGGCCGCTAATCCTGGCGCCGGCGCACATCGTTTTTCTCGAGCTCATCATCAACCCGACCTGCTCCATCGTGTTCGAGGGCGAACGCGAGGGGCCCGAGGTCATGCGCGAACTGCCGCGTGCGCCTGGCGCCCCGCTGTTCGCGCGGAGCCTCCTGACCCTGAGCCTGCTGCAGGGCGCCGGCGTGCTGCTCGTGATGCTGGCGATATTCGGCCTGACGCTCTACCGGGGTCTGGCCGAAAACGAGGCGCGCTCGCTTACCTTCACCGCGCTCGTGGTCGCCAACCTCGCGCTGGTGTTCATCAATCGCTCCTGGACCCGCAGCCTGTGGCAAACCCTGCGCCTGCCGAACCCCGCGCTGTGGCGCGTCACGGGTGCGGCATTGCTGCTGCTCGCGGCGGTCCTGTACGTTCCTACGCTGCGCGAGCTGTTCCGCTTTGCGCCGTTGCATGCGCCGGCGCTCATTTTTTGCGTGACCTCTGGCGTGGTGAGCGTGCTGTGGTTCGAATTGTTCAAGCATTTCCGACCGACACCGAAAACCGTAACCTGACCGGCAGCATCAGCCGGCTCGGACATGCGGCTATTGACCCGGCAGAATCTGCAGAATGCTGCCACGCACCGGCGGCGTGAGGTACGCGATCCGCGCCAGCGACAGCGTGAACGGCACGCGCCGGTTCCACGGCATCAACACCAGCGTGCGCGCAATCGGACAGTAACCGGTGAGCACCAGCACCGTGGTCCCGATCAGCTGCAGGTAATGGATGAAATGCAACGGGCCCCACATGCCGAGCGCCAGCAGGCCGAGATAGACGAAACGTATCTGCGCAGGAAAAGAGACCGGGTTGCGGTCCCGCCACGCGAAGTGCAGGCACTGCCAGGCGGTCGACGCCATCGTGTAATAAATCCCTTCGGGCCAAACCGAAAGCGCCGCCGCCAGCAGGACCAGAGTCACGAGCCAGTACCACCACGCGATATGACGAACCTGATACGCGAACATGATCCGTCCTCCGAAATCCGGACTGTTGTCGGCCGCCGGGCGCGCTACTCCGCCATGCCGGCGCCCGAGCCGCCCATCTCTTGCGGAACATCCTTCAGCTTTGGCGCCCCATCGTGGACACGCAATACGGTTTCCTGGTAGTTCACATGGACGCCAGGCTGGTAAGGAAAGTCCTCGATCACCGCGGCATACACGTCGGTGAGCCCCCAGCCGGGATGCTCGGTGAAGAGGTGGCCGCCGCAGGTTTTGCACCATTTGCGATAGCTCCGGGACGTCTTGTTGTACGTCCCGATGTTGTCGGCGCCCCGGGTAACCCGCACTGCCTCGGGCTTCCACAGCGTGAAGGCGTTGACGGGGCCCGCCGACCAGCGCCGGCACGACTCGCAATGGCAATAACCCATGGCGGCCGGCGCGCCGCTGACAGTGAACTGAACCGCGCCGCAGAAACAGCTGCCCTGGTACATTTTCTCGTCACTCATGTTGCACCTCATCGGATGTTTGCACGGCCGCATACGCCGTTGGTTGATAACAAAGTTCTCCAAGTCGAATCCTTTACTTGCGCGCAAAGAAATTCACCGCGTGCACCCGCAGGTCTTTCGAAACCTTGGCCTCGGCCGAGGTGTTGCGAAAGCAATCGAAGCTCTCGGTGATGCGTGCGTCGCGCAACCCCGCCGCGGCCGCGACCTCGAACAGCTCCGGCTCCGGCAATGCGCCGCCGATGCAGGCGGCCCACAGGTCGGGATTGGCGCGCGCCTCCAGCCTGAGCTCGCGCGCCACCACCACGTCCGCCAGGTACAGGCGCCCGCCGGGCTTGAGTACGCGATGGATCTCGCGGAACACGCGGGTCTTGTCGGGCGCGAGGTTCACCACGCCGTTCGATATCACCACGTCCACGCTCGCGTCCTCGACCGGCAGTTCCTCGTACACGCCGGCGCGGATATCCACGATGCCGCTCAGGCCGGCCTCGCGCGCGGCGGCGGTGGCGCATTCGCGCATCGCCGGCGTCATGTCCACGCCGATGGCGCGGCCGCGCGGCCCCACGCGCAACGCCGCGAGCAGCAGATCCATGCCGGCGCCGCAGGCGTGATCCAGCACGGTCTCGCTGGGCAGGATCAACCCGATGCGGTGCGGATTGCCCACGCCGGCGAAACGCGCGGTGGCACGCGCCGGGATGTTCGCCAGTTCGCGCCGGTCGTACTTGAGGTACTCCGCGGCGTATTCCGGGCCGCGGTGAAAGTGGAAATCGCCTTCGGGTTCGCGCGCCACGCGATCGTAGGTCGCGAGCACCTGGGCGCGAAGACGTTCGGTGTCGAACCCAGCGGGACATATGGCAGCCATGACAATTTCTCCTTGATTGGATTGGATCGGTTGAGTTGGCGTGCGCCGCGCTAATGGCCCGCGGCGCGCATCAGGTACATCACGGCCGGCACGGCCAGCCACATCAGGCCTTTCGCCAGAAAAAACATGAATCCGGCCATGCCCAGGCGTTTCCAGATACGTTTATCGATGTTGCCCGTCAGCGTGCTCATGTCATTTTCTCCTGATCGCGGGTGGCGCGGCCGCGGTGGCCGCACCACCACATTGTTTCAAACCGATTCCGTACCAGCGCCGGAGGAGCGACCGCCCAGGCGCGGCACCAGCATCGGGACCTGTTTGCGGTACTCGACGTAACGCGCGCCGTGCTCGGCCACGAGATCGTGCTCCTCGAAGCGGATCGCGATCAGGATGTACGCCGTCGTCATCAGCGCGAAGAACAGGTGCGCCGCGGTCATGGTCGGCGTCGCCCAGAAGGCGAAGAAGAAGCCGATGTAGAGCGGATGCCGCACCAGTTTGTACAGGCCGGGGGTGGCGAACCCGAGCGGGCGATACTCCTTCCCCCGCGCGTAAAGCCACACCTGCCGCAGACCGAAGAGATCGAAGTGGTTGATCAGGAACGTCGCCACCAGCACCAGCCCCCAGCCGAGGGCGCAGAGCCCGTACAGCACGGCCTGCCCTACCGGATTCTGCACGTCCCAGATCACCCCGCCGATCGGCTGCCAGTACGCGAACACCGCGATCAGCGCCAGGCTCGCGAACAGCACGAAGGTGCTGCGCTCGACCGGCTT
>JBLMXN010000004.1:0-30072 GCA_050257795.1 Bacteroidota bacterium
GGAATCGAAAGGCTGACACCGACGGAGTGGCTGTCGTTGTCCGGAATCCAGTTGTTCCCCTGCCGGCCGGTGGATCCGGTCAGGTTCAGGCTCGGATAGAGCGGCGACCGCGCCAGCGTGACGCCCGCGGACGCCGCCTGCTCCTGACCGATCGCCTGGCGATGGTCCGGCGTCTGTTGCGCCACCCGTTGCAGGTCGAGCGTCTGCGCCGGTTCTGCAAGAGGAATATCGCCGGTAATCTGGATATCCTCGGCGCGGTTTTCGCCAAGCACGTTGGCGAGTTGCTCCTGCGCCACCTGCGCGGCGTGCTGTGCCTGCAGGTGATCCAGCTCCGCCTGGCTCAGCGAGGCCTTGGACAGCAGCAGCGATCCTTTGTTTTCCCAACCGCCCTCGAAACGCAGTTCCACCAGCCGCATGTTCTCCGCCCGCCGCTGGATGATGCTTTCGGTGAGCTTCAGGTAATTCTGCGCATAGAGCAGGCCGGCGAACGCCGACTTGAGATCGAAGCTCACCTTGGCCTTGGTGGCGTCGAGACTCGCCTGCGTGACCTCCTGGTTGGCCCGGCTCTGCGCCACCTTGGCCTGATCCTGGAATCCGGCGAACAGGTTCTGCGTCGCCGTCACGGAAGCGGAATAAGTGGATGTCGTGCCGAAGGTGCTCGTGGCAAACGACGTGCTCTGATCCGTGTAATTGACGCCGGCGGATAACTGCGGCAGAAAACCGCTCCGCGCCGCCTTGGTCTGGTACGCCGCGGAACTCAGATTCTCCTGCGCCGCGCGCAGCTCGGGATTGTTCTGCCCGGCCCGGGCCACGCACGCCTCCCAGGTCAGCAATTCGGCGCGGGCCGGCGCGGTCAGCGACAGGGACAACAGGAGTGCGGCGATTATCTTCGTCACGGGAGGCGATGGCGCATGAAACATTGTGACGGTGGACATTTGCTTCCTCGAAGGCCACCGGCTTGCACGGTAATAGTTGGCCATGCCGCCGGCGAAAATACTCGCAGCCGATCGGGCTGCTTACCGGATTGTCCGGCGGAAGGACGGATTGTTCAACGCCGCGAATGTAAAAATCACGCAGGCAAGCGTCAGGTTTTGTCGTGTACCCCCTGCCGCGAGGTCAGACTGCGTCCTGAACTGCGCCAGTCGCGGGTTCCCGGGCGTCGCGCGCGGTGACGCGCCGGTGCCGGGCCAGGTGCAGCGGCGTCCAGGAATACGGAATCCGGAAAACGAAATTGTAACGCGCCACGTGGTAGCTCGGATCGAAGCCGTAGAAATTGAGTCGCATCCGCTCCAGCTCTTCTTCGCGATAGCGCCGCAGCGGTTTTTCCGATTCGTCCTGCGCCCGTTGCCGCCGTTTCGCCTGCAGACGCGTCTCATAAGCCGGATCTTGCGCCAGGGATTCGCCCAGGGATTCGACTCCCGCCTCGAATTCCCCGACGTTGCGGCCGAAACAATCGTCGATCAGGCCGAGTCGCTGGGCCGACGCCGCGCCGAGCGGCAGACGATGCCGCATGATCGCGCGCGCCTGTTCCAGGCCGACGCGCCGGGGCAGCAGATAGGTCCAGTACTCCGAGCCGTAGAGATTGCCCATGTTCTTGTAATGCGGGTTCAGAATCACGCCCCGGCGCGCCAGGATGCGGTCCGCGGCGAGAGCCAGGAACACGCCACCCGCGCCGGCATTGCCGCGCAGTGCGGCCACGGTGAGATGGCTCTCGGTGGTGATAAGCGCCTCGCACAGATTGTTCATGGCATTGATATTGCGCCAGGACTCGTCCGCCGCGCTGGCGGCGGTTTCGATGATGTTCAGATGAATCCCGTTCGACCAGAAATCGGGTCCGCCCATCAAAACAATGACGCGCGTCGGGCGCCGACAGGCTTCGCGATAGGCCGCGCGCAGACGTTCGCACTGGTCCGTGTCCATCGCACCGTTGTAAAAATCGAAGTATATATAGCCAACACCGTTCTTTTCGGTGTACGCGATGTCCCGATAAGTTTGTCGACTCGGCTCGAACTCCGAGGGCATGGGCGATTCCGGCACGCTTTGCACCCGTTCGCCCAGCACCATGGTGGCGGGCAGCTTGAAGGTTCTTTCTGCGGGAGCGATTTTTCTGAGGTGCCCGATCCACACTGCCCCGTCGCGGGTCGCGCGCAGGATCGCGCCGTTTCGCCGCGCGATGATTTCACCCGCCGCACCGCGCAACGTATCTTCCGGGTGCGCGTCATAGAGACAAAAGCGTTCGCCGAAGATTTCGTCCTCAACGCCAGGGGCACCGTCGGATGCGCGGATCTTGCGCAAAATGTCAGCGGTCGTGTCGATCGTCCAGTCGATGCGACGTTCTGCCTGGCTCATGGGCGGACGTGTCACGCCGCGCATCTTTTCCGGGTCCTGCGCGGCGGGAACGAAGTTTGCTGTTTCGAAGCGTTCGATTGCCTGGCGCATCGCGATGACCGCCGCTTCCGTGACCTCGTTGCGATACAGGCTGCTCTTGCGCGCCTGGCGCATCGGGAAATTCACCGCGGCCCAGACCGGTCCGGCGTCCATCCTGGCGTCGGCCTGCAGCACTGTCACGCCCCATTCGGACTCGCTGTTCAGGATCGCCCAGTCGAGCGCCGACGGACCGCGATCGCCCGGGATGCCGGGATGCAGCACCAGGCACACGTGCCGGCGCCAGATCTCCTCGGGGATGGCGCGCCGCAGATACGGCGCGACGATCAGATGCGGTTGGAACAGGCGCACGGCATCTATCGCTACCGCGTCATTGATGTCGAATTCGATCGATACTTCGTGGCCGGCTTCCGTCAGCTCGACAAATAAGCGCTGGGTCAGACTGTTGAAGCTGTGCGTGAGGAAAAGAATGCGCATGGCTCAGCCGCCGGCCGCGGCGTCGGGTTCCACCGCCTCTTCCTCGGGCTCCGCCTGGTCGTGGAAACCGCCGTGGCGGCGATACTTATAGTAGGCAGCGCACGCCCCTTCCGAGGACACCATGCATGAACCGATGGGATTGTGCGGCGTGCACACGGTTCCGAAGATCCTGCAATCGGTCGGCTTTTTCACGCCGCGCAGGATGGCGCCGCATTCACAGGCCTTGTTCTCCGGCACCGGCTTTTGCACCAGCGGGAACCGCGCCTCGGCGTCATAAGCGGCGTACTTCTGCTTGATGCGCAAGCCGCTGTACGGGACCGTGCCGAGCCCGCGCCATTCGAAGGAACGGCGCAGCTCGAAGACTTCCGCCACCAACGCCTGCGCCTTCATGTTGCCGGCGCGCGTGACGCCGCGGGTGAACTGGTTTTCGACGCAGGCACGGCCTTCGTTCAGCTGGGCCACCAGCATGCGCACCGCCTGCAGCACGTCGAGCGGCTCGAAACCGGCGATCACCACCGGCTTCTGGTATTCCTCGGCGAAAAATTCATACGGCCGGCTGCCGATGATGGTGCTCACGTGCGACGGCCCGATAAAGCCGTCCACGCGCACGCTCCCAAGCTTGCGCACGTCAGGCGAATCCAGAATGCTCTGGATCGCCGAGGGCGTGAGCACGTGGTTGCAGAACACGCTGAAATTCCCGAGCCCGAAGGCCTCGGCCTGCTTGATCGCGACCGCGCTCGGCGGCGTGGTGGTCTCAAAGCCGATGGCGAAGAACACCACTTCCTTGTCCGGATTGTCCTGGGCGATGCGGATGGCCTCGTCGCAGGAATACACCATGCGCACGTCGTGTCCCTGCGTGCGCGCCTTCAGCAGGCTGCGCTTGCGCGAGCCGGGAACGCGCAGCATGTCGCCGTAACTGCAGAGGATGACGTTCGGGAGATTCGCCAGCTCGATCGCCATGTCAAGCCGGCCGATCGGCAGCACGCACACCGGGCAGCCGGGGCCGTGCACCAGGTGCACGTTCGGCGGCAGCAGGTCTTGCACGCCGTAGCGGAAGATCGCGTGGGTGTGCCCGCCGCAGAATTCCATCAGGCTGTAATCGCGCTTGGGGTCGACCTCGGCGGCGAGCGCGGACGCAAGCGCCGTGGCCACGCGCCGGTCACGGAATTCACTGATGTACTTCATACGGCCCCGGTTGCAGCTGGCGCGCGATCTCCTCGAACAGCGCGAGCGTCTTTTCGGCCTCTTCGGCGTCCAGCCGGGCGATGGCGAAACCGACGTGCACGATGACGTAATCGCCGACCTGCACACCATCCACCAGCATCAGGGAGATTTTGCTGCGAATGCCGCCAACGTCGATCAACGCGTGATCGTTCTCGAGAAGCTGCACCACTTTTGACGGCACTGCCAGGCACATGTTCTTGTCCTTATTTCATGTTCCGTACCGCGCATGCACGGCGTATCCGCACTGCATACGGTACGCAGGACGCGCTTGCATCGCAACCTGAACGTTTACCGGGCCCAGAAAACCATACCTGTGGCGGCGCAACTTTGACGCAAATCAACAAGAGCGTCAGCCGCGGGCTAATGGATTCTCTCGACCGGAAGACCCCATACGCCGAGGCCGCGGTGGCGCGCGATCTTCTCCAGGGCCGCATAATCGAAAGGCGCGTCCGGCAGCGCCAGCGCCCAACCCCGGCTCAGCAGATAGGCGCTCAGGTCGGTGTCGCCGACCCGGCAAACCGCGGTAATGCTGCCGTCGTCGTTGCGGGTCCGGGGAGTGCAATGAACGAAGTCGGCGCCGATCTTGAAGTCCAGTGCCAGGGCCGCCTGGGGCGCACAGGTCACGGGGCGCTCGAAGCTGCGACAGGATTGCGCGGTCGGGGGAATGTGAATGCCGAACAACCGGACGGTATAACCGCTCACGCGGAGGGAGCCGTCGTCCTGCACGAACGCGTAGCTGGAAATTTCGTCCGCGCGCGCTCCAGCCGCGGACAACGCCAGCAGCAGGTTCAAGGCCAGCACCGGAACCCAAACCGCTTTCCATGATTTCACGGCCCGATCTCCGTTCCTGTATAATCACGCGCCGTAACTCAGATCGTACCACTCGCCGGAAACCTTTCCCGCACATATCCGATGGACAGCTCACTTTTGGAAAAATTCCGGCGCTTCGCCGCGCGCAGCCGCCTGCGGCTGATCCTGCTGATACTAGGCCTGCTGCTCGCCGGCTACACGCTTTATCTCGACCTGACGGTGCGCGCCCAGTTCGAGGGCAAGCGCTGGGCGCTCCCGGCGCGGGTATACGCGCGGCCGCTCGAACTGTACCCGGGCGCGAAACTGCGTCCTGAACAACTCATGACGGAACTGGCCATGCTCGGTTACCGCGATGCCGGCGATTCGTCCGATCCCGGGAGTTACCAGCGGCAAGGCGACGAATTCAGCATCGCCACGCGGCCGTTCACGTTCTGGGACGGCGCACAACCGGCGCTGCAATTGCGCGCCGATTTCAGCGGCGATCATCTGCGCGCGCTGACCGATCTCAAGACCGACAAGTCCGTCACCATCGCACGGCTCGATCCGTTGCTGATCGGCGGGATTTATCCGGCGCACAACGAAGACCGCGTGCTGGTGAAGCTGGATGAAGTGCCGGCGCTGCTGATCAAGGGCCTGATCGCGGTGGAAGACCGGAAGTTCTATACCCATCACGGCATCGACCCGCGCGGCGTGGCGCGTGCGCTGGTGACGACCGTGCGCGGCGGCGGAGTCCAGGGCGGCAGCACGCTGACGCAGCAGCTGGTCAAGAACTTCTTTCTCACGCCGGAACGCACGCTGCGGCGCAAGTTCACGGAAATGATCATGGCCTTGCTGCTGGAGATGCACTACTCCAAGGACGAGATACTCGAGGCGTACGTGAACGAAATTTATCTCGGCCAGGACGGCAATCGCGCGGTGCACGGCTTCGGGCTGGCGAGCCATTTCTATTTCGACAGGCCGTTGCCGCAACTCACGCTCCCGCAGTCGGCGCTGCTGGTCGGGCTGGTGAAGGGTCCGTCCTATTACGATCCGCGGCATCATCCGGACCGCGCCCTGGCGCGGCGCAACCTGGTGCTGCAGGAAATGCTGCAGCAGCAGTTCATCACCCAGTCGCAATACGTCGCCGCCCGCGCCGCGCCGCTCGGCGTCACCGACAAGGCGCCGAAGGGCACGTCGCTCTATCCGGCGTTCGTCGAGCTGGTGCACCGCCAGCTGCGGCGCGATTATCATGAGGAGGACCTGCGCTCCGAGGGCCTGCTGATCTTCACCACGCTCGACCCGCTGGCGCAGCTGTCCGCCGAACGCGCCCTCACCTCCCGCCTCACGCAACTGGAAAAAGCCCGACGCATCCCGGCCCACGCGCTCGAAGGCGCGGTGGTGGTGACCAGCACGCAGAACGGCGAGGTGCAGGCGCTGGTCGGCGGGCGCGACACGCGCTACGAGGGCTTCAACCGTGCGCTCGACACGGCCCGCCCGATCGGCTCGCTGATCAAGCCGGCGATTTACCTCACCGCCCTGGAGCGCCCGGATTCGTATACTCTCGCCACCCTGCTGGACGACAGCCCGCTCGTCTGGCGCCAGCGCGGAACCTCCGACTGGGAGCCGCATAATTACGACAAGACATTCCACGGCCAGGTCCCGCTGCGACTCGCGCTGGCCAACTCTTATAATGTATCGACCGCGCGTCTGGGGCTGACGCTCGGCGTGCGCAACATCATGGACAACGTCCGGCGTCTGGGCGTCGAGCGCGATTTGCCGGATTACGCCTCCAGCCTCCTCGGCGCCGACGGCATGAGCCCGCTGGAAGTGACCCAGATGTACCAGGCATTCGCCAGCGGCGGGTTCCGCATGCCGCTGCGCGCCATTCGCGAGGTGCTGACGGCGGACGGCCAGCCGCTGCAGCGCTATTCGCTGTCGGTGGAACAGGTGATCGAGCCGGCGCCCGCCTATCTCGTGACCGCGGCGCTCCAGGGCGTGGTGCGCGAAGGCACCGCCGACGATCTCAAGAAATATCTGTCGCCGGATCTGAATATCGCCGGCAAGACGGGAACCACCAACGACCTGCGCGACAGCTGGTTCGCGGGCTACACCGGCGACCGGCTCGGCGTGGTGTGGATCGGCCGCGACGACAATCAGCCGATCAACATGACCGGCGCGAGCGGCGCCATGACGGTGTGGGGCGAAATGATGGAGCGGCTCGATCCCGATCCGCTCGTGCCGCAGCAACCGGAAAACATCGAGCTGGTCGATATCGATTCCACGACCGGCCTGCGCGCCGACGCCAATTGCCAGGGATCGGTGACGCTGCCGTTCATCCGCGGTTCCGCGCCGACCGGAACCGCGCCGTGCGCCGCGTATTCACCGACGCGTTCCATTAAGAGCTGGTTTGAGCGATTATTCGAATGATGAAACGCCTTGCCGCACCATTGGTGTTGATGCTGCTCTCGGGTTGCGCCGGACTGGTTGCGCCTCCAGAGGAGGCACGGCCGCTATCGGACAACAGCGCCGTGGTGGCGCTGTCCGAAGCCGCACGCACCGACGCCGCCGGCGGCAAGCTCGATACGGCGGTGGCATCGCTGGAGCGGGCATTGCGCATCGAACCGCGCAATCCGGGGCTGTGGCAGGAGCTGGCCAAATTGCGGCTGGAGCAAGGACAGTATCAGCAGGCGGAAGGTCTGGCGGCACGCTCGAACGGCTGGGCCGGCGATGACAAAGTGCTGCGTGCCGAAAACTGGCGCATCATCGGCCAGGCGCGACTGAAGCGTGGCGATTACCCCGGCGCGCAGGCGGCGTTCGACAAGGCCGCTCAGCTAGCGAAATGAATATGATCTGAAACGCCAGGACGCCAATTCCAGCCATCCCTGGCGCGACGTTGTGGTTTCGATAGTCCCCGGCCCGCACATCCGTGTGCGGGCGCTCGCCGGGACGAAGACACGTTAAGTGTCTTCGTCTGTTTCCGGCTCGCCCTGGCGTCCTGGCGGTCCATTTCATTTTGATAGAAGACTCTTACTTTTTGACGCTGCGCTGCTCGACGATGTAGTGGCTGACGAGCGGCGGAACGGCGTCCGCGTGAAACGCCCGCGCCTTCTCGAGCACGGCGCGATCCGCCACCGTGACGCGTTCGTGCTGGCGCAGGTGTTCGAGCCAGGACTCCACCACGAAGATCTCGGTGTAATGTCCGGCCTCGGACACGTCGCGCAACAGGCCCCAATTCATGGCGCCGTCGCGGCGGCGGATGCGGCGCACATGCTGCATCGCGCGCACGAAGTCCTGCCATGTCGCCGGATCGATTCGGTATTCCACGGTGATCACAACCGGGCCCTGTTCCGGTTCCGGCGCGGGCATGGCCTGCGGCGCCGGCCAGTGCACCGAGGGCGTCAGATCCAGTTCCTCGCCGCTGTGCAGGCGATAGCGCCGGGTGAACACCGTCGTGACCATGCCGCCGATGGCGGCGGTCACCAGCGCCGACTTGAGCCCGAAGAACGCTGCGACGTAACCCCAGATCGCGCTGCCCAGCGCCATGCCGCCGAAAAATACCAGGATCGACACGGCCAGCGCGCGGCCGCGCACCCAGGCCGGAACCAGCGCCTGTAGGCTGGAATTGAAGGTGGACAGCAAGGTCAGCCACGCCGCACCGGCGATGAGCAGCAAGAGCTCGGCCATGCCGGGAGCCTGCGCCCAGGCGAGCAGCAACAATGACAAGACAAACAGCGCCACCGCGAGCCTGACAAAGCGATTGATCGGGATATTGGCGCGCCACCGCGGCAACAGCGCCGCGGCGATGACTGCGCCGATCCCGAAGAACCCGAGCAGGATGCCGTAACCCGCCGGACCGCGACCCAGCTCGAAGCGCGCCAGGGACGGCAACAACGCCCACAGCGCGCTGCCGAACAGCACGAACGTGCCGGAACGCACCAGCACGGCGCGCACTGCCGGCACATGCCGAACGTAGCGCAAGCCGGCGCGGATCGCGCTCCACACCCGTTCCGCCGGCAAAACGCTTTCGTGGCGCGGCCGGCGCCAGCGATACAGGACCAGTATCACTCCGCAAAAGGAAACCGCGTTCAACACGAACGTCCATCCCGCACCGGCGAGCGCGATCACCAGGCCGCCGATAGCGGGACCGACGGAGCGCGCCAGGTTGATGCTGATGCTGTTGAGCGACACCGCATTGGCTACCTGTTCGCGCCCCACCAGCTCGGGAATGATCGCCTGCCAGGCCGGGGCGTTCAACGCCGTTCCCAATCCCAGGAGAAACGTCAACGCAAGCAGCAGCCACGGCGTGGTCACACCGAGCAGCGTCAACACGCCGAGTGCGCCCGCCGCCGCCAGCATCCACGACTGGGTGACGATGAGCAGCAAGCGCCGATCCATGACGTCGGCCAGAGCGCCTGCCGGCAGCGCCAGCAAAAACATGGGGAGGCTCGACGCGGTGCGCACCATGGCGACCATGGCCGGTGACGGCGCCAGCGTGGTCATCAGCCAGGCCGCGCCGACGTCCTGCATCCACGTGCCGACATTGGAGGCCACGGTTGCGATCCACAGCATGCGGTACACGGGCTCGCGCAACGGTGTGAAGGCGGCGAAGGTCGCGTCGGGTCTTGCACGTGGTGTCGTCAACTTCGTTTCCTCGGACGGCCCACGGCACGATCGGCGAGGAAGCAGATCATGGCGCCAAGATAGGTGCCCGCCAACACGTCGCTGAGAAAATGATAATTCGTGGCAACGAGCGCGAGCGCGAGCGCCAGCAGGAACCCCAGATAGGCAGGCTTGTAGCGCGGATAATGACGCCAAAGCGTCGCCCCGAGCGCGGTGAATACCGTCATGTGCCCGGACGGGAAACAACCATAGCCGTGATCCGCGCGGAACCAGTGAAACTGCGGTGCCAGATGGTAGACAACCCACATTTCGGGCGTGGATCGCCCGAACAGGTACTGAAATATCATCTTGACGAGGTATGCGAGCGGCACGGTGGTTCCGCAAAGCTTCAGGAAACGCGTATGGTTGTCGTCGAATCCCCGTCGGGTGAGATGGAAGAACCCCACCCAACAGCCGGCGGTGATGACAGCGACGATGTAATCGAGCAGATCCGGCAGTCCGGAGACAACCGACGTGAGTTCGTTCGCCCGGATGAATTCCGCTACGAACGAAGAAATGGCGGCGTCGAGGAAGCGGTAGCTGAATGCCGTCAGCACGGTTACCAAAAGCAAACCGAGCAGCGGTTTTCTCTCGAAATATTCAGCCAGCAACGATTCGCGGCGTGGGATGGAAAAATCTTTCATGTTTTTTGGATAATCACGCCCGATGCCGGCTTTCGCCGGTGGCGATGCCGCCGGCGATCAGGTGGGCCGTGCGCAATGGCTCGGGGACATGGCTATTGACCGCCAGGCGCCGGATGAGTTCGCGGGTTTTGTCGAGCGCGATGCCGGCCCGCTGGACGAACACCCCGGCCACTGGCTCCATCGGCCCGGCGCGCTCGATCAGCTTCCATTTGCGCCGGCCGCCGGCGACACGCATCTGCAGCGCCCGACGGATGGCGGTGAAATCGGGTTGCCGGCGGGCGACGGCGATGACGGGCATATCCAGCGTCTGGTGCAAACGCCGCAGGTCGACGACGTTGAACCCGGCGAAAGCGATGCCCTGCAACAGGATCGCCTGCAGGTGCGCGCGAAACCGGGACTGCGACACGAGACGAATGATCGTTTGCGTCGAATTGACGCCGTCGCGTCGTACCTTTCCGCTCAACACGCCCTCCAGGCGCATGCCCGCATACACCGCGCCGACAATCAGAACATCGCCGCGATGCGATCTGTCGAATGGAGCGTCATCGAAACCGATCACGTGCGAGAGCCTTCGGGTCATGCGCATAAATTATCATGCTCACGGCAATCTGTGTCCGGTTTCGCGGGAATCCTTTAAAATCGCGGCATGATTCCCGGCTCCCGGTTCTTTCCTCCGTCCATCCTGCGCGCGGAGCGTGCGGCACCGGGAGCGCCCAGGTATCACCAATGACCGACGCGAACCTGTGGCGGCTCGGCGGCGGCCTGCTCATCGGCCTGGCCTTCGGCGCCATCGTCCAGCGCCAGCGCTTTTGCATGGTCGCGGCGATCGGCAATCTGCTGCTGATGCGGGACTGGCGCCACGCTCAGGCCTTCCTCGCCGCGCTCGCCGTCGCCATTGCCGGCACGCAGTGGCTCGAAGCCGGCGCGCTGGTCCCGGTGGCGGAATCGACGTATCGAATCGCGCGCTTCGACTGGTTGGGGGCGATATCAGGTGGCTTGTTGTTCGGTTTTGGCGCGGTGCTCGCCGGCGGCTGTGCCGCCCGCACTTTGGTGCGCGCAGCGGAAGGAAGCCTCGGAGCCGGAGTGGCGCTTGTTGCCTTCGCGGCGGCCGCCGCCGTCGTGCAATACGGAACGCTGGCGGATCTTCGCCAGCGCCTGGCCGATTGGTCGGCACTCGCCCTGACCAGCGGTGATTCCTCGATCGCCGCGTTGTTGAATGTATCGCCGTGGTTGGCCGGCGCGGTCGCGGCCGCGGTCTGCATCGCCATCATCGGGATGACCTGGCGCAACTCGAATGACGGCCGCCTCATCGCCGGTGGCGCGGCCATTGGCGGCCTGGTCGTCAGCGCCTGGTGGTTGACCGGAAATCTGGCTCACGACGCCTTCGCGCCGACCCGCCCTTCCGCGCTAGCCATTTCGGGTCCGGTGGCGCGGCTGGCCCATTACCTCCTAACGGGCGGCACGCTGAACCCCGGTTTTGGAATTCCATTCGTGGCCGGGACGGCGCTCGGGGCGGCGATCAGCGCGCTCGCCTCCGGCACGCTCCACTGGCAACGACCCCGAACCCGCGCCATTCCGAATTATCTTGCGGGAGGCCTGCTGATGGGGTCCGGTGCCATGGTGGCCGGCGGCTGCAATATCGGCCAGGGGCTGAGCGGCGTTTCAACCCTGGCGGCCGGGTCGTTATTGGCGGCGGGCGCGATCTTTGCCGGGGCCGTCCTCGGCGTGAAATGGCTGGAGCGCCGGGCTTAGACCCTGGCGCGCGGACCTATCGCGGGACACGCCAGGCGTTGGACTTCCTTCAACCGTCTCCAGGTTTGAATGGCTATGCTTTTGGGAAGGTTTCACGGGGCCGCACGCTGTTAACCGTCCATCCGCAATTCCGGCCCGTTCATGCGATTGGTCGGTCGCGGCCGTTGTCAAGCGTCGTTATTTCATGGAATCTGTGGGCGCCAATCATCACAAGGAGATCGTGCATGAGTGCAACCATGATCGTCATTGTACTTCTCGCGTGGACCGTGGCTGGTGTGCTGGTCGCAATCGTGTTTGGCAGGATGATCCAGGCATCCCACACCTCGCTGGAGGATGACGATGCCTTACCCGCTTCCAACGACACCCTCAGATATTTCCGCCGTCACCAACGCAAACCGTCGAGTGCCACGCGTGTCCGTCACGGTACCGCGAAACGCATGACCGGCTGATTCCGCCAACCGCTATTCTTTTTCCGAATCCGCCGGCAACGGCGAGCCCGACAACGCGTTTTTGTTGATGTTCCAGGACAGCGTGATGCGGGGCCGCGCGCCGGAATAGGGATTGACCGTGTGCACCAGCTGGCTGGGAAAAATGATCATGGTCCCGGCCGCCATCTCGGGCACGAACGGTGCCGTCACGCATCCTTCCTGATCGTGACAGCAGTCCGGCAATCGCGGGTCGACGAAACAAAAACGCCCGTTCAGCTCATCCTCGAGATCCACGTCCCCCATATCCAGGCAATAAACCACGCTGGCAGTCGAGCGCACGTGACTGTGCGGCGGGCAATAATCACCGGAACGATAAACGTTGGCCCAGCTGAGATCCACCACCGCGTCTTCGCTTCCCAGCACGTGACGGAAAAGCGCCTTGGCGCGGCCGGTAATGAGCTCCACCTCGGCAGTTATCCACTTCTCGAGGTGATGAATCTTCGTTCCACCGGCGCTGCGAAGGTGGCGCTTGCGCAACCGTTGGTGCTCTTCGAGTTCGAGAATTTTCGCGATCAGCCGCGGATGGTATTCCTGAATGTCGCTGAACGCGGTGACGCGAATGGCCGGATCCCCGCGGGATTCGACTTTTTGATCCTTGGGCCAGACTTCGATCGGCTTGAGTCCGAGATGGATAATATTGTTGCCCATGCACTTCGCTCTCGCGCAAAGGTTTTATCCATTGTGACACGTATCGGCGCGCGGTGGAAACCTCTCATCCGATGCGGATCGCATCCAGACTGACGACCGGTTCGTCCCCCGGCGCCCGCGCTGCGTGAACGGCGCCGCGCGTGATCGCGCTCGCAGCGCCGGACTCCGGCACGATACTTACTTCTTGCAGCGCCGCGCCGAGTCGCCCGGAAAGTACCGCGTCGATCTTGTCGTGATCATGCGCATGGGGCGGGAACAGGTACCGGGCGCGCGGACATAACGCGTGACGCGATAGCCGCGCGCCGCCAGCCGGTATCGCAGGGTCGCCTCAGTGAACCGCACGCCTCGTACGGGGCGTCCCAATACTCGATCAGCATCTATCGCGACCGGGTCGGGCTCAGGCAATCTCCAGCGTCACGAACGCCACGGCGTTATCCTGCTCGTCGGCGAGACTGATGTGGGCCACGGTAATGCGCTTGTCGCGCAAAAACTCCTGCGCGCGGCCGTGGAAGTTCAGCAGGGGTTTCCCCTGTGGATCGTGCGTCACCTCGATGTCGTGCAACTGGATGCCGTTGCTGAAGCCCGTACCCATGGCCTTGACAGCGGCCTCTTTCGCCGCGAAACGGCGCGCGAGGAAATTCGCCTTGCTGACGTTGCCGCGGAACTCCTGCATTTCGGCGACGGTGAGAATCCGTTCGGCAAACCGTTCGCCGAAACGCTCGAGGTCGGCCTGTATCCGCTCCACGCGCACAATGTCGGTGCCTATACCGAAAATCATCTCACCGATTCCACCATTACCCGCTTCATTTCGCGCACGGCCTCGCGCATGCCGGTAAACAATGCGCGCGCCACGATGGCGTGGCCGATATTGAGCTCGGCGATGCCGGGAATGGCGGCGATGGCCTGGACATTGTGATAATTGAGGCCGTGACCGGCGTTCACGTGCAGTTTCAGATCGAGCGCCTGTTGCACGGCCTGCTCGATGCGGACCAGTTCCTGTCGGCGCGCCTCGTCCGACCCGGCATCGGCGTAACGACCGGTGTGTACCTCGATCACCGGGGCACCGGTCCTGGCCGCCGCCTCGATCTGCCCCGGATCGGGGTCCACGAACAGCGATACGCGCACGCCGGCTTCGGCCAGGCGCCGGCAGGCGTCGCTGATTTTTTTCATTCCGGAAACCACGTCCAGGCCGCCTTCGGTGGTCAATTCCTGGCGCCGCTCCGGCACCAGACAGCAATCCTGCGGCCGCAGGCGACAGGCGAACGCAACCATGTCGTCGGTCACCGCCATCTCGAGATTCATGCGCGTCTGGATCACGCGGCGCAATGCCTCGACGTCCTGTTCCTGGATATGTCGCCGGTCTTCGCGCAAATGCAGCGTGATGGCGTCGGCCCCTGCCTGCTCGGCTTCCAATGCCGCCTGGATCGGGTCCGGATAACGGGTGCCGCGTGCCTGACGCAGTGTCGCCACGTGGTCGATATTCACGCCCAGCCTAATCAAGCGCCGTCTCCCCTTCCGGCTCGGTGACCCGCGCCGGCGCCACGCGCCGGAACAGCTTGCGGCTGTGCAGCGGCCGGTCGCCCAGATGCCGCGCCAGCGCCGCGCGCATCAGCGCCTTGGCGTCGCGCCGCGCCCCGGGATCGTCCAGCGTCTCCCGCGCCAGCGCCAGCAAACTCGCGCCACGTATGGGTATGCCTTCCGTCGGAAGATTGAGCTCGGGATGCGCCAATCGCACCGGTCCGCGCTCGAGAATGTATTCATACATGGCTTGTGCTTCGATCGGTTTCTTGTCGGCCGTGTCCCGATCCAGCACCAGGCCGTAGCCCAACTCTTTCAACAGATGCTTCTCAAAAATACGCAAGACTGCTTCATGGGAATTATCGGGACGCAGCTGTTGCAGCGCCGAGCGATATGCCTCGAACAGCGCCTCGTGCGGGTCGTGACGATGCAATAAACGCAATAACACCTCGTTCATGTAAAACGCGCAATAAAGCGCGGGTCCGTCCAGTTCCATTGCGGGTCCGTCCAGTTCCGCGCCGGTCAGCACCGCGAGATCGCCCTTGCCGCTCCAGCCGATCAACAACCTCTGGAACGGCTTTAAAATGCCGCGCACGCGGCTGTTGGCGCGACGCGCGCCCTTGGCGATGAGGCCGATGCGTCCGTGTTGGGACGTGAACACCTCCAGCAACAGACTGGTCTCGCTGTAATCGCGGTGATGCAGGATGAAGGCCGGCTCCTGATGAATGCGCATGGTCAGGTCTCGTCGCTGTAACCCAGGCTGCGCAGCGCCCGTTCGCTGTCCGACCAGCCTTCCCGCACCTTCACCCACAACTCGAGATGCACCTTGGCGCCGAAGAGCTTTTGCATCGCCAGGCGCGCGCGGGTTCCGATGATCTTGAGCCGTTCGCCGTTCTTTCCGATCAGGATCGGCTTCTGACCTTCCTTCTCGACCCAGATCGTCGCCGCGATATGCAGCGCGCCTTTGGCGCGCTTGAACTGCTCGATGCTTACCGCGGTCGCGTATGGCACTTCCTGCCGCAATCCGCGGAAGATCTGTTCGCGCACCAGCTCTGCGGCGAGAAAACGCTCGCTGCGGTCGGTCAACTGGTCTGCGGGATACAGCGGCGGCTGTTCAGGAAGATGTTTGAGAACGGCGTTTTCCAGCGCGTCCACGTTGGCGCCAGTGCGCGCCGAGATCGGCACGATATCGGCGAAATCCATTTTCCGGCTCGACTCCCCGAGCAACGGCAGCAATCGTTGGCGATCCTTGAGCTGATCCACCTTGTTAACCGCCAGGATCACCGGGATGCCCTGCTTGGCGACGTTGCGCATGGCGTACTCGTCCGCTTCGGTCCAGCCGCCAGCCGCGATGACCAGCACGATTACATCGACGCCCTGCAGACTCGCGCTGGCGGTGCGGTTGAGGTAGCGGTTCATCATGCCCTTATTATCCGCGTGCAGGCCGGGCGTATCCACATAGACGATTTGCGCTTCCGCCGTCGTCTTGATCCCGAGCAGACGGTGGCGCGTGGTCTGGGGCCGGGCGGAAGTGATGCTGATCTTGTGGCCGATCAGCCGGTTCAACAGCGTCGATTTTCCGACGCTGGGACGGCCGGCGAGCGTCACCAGGCCGCAGCGCATGGCGGTGGCGGGCATCAGGGCCGGCAAAGCTGTTCCAGCGCCTGGGCCGCCGCCTCCTGCTCGGCGTGACGGCGGCTGTGGCCTTCGCCGCGAATCGGCTCGTCCAAACCGGCGACACGGCATTCCACGACGAAAATCTGGTTGTGCGGCTCGCCGGTGACCGCGCTGATGGTATACGTCGGCGTGGGCAGCGAGTGCTTCTGCAGATACTCCTGCAGCTGCGTTTTCGGGTCCTTGGGTATGGCTCGCGGATCCAGGTCGGCCAGGCGGTCGTGATAAAGATGGAGAATGACGCGCACCGCTTCCTCGGCGCTACGATCCACGCAAATCGCCCCGAACACCGCCTCCAGCGCGTCCGCCAGAATGGAATCTCGGTCGTAACCGCCGCTTTTCAGCTCGCCCTCCCCCAGCATCAAATGCTCGCCGAGCTCAAGGTCGCGCGCCAGCGCGGCCAGGGTATTTTTCTTGACGAGGCTCGCGCGCAGGCGCGTCAGCTCGCCCTCGGAGAGTTCGGAGTAGCGATTATAAAGTTCGGAAGATATGGCGAAGCCGAGAATGCTGTCGCCGAGAAATTCGAGGCGTTCGTAATTGGCGGTGCTTTTGCTGCGATGGGTCAGGGCCCGTTCGAGCAACTTCGGCTGACGGAATGCATACGTCAGCCGGCGACTCAGCTCGGCATACGTCTTATTGGTCTGAGCCACGGACCTCGATGCTGTGATCAAAGTCAATCAAGGCGGAGATATTGTACGCCATCGGGATCACCGATTCATAACTGAACCGGATGATCTTGACTCTCCCGCGCGGTTCGACGGTCAGGACTTTATTCAGATCGAAAAGATCGTCGGCGCTGTCGATCTCCAGGCGTTTGCGGATGGCCTCCCTTATCTCGGGCACGCTCATGGTGCCGGCATCGGCTTGCTGGCCCAGGCTATCGAGCGCGCTTTTGACCTTGAGGTCGGTCATGTAGGGTGGGAACAGCTTGAAGCCGAGAAAAAGAAAGAAGGCCAGCGTTCCGAGGACGAACAACAAACCCCACATGGTCATCCCGGACTGGTGTTTCCGATTTTGCATTCCGATCTCCTTCACGTTATCTCTTTACGCCCTGTATCGCACGATCAATGGATCGTGTCGCCGATGCGGCTCCACACGATGCGTTGCCAGAACCACTTGGCCGGGTCGGTCATGTCCCAGCTGAACCAGATCAGGAAGGCCCGGCCCACCAGATTGGCATCCGGCACGAAGCCCCAGTAGCGGCTGTCGTTGCTGTGGTCGCGGTTATCGCCCATGACGAAATATTCTCCCTGCGGCACGACAAATTCCGGAATCGGCATGTCCGGCCGGTCCGTCAGGATGATGTCGTGTTTCACGCCATTCAGAGTTTCCAGCAAGCGCCGGTCTTCGCCTGGCGGATCGCCATTTTGCAGGGAGTAATACGGCCTGCTGTCCGACTGCTGCATCGGGGTTCCGTTGATATAGAGCTGCTTATCCTTATATAGGATATGGTCGCCCGGAACGCCAATAACCCGCTTGATGAAATTGATCGAAGGATTGCCCGGGAAGCGGAATACCACCACTTCCCCCCGCTGGGGATGGCCGGAGTCCAGAATCTTGGTATTGATAACCGGCAGCCGGACGCCGTAGGAGTACTTGTTTACCAGGATGAAATCGCCGATGTGCAGGCTGGGCAGCATCGAACCGGAAGGAATCCGGAACGGCTCGACCAGGAACGAGCGGATGATGAAAACGATCAGGATGACCGGGAAAAAGGCACGGGCATATTCGACATAGGCCGGCTCGCGGCGCGCCCGCATCGCCTCCTCGCTCTTGCCGGCATCGGCCAGCGCCTTGGCCCGGCGTTCGCGGCTTTCCGCCAGCATCCATCGGTCCAGCGCCCAGATGACGCCGGTGACGATCAGGATCAACAGCATGATCAGCGCGAAGTCCATGTCTATTTCTCGTCCACGCGCAGAACGGCGAGAAACGCCTCCTGCGGGATTTCCACGGTGCCGAGTTGTTTCATGCGTTTCTTGCCCTCTTTCTGTTTTTCCAGCAGTTTGCGCTTGCGCGTGGCGTCGCCGCCGTAACACTTGGCCGTGACGTTCTTGCGCAGCGCCTTGACCGTTTCGCGCGCGATGATCTTGGAGCCGATCGCCGCCTGGATGGCGACGTCGAACATCTGGCGCGGGATCAGTTCACGCAGTTTCTTGACGAGTTCGCGGCCCCGGTACTGGCTCTGTTCGTGGTGCACGATCACCGACAGCGCGTCCACTCTATCGCCGTTGATCAGGACGTCAAGTTTGACCAGGCTGGAAGCGCGGAATTCCAGAAAATCGTAATCCAGTGAAGCGTATCCGCGGCTGACGGACTTGAGCCGGTCGAAGAAATCCAGCACCACCTCGTTCAAGGGTAATTCATAGGTCAGCATGGCTTGCCGACCGTGGTAGGTCATGTCCTTTTGTATGCCGCGCTTCTCGACGCACAGACCGATGACGTTGCCGACGTACTCCTGCGGCACCAGGATGGTGGCGCGGATGATGGGTTCGCGGATTTCGACGATGCGCGACGGATCCGGCATCTTCGCCGGATTTTCCACCAGCAATACTTCGCTCGCGGTCATCACTTCGTAGACCACCGTGGGCGCGGTGGTGATGAGATTCAGTCCGTACTCGCGCTCGAGCCGTTCCTGGATGATCTCCATGTGCAGCATTCCGAGAAAGCCGCAGCGGAACCCGAACCCGAGAGCCTGCGAGGTTTCCGGTTCGTAATGCAACGAGGCGTCGTTGAGCTGCAACTTGGCCAGCGCGTCACGAAAGGCCTCGTAGTCGGCGGAATCCACCGGATACAGTCCGGCGAACACGCGCGGCTTGATCTCCTTGAAACCGGGCAGTGCCTTGTCGGCTGGCCGGTCGACGTGCGTGATCGTGTCACCGACGCGCGCGCCGCGCACGTCCTTGATGCCGGCGATGACATAACCCACTTCGCCCGGTCCGAGCTCGGCAACGGGCTTGCGTTTGGGGGTGAAGATGCCGATCTGGTCCACGAGATAGTCGCGTCCCATCGCCATGAGGCGTATTTTTTCTTTCGGTTTGAGACAACCGTCCATGACGCGCACGAGCGAGACCGTGCCGAGGTAATTATCGAACCACGAATCGATGATGAGCGCCTTGAGCGGCGCCGCGGCATTTCCCTTCGGCACCGGAATGCGTCGAACAATGGCTTCGAGGACGTCGGTCACGCCGACGCCGGTCTTGGCGCTCGCGCGGATGGCGTCCGTGGCATCGATACCGATGATGTCCTCGATTTCCGCGATGGCGCGTTCGGGATCCGCCGACGGCAGGTCGATCTTGTTCAGCACCGGCAGAATTTCGAGGTTGAGCTCGGAGGCGGTGTAACAGTTGGCCACCGTCTGCGCCTGCACGCCCTGCGAGGCGTCCACCACGAGCAGGGCCCCCTCGCAGGCGGTCAGCGAGCGCGACACTTCGTAGGAAAAATCGACATGACCCGGGGTGTCGATCATGTTGAGCCGGTAGGTCTGCCCGTCGCGCGCGCGGTAATCGAGCGCCACGCTCTGGGCCTTGATCGTGATGCCGCGCTCGCGCTCAAGATCCATGGAATCCAGCACCTGCTCCTGCATCTCGCGCGCCTCGAGCGCGCCGCAGGTCTGAATGAATCGATCCGCCAACGTCGATTTGCCGTGATCGATGTGCGCGATGATGGAGAAATTCCGGATGTGTTCCTGGTTCCCGCCGCTCACAAATGTAGCCCTACTTCGTTCGTCTTGAGATAAGAGCAGTAGACCCGCTTCGCTCGTCTTGTCATTCACAGATGCCGCGAATCGCCCGCGGCTCCGTCGCCAACCGCGGTCAGGCGGGGTATGAAAAAGGCGCCCGAGGCGCCCGATGAGGAAATCGTGTTCAATGGGTTTCAGGGTCGTTTCATGTCTCCCTGCCGTGCGTAGCATATCCTATTTCACGCACGGCATATACATGGAACCCCGGACTATTCCACGGCGTTGAAGGCCAAAAATATCGTGGCCATCCCGCGCCGTATGCGCAGCAACACCGGGCGGCTGGGAGCCGCATGCTCCAGCAAGCGAAAGAAGTCCTGAACATTGTTCACGCGCTTGTCATCGATCTCCAGGATAACGTCGCCGGGGCGCAGGCCGGCGTCGCGCGCCGGGCCGTCGTCCACCCCGGCCACGCTTACCCCATGGTCCACGTCGATGTTTTTCCGCTGCGCCTCGCTCATCTCGCCGACTGCCAGGCCGAAGCGGGTATGACCCGCGTCGCCGCGGCGTGCCGGTGCGCGGGCGGGCACCTGTTCCTTCAGTTCGCCAACCGTCGCGACCACGGTTTGCAGTCCCACGTCGCGGCGGAACACGCCAAAATGCGCCAGGGTTCCGGGCGGAGTCAGGCCCACGAGTGGCGCCAGATCCGTGGAGCGGTCGACCGGTTTGCCTTCGTAGGTCAGGACGATGTCGCCGGGATGCAGATCGGCCTTGGAAGCCGGGCTGCCCGGCAGGATATCGGTTACCAGCGCGCCGCGAGGTTTGTTGAGCCCGTAGGCGCCGGCGATCTGGCGCGACACTTCCTGCAGGCTGACGCCGAGCCAGCCGCGCCGCACCCGCCCGGCGCTCTTGAGTTGCGCGGCGATTTTCATGGCGGAATCGATCGGAATCGCGAACGAAACGCCCATGAAACCGCCGGTGCCGCTGTAGATCTGCGAGTTGACGCCGATGACTTCGCCCTGGAGATCGAATAAAGGACCGCCGGAATTGCCCGGATTGATGGGCACATCGGTCTGAATGAATGAAACATAGTTCTCGCTCGGCAGCGTGCGGCCCTTGGCCGAGACAATGCCGGCGGTCGCCGAACTGTCGAATCCGAAAGGCGAACCGATGGCCAGCACCCAGTCGCCGACCCGGAGTTTGGATGGGTCGCCGACGACCACCGTGGGCAAGCGGCTCGCCTCGATCTTGAGCAACGCCACGTCGCTGCGCTGATCCGTGCCCACCAGGCGCGCGACGAATTCTCGCCGGTCGTTCAACCGCACCAGGATTTCGCGCGCGCTATCGACCACGTGCGCGCAGGTCAGGATATAACCGTCCGGCGAGATGATGAACCCCGAGCCGAGAGAGTTTTCGTCCTGCGGTTCGGGAGTTTCCTGAAAGTAACGCTGCGGGAAATCTCCGCGCGGTCCATCCTCGGCGTCCGGTCTGTCTGAGGAAAAACCGGCGCGGTTTGGTTTGCGCACGGCATTGATGTTGACCACCGCGGCGCCGTGCCTGGCGACCAGGTGGCTGAAATCCGGAAGTTCGCGCGGGGCCGCCGGCGTTGACAGCGGCAGCACCAGCAGCACGAGAACACCAAGGCCGCGTACAATCCTCACGTTCGACAGATTCAATGCGCCGGCGCCACCGATCCGCCGATCAAGGCGATCGTTTCCGCCGGTGCTTCGCCTACCGTCGTGATCTGGTAGTTGTCCACGCGCACGCCGAGCGCATGCACTGCGCCCATGCGGCTGGGACCCAGCATGAAGGGTTTGGCGTCCTTGTCCTGTTTTTCGACGAACACCGAGACCGTGGCAAGTCCGTCCGTGTACACGAGGTGTTCGACGGGCCGGTTGCGCAACGCGACGCGGCGGGTTACGTGCATCGAGAGCCGGAACCCTTTGGGCAACCGTGTGGCCTCCCACTCCGGCAGCGCGGATGCGACTTTAGGATCATCGCCCTGCCCTTCGCGATACCACACGAGGCCTTCATCCGGCATGCCGGGCGCGAGCGCCGACTCGGGAATTTTCGTGCCGATGTTGACCTGCGTGAACATGAATTGCTCGAGGACGTTGCCGTTCGTGTCGACCAGATCGGCCTTCAGCAGCAGGCCGGTCTGTTTATCCGCCCACAGGTGGTAGCCGTACCGGTAATTGTCGGCCGGCTTGACGAGAATCAGCTGCGCCTGACGATTCGCGATCCGATCGATTCCGCCGGTTTGCAGATTATAGTACTCGTCCAGGTCGCCCAGGTGTTCCGGCAGAAGAGAGGGAAAATTCTTGCTATCCGCCTTGCGGTACTCGACCACGACGGACTTCATGTCCGGCCAGTAGCAGCGGACTTCACGCTTGTCGCGGATGATTTCGCGCGGTGTCCCATTCAGCGACACCAGCCGTTCCTTGGTCGAGCCGTTTTCCACCTTGTGGAAAATATGCATCGATTCGAGCTGGCTGTCGTGCTGATAGATGAAAATTCCCTCGTACTCGAGGTGGCGCGCCGCTTCGTTGATTTTGGCCAGCCATTTGTGCGCCGCATCCGACGCCATGGCGGTTGAGCAAATAAGCAGACTGCAGGAAAAAAGAAGGAAACGCGTGGCGGTCCGTGTGATCATTTATCGCTATCGTAACCGACAACACGGACATAAGAAGGCATCATGCCGCCGATAGTCGGGGCGAATTCATTATGCTCGACGAGATAGGCATTGAGTGCATCCTCGGCTGCCGGTTCCTTGGTGTCCCAGCGCGTGGTGCCCACGCGGATCACCGGCTCCGCATTGACCGGGCTGGAAGCCGCCAATGTCACCGGTTGCGCCGGTGGCGCGTTGACGCGTTGCACGCCCAGGATGGCAATCGCTGCCACCGATGCCGCCAGCGCCAGCGTGCCCACCAGTCGCGTCAGCTGATGTCGCCGGTACGAGCCGGCCTCGGACGGTTCGCCGGCGATTTGTCGCGACACCCGTTCCGCCATGTCCGGCGGGAGAATGATGTCCAGCTCCTGATGCAAGGCCGACCGCGCCAGGTGATAGCGCTCCCAGGTGCGGCGCAGCGCGACGTCGCCCGTCAACGCGGCGTGCACGCGGTGTTCGTCCAGTTCGTCGAGCTCGTTGTCCACCAAGGCGGACAGCTTTTCTTTCATGCCTTCCTCATTCATGACTCACTTCTCCAGCAAAGGTCGCAATTCCTGATCAATCGCCTCGCGCGCGCGGAAAATGCGCGAGCGCACGGTGCCGATCGGGCAATCCATTACCTGCGCGATTTCCTCGTAACTCAATCCCTCGAGCTCGCGCAAGGTAATCGCGGTGCGCAAGTCCGCCGGCAGATTTTCGATCACCCGGTGCACCGTCGAGGCGATCTCGTCGGTCAACATCTGCCGTTCCGGCGTGGCCTGATCGCGCAGACCGTCGCCGCTTTCGATGAGTTCCGCGCCTTCCACTTCGACATCCGACCCGGGCGGGCGCCGACCCATCGATTCCAGGTAATTCTTCGCCGTGTTCACGGCAATCCGGTACAACCAAGTATAGAACGCGCTCTCGCCCCGGAACCCGCCGATGGCGCGGTAAGCCTTGATCAGGGCCTCCTGCGTCACGTCTTCGACTTCCCGCCGGTCGCGCACGTAGCGCGACACCAGCTTGGCCACCTTGTGCTGGTACTTCCGCACCAGAAGGTCGAAGGCCGCTTTGTCGCCCCGCTGCACGCGGGCGACCAGCTTCTGATCGATACCGCGCTCACTCACGAGGCGCGTTCCTCATGCTTGAAGTCGGCATCTGCGACAGTAATAGACCACCGCGGGGGGGTTAAAGTTCGCCGGCGAGTCCGGAAAAAACGCCTGTTTTTATACATTTTTTCGCTCCCTGAAGGCACGGCGGAAGGATAATTTCGGGTCAGACACGTGTGCTAGGATATCGCAAACGCGAGAAACCTGCCCATACCCGCCTGCAAACGCGCATGACCACCCCCCTTTCCTCCGACGTGCTGATTGTCGGTGGCGGCATCGCCGGACTGAGTCTGGCGCTGCGCGTGGCCGATCGCGCGCGCGTCACCATCCTGACCAAAGCGGCGCTCACCGAAGGCGCCAGCCTGTACGCCCAGGGTGGCGTGGCGGCGGTGCTGAACGGCCAGGAAGATTCCTTCGAGTCGCACATACAAGACACCCTCGATGCGGGAGCCGGATTATGCCGCCGCGCTACCGTGGAATTCGTCGTGCGCCACGGACCCGAGGCGATCCGCTGGCTTATCGATCGCGGTGTCCCGTTCAGCCGCGACGAGCACCCCCACGGCGAGATGGAATACCACCTGACCCGTGAAGGCGGCCACAGCCACCGGCGCATCATCCATGCTGCCGACGCCACCGGCCGCGCCATGGAAACCACGCTCGAGGCGCTGGTGCGCCGACATCCGAACATCATGTTGCAGGAAAATCACATCGCGATCGATCTGGTCACCAGCCAGAAGATGGGTCAGCCGGGCGTCAATCGCTGCCTGGGCGTCTATGCCCTGAATAAAGTCAGCGGCCGCACGCATGTCTTCAGCGCGCGGTTTCTGGCGCTGGCGGCCGGCGGTGCGTGCAAGGCTTATCTATACACCAGCAACCCCGACACCTCGACCGGTGACGGCATCGCCATGGCATGGCGCGCCGGCTGCCGCGTGGCCAACCTGGAGTTCATCCAGTTTCACCCGACCTGCCTGTACCATCCGCGCGCCAAATCGTTTCTGATCACCGAAGCGGTGCGCGGCGAAGGCGGCCGCCTGGTGTTGCCGGATGGAACTCCCTTCATGCAGGCGCATGACCCGCGTGGCGAGCTGGCGCCGCGTGACATCGTGGCGCGCGCCATCGACTACGAGATGAAGCGCCGCGGTCTCGATTACGTCCATCTCGACATCAGCCACAAGCCGGCCGAGTTCATCAAGAGCCATTTCCCGACGATCTACGAACGCTGCAAGCAGTACGGATATGACATCACCCGCGAGCCGATTCCGGTGGTTCCGGCGGCGCACTATACCTGCGGCGGCGTCCTGACCGATCTTGCGGCGCGCACCGATCTCGAGCGGCTCTATGCCGTCGGCGAATGCGCCTTCACCGGCCTGCACGGGGCCAACCGCCTGGCCAGCAATTCCTTGCTGGAATGCCTGGTGTTTGCCCAGGCGGCGGCCGAGGACATCCTGAAAGCCCTGCCATCCGCCAGCCCTCCGGCAAGCGACCTGCCACCGTGGGACGAAAGCCGCGTCACCGACGCCGATGAGCAGGTCGTGGTCTCGCATAACTGGGACGAGCTGCGCCGGGGCATGTGGGATTACGTCGGCATCGTGCGTACCAACAAGCGCCTGCAGCGCGCACAACACCGGGTCGATCTGCTCAAGGAAGAAGTGCGCGAGTATTACAGCAACTTTAAGGTCACTAACGACCTCATTGAATTACGTAACTTGTTAGTGGTGGCGGAACTGATCATCCGTTCCGCGCTCGCGCGCAAGGAGTCGCGCGGATTGCATTACACCCGCGACTACCCGCAGACCCTGACCGGCGTCCCGCAGGACACCATACTCATCCCGCCACAGCACGAAGCTTCAGGGCGACGCGCCAACGCCTGAAGGCCTCGGGTTCGACGGCATCCCCCGCCACCACCACGTTCACCGGCCATTTTCGGTCATCGAGACGCAGCGACAGCAGCATTATCCAGGGGTGCACAAAACTGGCGACCAGCGTGCCGTTTCGCCAGGCCGTGCTCCCGCCAAGGCGGACAGACAACTCCCTCTCCGTATCGATTTCGATTTCCTCGACGGTATCCGGACTGCAGCGCAGCGCGTGCACGCAAACCGAACGATAGAGGCTCCAGACCAGGAGCACCCAGACGCTCAGCCGCAGTGACCACATGAGGGGAGCGACGGCAACCAGGATCATGGCACCGAGATGAGCGAGCAACAGGATCGCGGTCAGCGAGCGCGAAACATTTACTTTTAAAATCAGATTATTTTCTAAGTTTTTCGACAATTTGCTTTAGCTTATTTTCAGGCGGGATACGGTCCCCTTGAACATAATCGATCAAAAGCTCATCCGGAGTTTCGAGCAACTCATCGAACGCCAGCTGTTCCGCGGCACTCAACCCGGGATACTGCCGTTCCAGGAATCCCAGGAGAACCAGGTCCAGCTCCAGCAAGCCGCGGCGGCAGCGCCAGCGCAGGCGCTCGATCCGGCGGTCATCCATCAGAGGGCTCGCTTGGCCAGCATTTGTTTGATATGTCCGATGGCCCGCGTGGGATTGAGGCCCTTGGGACAGACCTCGACGCAGTTCATGATGCTGTGGCAACGAAACAGCTTATAAGGATCCTCGAGCTCGTCGAGCCGTTCGCCCGTGGCCTGATCCCGGGTGTCGGCAAGGAATCGCCACGCCTGGAGCAGCGCGGCCGGTCCTAAAAACCTCTCGGGATTCCACCAGAATGACGGGCAAGCTGTTGAACAACAAGCGCAAAGTATGCATTCGTACAGGCCGTCCAGCTTGTCGCGATCATCCGGTGCCTGGATGCGCTCGATCTCCGGCTCCGGATCATTATTAATGAGCCAGGGCTTCACCGCCCGGTACTGCGCGTAGAACTGGCTCAAGTCGACGATCAGATCACGGATCACCGGCTGCCCCGGCAAGGGCCGGATCGTGATCGGCTGTTTCAGATCTTTCAGCGGCGTGACACAGGCCAGGCCGTTGCGCCCGTTGATGTTCATGGCATCCGATCCGCATACCCCCTCACGGCAGGAACGCCGGAATCCCAAACTGTCATCCTGCTGCTTCAGCAACAGCAAAGCGTCCAGCAGCATGACGGCGCCGCAGTCCTCTGGCAGTTCGTACGCCTGCATCCGCGGCGCGGCGTCAGATTCGGGGTTGAATCGGTAGATGGAAAATTTCATGTAGCAGAGTTTAGCTCCATGCCGATTTAGTTGTCATATCCCGATTTACCCTGTCGTTCGGCATGTTTTCGCGCCCGGCCTTGGCCCCGCGCCGGTGCGCCAAGAATCACCGCTTCCTGAGGTGGGTTTCGCGACCAGTAATCCCGGCCGTTGACGCCATTGGTCGGTCCACCATCACGCCCGCCTAGGATAGCGCGGATATCTGAGCATACTTACGGAATCGTTCAAGAATATCGCCTCGCGTGGGGAGCATGTCATGGGCAAATGGGATGCCGTTATGATCTGGCCGAACAATCCGGCTCTGTCGGTGCTGGTGCTAATCATTGTCGCCATTCCGATCCTGTACGGCGCGCGCGCGGCAATGCACAGCCTGCTGCGCGCAGTGTTCCGCGGCATCGGCAACCCCCTGCGCCTCCTGTCCCACTGGCTTTTCAAGACCGCCGATGAGCTGCGCCGGCGCAACAAGCTGGTCCTGCTCACTCACGGACGCGAAGAGATCGCCCAGGGCATCGTCAAGGAATTCGACCGCGTCACCAACCTGGTGCAGCGCGATCTGCACGGCTATCCGGCGCTGCAACGCAAACTCATGGACGAGATCACGCGCATCGAGGAAGACTTTCAGAAGTGCGGCGAGGTGCCGCCGCCCCCACCGGAGTGGACCAGGGCGGTGGCCGCCATCGCCAAGATCAAGCCCTCCGGCGACGGACTGGTGGAGCGTATTCTGGAGGACATCAGTTCCTCCATCAGCGAAATCTACGAAAAAGTCATCGCCGAGTACCGCCAGTCTTCCAAGCAGCGTCACGACATCCTCAAGGGCTTCATGCCATTCTGGCGCTCGGTCGACCAGACGCTGAACCGCGTCGACAAGAACATGACCGGGCTCAAGGACAGCGCCGCCAAGATCGATGAGCAGATGGCGAAGTACGCGCAGATCAACGCCAACACCGAGCAGGCCGAGCACAGCCTGACTTCCTCGTCGACCATCCTGTTCGTGATTTCCCTGCTGGTCATGCTGATTGCGGCCGGCGGCGGCTTCGTGAACTTCTGGCTCATCGAGCGCCCGATGGAAGCGATGGTCGGCGGGTCCGAGTACATCTACGGGAACATCCAGGCTTCCTACCTGGCGGCGATGGTGATCATCTTTTTTGAAACGTTGATGGGTCTGTTCCTGATGGAGTCACTCGGCTTCACGCATTTGTTTCCGCTCAATAGCATCAACCTCAAGATGAGACGGTGGCTGGTGTGGGTCTCCTTCACCATCCTGCTGATCCTGGCGGGCGTCGAAGTGGCGCTCGCGGTGATGCGCGACATGATCGTGTCGGCCGACGTCGCCCTGAAACAGGAACTGGCCGGCGGCGCAGCGGTGGCCGCGACTACGGCCGGCTGGGCGCTGAACATCCCCAAGGCGGCACAGATGATCCTGGGCTTCACCCTGCCCTTTGCGCTTGCTTTCGTGGCGATTCCCCTGGAGTACCTGATTCATTCCGGCCGCACCGTGTTCGGTGCGTTGCTGGTGTTGGGCATCCGCGGCCTGGGATTCACGGCGCGTTTCCTGTCCAGCATGATGCGCCAGATCGGCAAGGGCATGGAACATCTCTACGACGCCGTGATCTTCCTGCCGCTGATCATCGAGCGCCTGGTGGTCAACCGTGGTCCACGACCGGCAGCCAAGTCGGGTGACATGGCAGGCTTTTCGAAACGCAGCGCATCCGGTGAGCACGTATGATGCGGCGCCTGCGGTTCATTCCGTTCCTGGCGCTGGCCCTGTTGACGGCTTCCTGCGCCGATCCGCGCGCTCACGCCCAGGCGGTTTACATGCTGGTGGATACCTCCGGCACCTACGCGAAGGAGCTCGACAAGGCGCAGCGGATCATCAGCTACCTGCTTGGCACCCTTAAATCGGGCGATTCGCTCGCGGTGGCGCAGGTCAAGAGCCGCAGCTTCTCCGAGAAGGACATCATCGCCAAGGCCACCTTCGTCAAGGATCCAATGCAGGCGAACAGCCAAAAACGCGCCTTCGCCGAGCAGGTCGCGCACGTCGACTCCCGTATCAAGAAAGGCAGCGCCTATACCGACATCACCGGCGGCATCATCCAGGCCGCGGAATTCCTGAACGAAACCGGCGCCGGACAGAAGACCATCCTGATCTTCTCCGACATGCAGGAAGAGCTCGACTACAAGACCGTGCGCGATTTTCCCATCGACCTGAAGGGCATCCGCATCATCGCGCTGAACGTCACCAAGCTCACCACCGACAACGTCGACCCGCGTCGTTACCTGGGCCGATTGGACTGGTGGGAGAAGCGCACCCGCGCCGCCGGCGCCACCGATTGGAAGGTGGTGAACGATCTGGAGCACCTGGAACGAATCTTCAGGGAACGGGGATAAGCGACATCATCCCGCGGCCCCCCCCAACTCTTACCGGAACCGATAGATCAGGCTGAGCGACGTGAAGTCGATGTCGGTCTTGCCGATATTATTGTCGCCGACGTCATGGTATTTGACGTACTCTGCGCGCAGGCCGACGTTCCGGGTGAAGTCAAATTCGACGCCAGCGCCGTAGTCGAGACTGACCCCGCTCGTAACATCGTCGAATATGTCTGTCACGCTCCAGAGGAAGACGCCCACGCGTCCCAGCACGGAAAACTCTTTGGTTATCGGCAGGGTCCCGACCATATCGCCGCTGATGCCGCTGGCTTCGTAGCGAAAATGCAAGTGCGCCGGGCCGCCTCCGAATGTGCCATCGGCCGAGCCCTCGAAGTTGCCGAGATAGACCAAACTCGCTTCCGCGGCCAGATAGTCAGTGAACTGCGCGCCGCCGAATAATTTGAAGCCCGTTTTCGAGTCGTCGACACTGCACGAAAATCCCGGGTCGAGAAAATCGTTTAACTGTGAGCAAGCACTACTATTGAGATCAAGCGCTCGCGCCTCCCCCAGACCGCCGCCGACATAACCGCCTGGCCCGGCCGCCTGCGCCACGCCAGCACCCATCGCAAGCGCGACCGTCAATACTGCCGCCGAACATTTGATTCTCATCGCGCACCTCCGTGACAAGCTTTTCTGTATGCCCACTTGGTGACAATCTCAACGGGTCTGGCTTACGTCAACAAGGAGAACGGTGATTGCGCGACATCGATCGGCAACGAGCGACGCGGGACAGCATGTTCTCCTGCACGTGCTTGAAATCGTACTCACTTTCAGC
>JBLMXN010000005.1:0-32661 GCA_050257795.1 Bacteroidota bacterium
CCCGCGCTGACTCACGCGACATCCCTGTCGCGTGAGTCAGCCGCAGGCATCCTGCCTGCGACCCTTCGGGCGCTCGCCCAAAGCCTTGCGGTGCTCGGGTGCGCCATACGGGGTTTTAAAAACACCTCCGCCAATGCTTAAGGCCGAGGTGATTTGTTTTTCAACCCCGTGTCGCGCGCCGAGCACCGCAGCGAAGCCGGGAGTCTTCGCGAGCCTCCTGATCGAGCCCGAGGCGCGTTGTTTGCGCCCGGCGAGTTAGGCCGAGCGCCCGAATTCGTGAGGCGCGCAGGGGACCGCGCGATGTGTGCGCGGTGAGCGACCCGGGGTGTCTTTTCTTTTGGTGACTTTTCTTTGGACAAGCAAAGAAAAGTCACCTGCCGTGGGTCAGCCACCCACAAGTACACGCGGCCGCAGGCCGCTCGACTCAGACATCCACCACGCACTGCGCCACCCATTCCCCGTTCGCTTCCCGCGCCACCCGCAACGCCGTGTAGGTCGCGCCCTTGATCTCGACCGCCGGCTGGTGCTTTTCCGGGTTCAGCGGTTCGCCCGACGCGCGCGCGGTGAGGTAATGTTCGTTAATATGGACCTCGAAGCGGCTGAAAAGCAATTTGCGCGTGGCCATCTCGTAAATCAGGGCATTGAGCCAGTCCACGAACAGCAATTCATCGTCCGGCGCCTGGCAGGCGATCTCGATCGTTTCGCTGGCGGCAACTTTCGCCGGTTCGGTGATCACCGCGGTCATGGCGAGCGCCGCCTGCTCGAAGGCTTTCTCGACGGTGGCGCCGACGCCGCGCACGCCCATGTCGGCCTCGTGCGGAAAATGTTCCCAGCGCCCGTCGTTCATGTTCCGCTCGCCACCGGAATGTTCTTATTGAAGCTCTGCATAATGCCGGCGACCGTCGTTTCCTCGACATCCGACCACTGCTCATAGGCGTCGGCGACGGCGAAGCTGTAGCCCTCGCGGATGTTCGGACAATATAAAGAATCGACCGTCGCGGCAACGCGCGTTACCGAATCGTAATGCCCGGTCGGCACCGCGACGACGATTTTATCCGGCGCAAGATTACGCAGGGCCTCTATCGCCGTCAGCATGGTGAATCCGGAGGCGAGGCCGTCATCGATCAGGACCGCCGCACGATGCCGCAAGTCCGGCATGACATCGGCACCGCGCAGCTCGCGCACGCGCCGCGCGACTTTTTCCCTGGTGCGGGCGATACCCTGGTCAATCACTTCCGGGCGCAGGCCGAGCGCGGCGATCAGTTCCTGATTCAGCCGCACCGTGCCGTCAAACGCCACCGCGCCGTAGCCCGATTCGGTGTTCCATGGGAGCGTGATCTTGCTCACCACCGCCAGATCGAGCGGCAGGTCGAGCCGCCTCGCCACTTCGGCGGCGACCGGCACGCCGCCGGCCGGGATCGCCAGGATCCGGGTCTTGGTTCCACGCAGCGGATCCAGCATTCCGGCCAGCACGGCGCCGGCGTGCGCGCGGTCGCGAAACACCTGTCCGCGATTACGCAGTTCGGGAAGATCGGTAACCCTGCCCGCGGTGTCTGACATGCGTGACATATAACACCGCGGCAAACGCGGCGAGTTGACGGCCGTCAAACCCCGAAGTCAGGAAGCGAGCGCTTTGAATTAAGCCGCGAAATTGGCGAGGCGAACCGGCTGGCGGCGCGCGCCCCAGGTGCCGGGCCTGGCTTCGAACACGCCGGCGCAGGCGGTGCCGCATTGCTTGCATCGACCGTGCTCGTCCAGATTCCAGGCGGTGATGTCGTACCAGTCGCGCCCGATGAGTTTGGTCCCGCACTGATGGCAGTAGGTCGAGCCGCCGGTTTCGTCGTGCACGTTGCCGGTGTAGGCATAGCGCACGCCGTTTTTCATGGCGATGCCGCGCGCGCGTGTCAGCGTCGCCGGCGGAGTCGGCGGAGTATCGCGCATCTTCCAGTCGGGATGAAACGCGGTGAAATGCATCGGCACGTCGGGCCCGAGGCGCTCCACGACCCACTGCGTCATCTCTTCCAGCTCCTTGTCCGAGTCGTTCTGGCCAGGGATGAGCAGCGTGGTCAGCTCGAACCAGACTTTGGTTTCATGCTTGAGATATTCGAGGGTTTCGAGCACCGGCTGCAGGTGCGCGCCGGTGACCTTCCAGTAGAAATCCTCGGTGAACGCTTTCAAGTCCACGTTGGCTGCGTCCATGTACTGATAGAACTCCCGCCGCGGCGCGTCGCACATGTAACCCGCCGTCACGGCCACCGACTTGATGTCGAGTTCGTGGCAGGCCTGGGCGACGTCAATGGCATATTCCAGGAAAATGGTCGGATCGTTATAGGTGTACGCCACGCTGCGGCAGCCGAGCCGCTTGGCCGCGCGCGCGATGGTTTCGGGCGAGGCCTGGTCCATCAGGGTGTCGAGCTCGCGCGATTTGCTGATGTCCCAGTTTTGGCAGAACTTGCACGCGAGGTTGCAGCCGGCGGTGCCGAAGGACAGGATAGGCGTGCCGGGCAGGAAATGGTTGAGCGGCTTCTTCTCGACCGGGTCCACGCAATAGCCGCTCGAGCGGCCATAGGTGGTCAGCACGATTTGGCCGTTGTGGTTGCCGCGCACGAAACACAGCCCGCGCTGACCTTCGTGCAGCTTGCAATAGCGCGGGCAGACGTCGCACTGCACCCGCCCGTCCTCGAGCTTGTGCCAGTACTTGGTCGGTGTCACCGACGCCGAATCGAGGATTTCCGCTTCCGTGGACATAGGGCAATAGGGATGCGCCGTCGAGGGCGCGGTTACGAATCCATGTATCAGAATGCGGCCGCAGGCCGGTCAAATCAATGTCATCCTACTCTTCGGCGCAAGCGCTTGAAAATCCTCCCGGGCGGATGCATTTAATGAAGAATCTTCCGTGGGAATAAATATGACTAATGTGCGAAATCCGGCGGTGGCCGGCCTGTTTTACCCGGACGATCCGCGCGAGCTGCGGGCATTGCTGACGGACTATCTCGCCGCCGCATCCGCCGCCGGCGGTGTGCCGAAGGCCATTATCGTCCCGCACGCGGGTTACATTTATTCCGGTCCCATCGCGGCGTCGGCCTATGCCCGCCTCAAACCCGCGCGCGGCACGATCACGCGCGTGGTGCTGCTGGGGCCGGCGCATCGCGTCGGTTTCCGCGGCCTGGCGCTTCCAAGCGCCGATTATTTCATGACGCCGCTGGGACGCATCGCGGTGGACCGGGAAGCCGTCGGGAAACTCTCGGCTCTGCCCCAGGTGCAGGTGAAGGACGTGGCGCACGCGCAGGAACACAGCCTCGAAGTGCATCTGCCGTTCTTGCAGGAGGTGCTGGGCGAATTTCAGCTGGTGCCGCTGGTGGTGGGCGATGCCGGGGCCGAAGCAGTGGGCGAAGTGCTGGAGCTGCTGTGGGGCGGGCCGGAGACGCTGATCGTGATCAGCTCCGACCTGAGTCACTATCACGACTACCGCACCGCGCAGAAACTCGACCGCGCGACTTCGGAGGCGATCGAACAACTGCGGCCGCAGGACATCGATTACGATTCCGCCTGCGGGCGCAATCCGGTGAACGGATTGTTGCACGTGGCGCGCCAGCGCGGTCTCACGGTTAAAACCATCGACTTGCGCAACTCCGGCGATACCGCCGGCTCGCACGACCGGGTGGTGGGGTATGGAGCTTACGTCGTTGAATAGTCCGTCGTCCCGGCTCGCGCCGCCGCTGCGGCAGCAGTTGTTGCAGCTCGCCGGCGAGTCCATCAAGAAGGGCTTGTGCGGGGAAACCCTCGAAGTTCGCGCCGCCGATTATGCGGCGCCGCTGCGCGAGGCACGCGCCACCTTCGTCACACTGCAGGTCGACGCGCAACTGCGCGGCTGCATCGGCACGCTCGAGGCGCATCGCCTGCTGGTGGAGGACGTGGTGAGCAACGCCTGGAGCGCCGCGTTTCGCGATCCGCGTTTCCCGGCGCTGACCTGGCCGGAATACGAGCGGATAGAGATCCATATTTCCATCCTGAGCCCGCCGGAACCGATGCAATTCTCTTCCGAGGCCGACCTGCTCGCGCAGCTGCGCCCGCAGGTCGACGGCCTGATCATCGAGGAAGGCTTTAATCGCGGCACGTTCCTGCCGTCGGTGTGGGAACAGCTCCCCGACCCGCGCGAATTCCTGCGCCACCTGAAGCGCAAGGCCGGTCTGCGCCCGGAATACTGGTCGAGCCGGCTGCGCGTGCAGCGTTACACCACCGAATCCATCCCCTGACGCGCGCTCCCGCGCGATATTGATTTTTGTCAATGCTGTATTTGCGCGGGGGAATACTCTGTCATTCCCCAGGCAGAGTGGGGAGCTTTGCCATGCGTTTCAAAGACCGGACCGATGCCGGCCGCAAGCTTGCCCAGGCGCTCGATTCCTACGCGAACCAGGACGGCGTGGTGTATGCGCTGCCGCGTGGCGGGGTGGTGCTGGGCGTGGAAGTCGCGCGCGCCTTGCGCATGCCGCTCGATCTGCTGATTCCGCGCAAGCTCGGTCACCCGCTGCAACCGGAATACGCCATCGGCGCCGTGGTGGAAAGCGGCGAGATGGTCGTCAACCAGTGGGAGGTTTCCCGCGTCGATCCACAGTGGTTCAAGCACGAAGTCGAGGCCGAGCGTCACGAGGCGCGCCGCCGCCGTGAACTGTATCTGGGCGGACGCGCGCCGGCAGCGGTGCAGGGAAAGATCGCGATCATCATCGACGATGGCATCGCCACCGGCCTGACCATGGAAGTCGCGATTCGCGACGCCAGGCATCGCGCGCCGGGGCGGCTCGTGGTGGCGGTGCCGGTGGCGCCGCCGGAGACCGTCGAGCGGCTGGCGCGCGAGGTCGATGAATTCGTGGTGCTGGACCGGTCACCTTATTATCTCGGCGCGGTCGGCGCCTATTACGATTATTTCGCGCAGGTGAGCGACGACGAAGTCGTCGCGCTGCTGCGGTCCATGACCGCGGAACCGACGGTGAAGCAACATGGGCGCGCCTGATCGCGAACAACCGGTGCATATTCCGCTCGATGGCACGGTCCACGACGGCGATCTCGGCGTGCCGGACGGCGCACGTGGCCTGGTGATCTTCGCGCATGGCAGCGGCAGCAGCCGGCTCAGCCGGCGCAACCGCTACGTCGCCGAGGTATTGCGGCACGCCGGGCTGGCGACGCTGCTGTTCGATCTGCTCACCGAGGCCGAAGACCGCGACTACGCGAATCGTTTCAACATCGACCTGCTCAAGCACCGCCTGCTCGGCGCCACGGCCTGGGCACAGGCACAGGCGGCCACGCGCGCGCTGGCCCTCGGTTACTTCGGCGCCAGCACCGGCGCCGCGGCGGCGCTCCAGGCCGCGGCCGCGCTGGGCGATGCGGTGCACGCGGTGGTTTCGCGCGGCGGGCGTCCGGATCTGGCGATGGATGTCCTGGCGCGCGTGCGCGCGCCGACGATGCTGGTCGTCGGTGGCGCCGACTACGGCGTGATCGGCCTCAACCGGCAGGCCTACGAGCAGATCGGCGCGGTCAAGGCGTTCGAGATCGTTCCCGGCGCCACGCATCTGTTCGAGGAGCCGGGCACGCTCGAGGAGGTCGCGCGCCTCGCGGCCGCGTGGTTCAACCGCTACCTGAGCAACTGAGTCATGTGCGCGGAGCTGGCCACTGAACTCGACCTCGCCGCCAAGGTCGCGGCGCTCAGGAACCCGCGCGCCTATCCCGAGCCGCCGGGAAGGATCGAGGCGGTCGAGACGCATATGTCCTGGGTATTTCTCACGCCCGAATTCGCCTACAAGCTCAAGAAACCGGTGCGCTACGCCTATCTCGACTTCAGCACGCTCGCGGCGCGCGCCCGCAACTGCGCCGAGGAAGTGCGATTGAATCAGCGGCTGGCGCCCGGCGTGTATCTCGGCGTGGTGGCGTTGACGCACGAAAGCGACGGCCGCGTGCGCATCAACGGCGAGGGCGAAGTCGTCGAATGGCTGGTGAAAATGCGACGCCTGCCGCTGTACCGGATGCTCGACAGTCTGATCCGGCGCGACGCCGTGCTGCCTGAGGACATAAAGCGCCTGGCCTTGCTGCTTGCGGTGTTTTATCGCGAGTCCCAACCGGTCGAGACGCGCGGGGAGGATTACCGCCGTGAATACGAAGCGAAGCTGCGGGACAATCTCGAGGTGCTGGGCGATCCCGCTTACGGACTGCCGGTCGAAACGGCGCGTGCGGTGCACGCGCGCCTCGCGGACTTTGCGGGGCGGACGCCCGGGTTGCTCGCGCCGCGCGCCGCACGCAATCGAATCGTCGAGGGGCACGGCGATTTGCGCCCGGAGCATGTCTGCCTTGAGGCGCGGCCGGTGGTCTTCGACCGCCTCGAGTTCAACCGCGAATTCCGCCTGGTGGATGCCGTTGACGAACTGGCGTCGCTGGCGATGGAGTGCGAGCGCCTCGGCGCGACATGGATAGGCGATGCTCTCTTCGAGGCATACGCCGAGGCGACCGGCGACCGCCCGCCGCCGGCGTTGCGGCATTTCTACATGAGCTACCGCGCCAGCCTGCGCGCGCGCCTGGCGATCCTGCACACGCGCGAGCTGCCGCGCGCCGCCTGGGACAAGTGGTGCGCGCTCGCCGCCGACTACCTGCGTCTGGCGGCCACGCATGCCGAACGGCTCGCGGCATCACCGGTCTGAATCAGGCCGCGCCGGTGCAAAATCCTCTCGAATAGCGGCTGATATCCAGCGCGTATTGCATCAGTAGGCGCGCTTCGCCGGTACTACTTTCAGGCGGCCGCGACCCTCGAAGGCGCGCCCATCGTCGGTCATGCCCTTGACAATGCCTTCTTCGTCGGTCGCAGAAAACGCGGCGCGCTGATTGTCGAAATGACACACCAGGTCCAGGAGGCCATCGCCATTCACGTCTTCGCCGTCGTTACCGCACGCACTCAGGCTCGCCTCGCTGCCGGTGGGGCCGAACCGCAGCGAATCGGTCTTGACCGTGACCGCGTTGAATTCGGCCGAGGACAGCAAGGCGACGGGAATCTTGCCTTTCGACTTCGGATTGATCGGGGCGGCACTGTCACCGTCGCCGGGTTTGATGTCAATGTTGATCTGCAATACCGGTGGGCTAACACCCGAGATTATGAGCGTATAGTCGCCGTTCGACTTACTGTTCAGCGAACTTGACATCAGGCCACCGCCGTCAGTAAACCGGCGCGGATAGCTGCTCACGCCGACCGTGTAAGTGCCGGTGGCCGGCAACAGGAAATTATCGATGCGCGAATCGTAGGGACTGGTAGACCCGGGGTCGAGCGGGAAGCCGGCGTCGTCGTTTTCGCGCAGCTTTTTATAACCCGGGGCGGGTCCGAAGACCGCGACGATGGTATCGACGGAGCGGGCACCGCCGATGCCGCCGTCGATATCGACGGTGACCACATCGCCCACTAGACCGTAAAAAGAATAGAAGTCGACGTCGCCGACGGGGCTGCCCGTGAGGTTCCCGAGAACGCCGTGAACGGTTGCACTGCCTTTTTCGCCCCCCGACCCGGGAACGATGGTGACAGGCTGGGCCGAGCCGATGGGTTGATTCGGCTCGATCTCATCATCGGCATACGCAACCCCAGCGATCAAAGACGCGCCCAGTAATGCAATTTGTACGGCATTGTGCAGTGTGTGTTTCCGCATTGTGTACCTTATGGGTCTGCTGACCAAATTGGTTGAAGATTTTAGGGTCGGCCTGTTTTTATCCCCGTCTTCGCCCAATCCTGTGGCTCATGGAGCAACACCTAGCGGCGTTGCGCCAACGCGTCTTCCCTGACATACAGGCATGGGGATCAAGCCTAGCCGGGGTTTTGACGCCCACCAGCGACCGCAAGACTCGGGATACAGCGCTTGGCATTCGGCTATGGGAAATCTTGCTGGCAGGTCAACCAGTTGGGAGAAGTGCGTGTTACCTGCGCAAGCCGCAAGACCGCGGTCGGACCTGACGAATGGCCGCTCTATCGCGATGGACGGAAGCCGACGAACGGGCTAATCCCCACCCGCATTCGCGACATGACATGCGTTCGAGACAGCCTTTAAGTCTGCAGCAACTCCACCAGCGATCCGCCCACGTGCAGGCGGCGGATAGCCTCGGCGAACAGCGGTGCCGCGGAGAGGACCACGAGCTTGTTACGGTCCAGATCGGGCTCGAGGCGGAACGGCGGGATGGTGTCGGTGACGACGACCTGATCCAGTTCCGTGCCAGAGAACAGGCGCTCGGCGCCGCCGACGAAAACGCCATGCGTGGCGGCGGCGTAAACTTTCGTCGCGCCGCTCGCGCGGCAGGCCGCGGCCGCATTTCGCAGGGTTCCGCCGGTGCTGATGAGATCGTCGATGATAATGGCGCTACCGGCAACGTCGCCGACCAGCCGCCCGGTGCGCATCACGCCTTTCGCGCGCGCCTTCTCGAGGAAGGCGATGGCCGGTTCCCGGCCCAGAGCGCGCCCGAGCGCCTGGCGGAAACGTTCGGCGCGTTTCATGCCGCCGATGTCGGGTGACACCACCGTGATCCGAGACTCGGATTTCAGCAGCGATGCAAAGTGCACCACGAACAGTTTGGCGGCTTCCAGATGCTCTGTGCGGATTCGAAAGGCGTTCTGGAACGCGGCAAGATTGTGCACGTCCATGGTCACGACCCGGTCCGTTCCCACGGATTCGAACAACTGCGCGACATAGCGGGTGGTGACCGGGTCGCGCGTCTGGGTTTTGGCGTCCTTGCGCGCGTACGCGAGGTAGGGAACGACAGCCGTCACTTGTGCCGCGGAAGCATCCTTGAGCGCCCCCAGAAAGAAAAGCAGCCGCACGAGCTTGTCGTTGACGCTGTGTGTCGTATCCGCATAAAGCGATTGAATGACGAAGACATCGCGGTTACGCACATTCACCAACGGCCTGGATTTGTGCTCACCGTCCTCGAATTCCCGCTCTTCATGCGCGCACAAGGCGATGCCGAGCGCGCCGGCCACGGCCTCGCCGAAGCCGCGGCTGGCGTTCAGAGCGAAAACCAGAGGTTGGTCCATGTGACGCTCCGGTAGCGTGATCTTTCCTGCACAAGGTACTACGGTTATTTCGCAGTGATTTTGACAGGCATCAAAGATAGTCGAATGGCAACGCTGCAGAATCTCATCGTAGACAGGCAAGCAATTCTTGAATCATTCAATGTTGGAGGTGTGCCATGCCTGCGGAACTCAAGCCGGCGATTTCCCAGTGGTACCGGCATCTGGACAAGGGACAGCAGTTTCAGGTGACGGCGTTCGATGAAGACGAGGGCACGGTCGAGATCCAGCACTTCGACGGCGACGTCGAGGAAGTCGATCTCGACGAGTGGAGCGATATGGAGATCGAGCCGATCGAACCGCCGGAAGACTGGACCGGACCGGTGGATGACGTCGAGCGCGACGATCTCGGCTATAGCGAGACCGAGATGAGCGGACAGGACTGGCGCGAGCCGCTGGAGGAAAAGGGCCGCGAGCGCGAGGCAGGAAAAACGGAAGAGGAAGAGAAAGAGGAGGAGGAAGCGGAAAGAGAAGAAAAGGAGGAGGAGTAGGCGTCGCGCGCGGCACACTGCAATGCAGTTTGCTCGTCTTCGACGTTCATCGAGGGATCGGCCGCGAGAACCGGCCTGAGGACAGGCATCAGCGAAGGAGGGTAGCACCAATGGCCACATTCGTCATGCTCACGCGCGTGGCGCCGGACGCCGCGCGCACCCCGCAGTTGCTCGAAACTCTGGAGAAGCGCGCGATGGACAAAATCCGCGCGGAGTGCCCCGAGGTGAAATGGCTGCACAGCTATGCCGTGCTCGGGCCACATGATTATCTCGATATCTTCACGGCACCCGACATCGAAACTGCGACCAAGGTGTCGATGCTGATCCGCAGCTACGGCAGCGCCCAGTCGGAAATCTGGCCGGCCACCGAGTGGGGCGCGTTCAAGGAGATGTTGCACCACATGCCGCAGGCGGCATGAAGAGATATCGCGCGTTTCACTCGTGGCGCACCTGGAAACGCGTGTCCAGCACCTTGAGTTTTTCCATGATGCCGGTGTATTCGAGCTCCGACATCGGCAGCATTGCCGCGCCGAAGAAGCCCTGCCGGCGCATGGCCACCGCCTTGTGCGCCACCTGATCCCGCACCGTGTCCCAGAACGGATGCGCGAACACGTCCGCCGGTTCGGTGAATTTGCCGCCGCGCATGGAAAACGCCGCGCCGCTGATGACCGGCGGTCCGTCGAAGTAGCTCACGCCCGACATCAGCGGCACCGGCATGAGCGGCATCTGGTGCGAGCCGCGCATGCAGCCGGCCACCAGGTGACCGATGGCATAGGGCGCGAGGACCTCGCCGGTGGCGGGGAAATTCTGTTGCACCCGCACCAGCATGACCGGGTCGTCCTTGCCGGTGTATTTGCCGGCGATGTTGTGCAGGCGCGAAGTCGAGGCCGCGACCGCCTGTTCGTCGGTCGCGCGCGACCATACCGATTCAACCACGTAACGCTCGGTGTCGCGCAGCAGCGCGGCGATGTCGTAAAGCTCCTCGGGGGCGTTGAGCTCGATGACGCGATCGCCCTCGGTATGATTCACATCCATGATGACGAAGCGGAAGCCCTTGCCCATTGACGGCGCGAGCATCAGCCCTGGCGTGTTCATCGGATCGGCGAAGGCCAGATACAACGGCAGGTTGAAGGCGCCGGGATCGGTCTTGTCGGCCGCGAAGAACAGGAATGGCTCGGCCGGGCGTTCCTCGAATTCCATCTCCGCCGCGGCCGGGCCCATGCCGCGCACGTTGCCGGAAAAAGCGTCTTTCAACAGGTCCTGCCCGGCGCCGTACAGGCCCTGATTCTTGGCAGTCCGGGTGCCGGCGACGAAGGCATCCCACGCCAGTTTGTGGATTTCGGAATTGCGCACGCCGCGCGTGTGTGTCATCAGGATGGCGATGTCGTCGCCGGTGTGGCTGATGTAGCTGTCCAGCAGCAGATTCCCGCCGTGCTCGGCGACGAAGGACCGCACGGCATCGAGCAGCCGCTGCGACGGACGGATGTGGCCGCCGATGGAGCCGATGTCGGCCTTGATGACACTCAGCGTGATTTTCATGTGTAAAAATTACTGAATTTCTTCCTGGCCTGCTTTGATAGGGGTCAACATACGCGTGACGGTGTCGCGGAGGCGCCGCCGCCCGAAGCATTGTTATTCACGTTTTCAACGGCCTATGCGGTATTGATCCACGTCAAAGCGGCGTTTCGCCGCCGTCTTAACATGAAAAACATAAAAATTAGGGATAAAGATCCGATCAGGAGCAGTTCTAATGGAGGGTTTCATCATGGCAAACGAAGGCAAAAAGGAAGCGGCATCAGGAAAGGCTCAGGAGCTGCAGCGGGCCGCGCCCGCGCACGCCTTGAGCACGTTCGATGAGATGGATCGTCTGTTCGACAGCTTCATGCGGCACGGCTGGATGCGTCCATGGCGTTTCGAATGGCCGTCGTTCCCGGAGCTGACGGCGCTGGAGAGCAAGATGCCGAAAGTGGACGTCGTCGACCGCGAGAACGAGATCGTCGTGCGCGCCGAGGTGCCCGGCGTGGAGAAGAAGGACCTCGACGTTTCCGTCAGCGACAATGCGGTGACGATCAAGGGCTCCACGCGGCATGAAGAGAAGGAAGAGAAGGGCGATTATTATCGCCACGAAATCTCGAGCGGTTCCTTCAGCCGCACGGTGGCGCTGCCGGCCGACGTGGACGGTTCCCGCGCCACGGCGGATTTCAAGGACGGCGTGCTCGAGCTGACGTTGCCCAAGATGGAGAAGTCGCGCCGGCACAGCATCAAACTGGATTGAGTACGGTCTAATTCAAGGATAAGGCAGGAGAGACCATCATGGCGAAAGCAAAATCGACCGGAAAAGATCCGGCCGGGGGCAATCCCGACCCGCTTGTTTCCGCGGAGGAACGTCAACGCCTGATCGCGGAGGCGGCGTATTTCCGGGCGCAGCAGCGCGGGTTTGCCGGCGGCGATCCGCTGGATGACTGGCTGGATGCCGAGCGGCGGATTAATCAGGTCTTGCCCGGCCCGCGGCAGCAGAAAGAGGAATTGGCGGCCTACGAGAAGCTGCGCAAGGCGGTGGGAAAAATCCTGGCGGAGACGCGCGACACGGTGAATGCCGAGACGCTCAAGCAGGCGTTCGACAAAGCGACTGCTGAACTCAGGAAGACCGGCGAATATACCGCGGAGACGATCAGCAAGATCGCCGGCTCGCTGCGCAAGGACATGACCAGCGCGGCGATCAAGATGGGGCCGAAGTGGGAAGCGTTTTCGGAGAAAACCGCCGATCTGTTTTCAGTCTGGCGCGATCGCCACCGGCAGTTCCTCGCGCGTGCCGCCGACGCCATGGCCGACTGGTTGCGGCAGACGGGCGACAAACTTGATCAGCAGGTTTACCACACCGGCGATATGGTTTTCAGCGGCACGTTTGAATGCGCCAGCTGCGGCGAGCATGTCGTGCTGCGCACCCCGGCGCATCTTCCGCCCTGCGCCAAGTGTCACAAGATGGAATTCCGGCGCGTGTAACCGGATGCAGGGACGGCGGTCGGCCTGGCGCGCGCTTGGAAGCGGAGGTCGTTATGTCGGAGATGACGGCGGTGGAAAAGGCGGTCATGGCGGCGTTCGAGCGCGACCGCGACATCAATGTGCATCATTATCCCATCCGGCTTGAATTCGATTTCACCCGCAACGCCCTCACGCTCGATGGCGAAGTCGAAAACATCATCGCCAAGAAGCGTGCCTTCGAAGTCGCCTCCCGCATCGAAGGTATCGACGGCATTATTGACCATCTGACCGTGGCTCCGGGCGAGAAACGCGGTGACGGCGCCATCCGCGATTCGCTCATCCAGGAGTTGCTGCAGGAACCAGCGCTGTTGCCCTGCGCCATTCGCGTGCAGCACAAGGGCGCGATGGAAACCGTGCGTGAGCTTCCTGAAGCCCCGGGTTGTACCGTCGAAGTGTTCGTGGACGACGGGATCATACGGTTGAACGGACACATTCCGAGCCTGTCGCACAAGCGCCTCGTCGGCGCGCTGGCATGGTGGACGCCGGGTCGCCGGGACGTGATCAACGGGCTGGTGGTGACGCCGCCCGAGACCGACAACGACGACGAGATTGCCGATGCGCTGCGCCTGGTGCTGGAAAAGGATCCGCTGGTCCACGCCGACCAGATCGGCATCCGCGTCAACAACCGCATCGTGACGCTGACCGGCCTGGTCGGCAACCGGGAGGAAAAGAAGATGGCGGAAATCGACGCGTGGTATCTGTTCGGCGTGAATCAGGTTGTCAACCATATTGACGTCCGCCATTAGTCTTCATTACCACGACGCGTGGTACATCGTGAGCGGACGAGGAGGGTAAACGCATGAAGCTGCCACTGCAGGTTGTGTTCCGGGACATGGAAGCCTCCGACGCGATCGAGGCCGCGGTGCGCGAGCGCGCCGCCAAACTGGAGCGGTTTTACGATTACATCATGAGCTGCCGCGTGGTGATCGAGTTGCATCACCGGCACCATCATCAGGGCAATCTCTATCATGTGCGGGTGGACCTGAAGGTGCCGGGCGAGGAGATCGTGGCGAGCCGCGGGCCCGCCGAGCACCATGCGCACGAGGACGTCTATGTCGCCATCCGCGACGCCTTCGACGCCGTGCTGCGCCGCCTCGAGGATTACGTCCGCCGCCGTCGTGGCTTCGTGAAAGCGCACGAAACCGCGCCGCATGGGCGCGTCAGCGAGCTCAATCCGACGGAAGGCTATGGCCGGATCGAAACCCCCGATGGCCGCCTGGTTTACTTCCACCGGAACAGCCTGGTGGAGGCGGATTTCGATGACATCGGGATCGGCACCGAGGTTCGTTTCGTCGAGGAGATGGGCGAGCTGGGGCCGCAGGCGAGCACGGTGCATGTCATCGGCAAGCATCATGTGGTCGGCTAGACGCGCGGGTACGTCAGGCAAACATCGACTGCCGCCATGCTAGCTTTTCAGATCGCGGGGGCAGCGGCGGTTGTGGCCGGGTTCGCCATCGCGACGGCCGCGGCTGACGCCAGATTTCATCCTGCTCAGGTCTCGGTTGCGATGAACCCTTCGAAGGAGATGATCTCCCTGCCGGCGCCGCGCGTGGACAGTGATTTTTCCGTGACGCGCGCGTTGCGCGAACGACGTTCAGTGCGGGAGTTCGCCCGAACAGGACTGACCACGGCCGAGACTTCGCAGCTCCTGTGGGCGGCGCAGGGCGTGACCAGTCGCGACGGCTTGCGTACCGCGCCCTCCGCCGGCGCGCTTTATCCACTCGAACTCTATCTGGTGGTCGGCGCCGTACAGGGTCTCGAAGCGGGTATCTATAAATATGTGCCGGAGGGACACAAGCTGGTACGCAAGGTTTCCGGTGAGCACCGGCGCGAACTGGCAGTGGCCGCCCTCGGACAGGAGTGCGTGGCCGACGCCGCCGTGGTGCTGGTGTTCACCGCCGTGGAACGGCGCACGACGCGCAAATACGGCAACCGTGGCGCGCGCTATATCCACATCGAAGTCGGTCACGCCGCCCAGAATGTGTTGCTGCAGGCGACCGCGCTGGGATTGGGTGCGGTGGTGGTCGGCGCCTTCGATGATGCCAGGGTGGCGAAGCTGCTGAACCTGCCGTCCGGCGAGGCTCCGTTATATCTCGTTCCACTCGGGCGGCCGTAAAACTCCAGGGGAGGAAAAATGTACCAGCACGTTTTAGTACCGGTGGACGGCAGCCAAACCTCCGATCTGGCCTTGCGCGAGGCGATCAAGCTGATCGGCTCCAATAAGGCCGAGCTGTGGATCGTGCACGTGGTCGAAGCGGTGATGCCGCTGCTCGACGTGGAATTGCTGAATGTCGATGAGCTGCGTAAAGCGGTGCACGACGCCGGACGGAAAATACTCGCGCGGGCGGAAGCCGCCGCGCGCGAAGCCGGCATCACCGCGAAAACCACGTTGATCGAAGCCAGAGCCGGGGCGCGCATCGCCAACGTGATTGCCGACGAGGCGAGGGGATGGCCGGCCGATCTGATCGTGATCGGCACGCACGGACGCCGCGGCGTGGATCATCTGCTTCTCGGCAGCGTCGCCGAAGGTGTCATCCGTAGCGCGCCGGCGCCGGTCCTGCTGATCCGCAGCAAATGACATTGTGCTACGCGGACTTGCGGAAGATCCCGAGATCCGCAGACCACACGCTCAGCCCACTGACGGCCGGAAGCTGCTCGCGTCGCCCGATGACCAGGACCCCGCCGGGCGCGAGCCGCGTCAGAAGACGTTCCAGCGTCCGGCGTTGCAGGCCTTCATCGAAGTAGGTGAACGCCAGATTGCGGCACAGGATGAGATGAAACCTGTCCGGCGGCAGCGCGTGGCGGATATCCTGGAGGGTGAAATCGAGACCCGCGCGATATTTGGGTCGTAGGCAATATTGATCTCCTGCGCGCGTGAACGCCAGTTCGCGCCAGGCCGACGGCAACAGCTTGAGGCTGCCGCCGGTGTAACAGGCGATGCGGGCACGCTCGAGCACCGCGGCGTCGACATCCGTCGCCAATACGCGCAATTCCACGTTGCGCCCCAACGGCTCGATGTCCAGGCGCCACGCGAGCATCAGGGTGTAGGGTTCCTCCCCCGAGGCGCAGCCGATGCTCCAGGCGCGCAGCATCTTGTCGCCGCGTTGGTATGCCTCGTGCGCCATCTGCGCGAGAACGGTCGCGCGCAGGAAATCGAAGACTGCCTGGTCGCGATAAAAGCGCGAAATCGTGATCGGGAGCAGGGCGTCGAGAACCGGCCATTCGCCGGCGTTGTGTTCGAGGAATTCGCGATAGTCTGGTGGCCCGGAAAGGTTAAGCGCCTGCAACCGCCGGGCGATGCGTTTGCAGACCGTGCGGCGCACTTTGCGGAAGCCCGGCCAGCGTCGCGCGAGGCGCGGCAGCGCCCACTGCAGAAATTCGACACATTCGGAGTCTCTCATGGGGCCGGGCCCGGAGGCCCGGGCAAACAGAATTTCTCAGCCGGGATCGCGCACCGTGAGGCGCCCGCGCCATTCGTCGAGCAGGTAATCGCGGGCGAAGCGGTCGGTGCGGCAGGTGCGCAGCATGTTGTCGTCCACCATCAGCAGCGACGATTGCCAGCCGCTGTTGCGCGCGCATTCCACGCGCACTTTCCATTGATCCGCGTACGGCTCGACTTCGAAGAGATAGGCGGTCAAACCCAGCTGTTCCAGCAGCTGTCCTACCGTTTCCCTGGCTTCGGCCAGGTTCTTTGCGGTCAGATCCATGGGCGCTCCTCGTTTGGCGCGCCGGTTCAGCGGCTCCAGGCCACGCGCAGGATGTCGGCCTCGTCGGTGTACTGGTAACAGAGTTCGCCCTTGTAGGCGTGATGCACGGCGTCACCGATGGCGCGCGCCATGCCCATCGTGGTCGTCGTGATCAGGATGTCGTCGCCCTGTTCGTCGAGCGACATGATGCGCCGCAGGGGATGGTCCTTCTTCTCCCGCGCTTCGATGTGTTTCGCCAGGTGCAGGATTTCGTCCCGGTGTTTTTTCTGGAACGGGCCGCTCAGCGTGAGGTAGCCGCCGGGGTATTTGTCATGGCTTCGATGGCACGCCGGGCACAGGGTTTCGTGCGCGCCGCGCGGCTGCTTCAGCCATTGCCAGCGGCCCTTGTGGAACACCGCGCCGCACTCGCGGCAGCGGGCGGGTTCCGCCAGCTTGCTGCGGGTTTTATAGGTGTCGTGCTCGTATTCCTTTATATACCGGTCCCGGCGCACGGGACGTGTGGTTCTGCCGGCTTTTCGGGTCGCGGTTCCCATGGCTGCCTCACCGTTATGTTATTGCTGTGTTACTGTAACCATGCGCCGGGGAACCGGAGCCGGCTTTGATGCAGGTCAAAGCCGGAACTATTGGTGCGACAACGCGACGCAGGAGAACCCGCATGACCGAGCAGGATATTAGACGGCGCCTCGCCGAGGCGGTGCGCCAGGCGTGCCTGAACGCCGCGCGCGCGGGTTACGAAAACGCCGGTATCAGCGGCTTGTGCGAGGAAGGCCGGTGGGAATGCGCGGTCGACGCCATCCGCGCGCTCGACCTCGACGCCGTGATCGCCGCGTTGCCGGAAGATCCACCGAAATAAGTCAAAGAATCCGTACAAAAAGAAATTAACCGCCAAGGAAAGCGATTTTCTAGAAATAAAAAAACTTGGCGTTCTTGGCGTCTTGGCGGTTCAAAATCATATTCATTTTGTTTTTAGTCGAGTTGCACCGCGCGCAGTTTTTCCGCCGCCGCCTCCGGCGCCACGGTGTTCACGAACAACCCCGAGCCCAGCTCGAAGCCGGTCGGGATGCTGGTGCGCGGGGTGATCTCCAGGTGCCAGTGGTAGCTCGCCTCGCAGTCCGTGCAATCCACGTCGTGCGGCAGCGAATGCAGGAAGTAGTTGTACTGCGCTCCGCCGAGCACGGCGTCGAGCCGCGCCATGGTGCGGCGCATCACGCCCGCGAGGTCGGCCAAGTCGTCCTTCGAGATGCGCAGGAAATCGCCCTGGTGCTGGAGCGGCAGGATGTGCACCTCCCACTCGTAACGGCTGGCGAACGGCTTGATGGCGATGAATTTCTTGCCGCGCTCGATCACGTACTGGCCGACGTTGATCTTGCGGTGGATCTCGCCGGACTCGCGGTCGTAGATCGTGGCCTCGAAGGTGAGCGCCTCGTCGATCAGCGAGCAGAAGATGCAGCGGTGGTTCTTGTGGTAGAACGCGCGGCTGTTCATGACCTCGGCCTGCACGTTGTCCGGGATGACCGGCGTGGCGATCAGCTGGCTGTGGGTGTGCGCGATCGAGGCGCCGGCGGCGGGACCGAAGTTCTTGAACACCAGCACGTAGCGCAGCCGCTTGTTCGATTTATAAAGCTGCTCCATGCGGTCGCGGTAGGCGCCGAACAGCAGCGCCAGATGCGCCTCGTTCATCTCATGCACGGCGATGCCGTGCTTGTTATGGTCGATCATCACCTCGTGCCGGCCGTAGCCGTCGATGGTCTGCTGCAGGCCGAACGTCAGGTTGGGGTTCTGGCGGTCGTCGCCCAGCACCGGATACAGGTTCTCGACGATGCGGATCTCCCAGTCCTTCTCGCCGGGGTAGGCGGCAATCACGGGCGGCGTCATGTGCTCGTTGCCGGTGCAGAACGGGCAGGTGTCGACGTGCGCGCGGGTGTCGCGCGGTGCCGGTTCCTCGGCCTTTTTCGGGCGCAGGCTGCGCGCGGTTGCCACCAGCACCGACTCGCTCGGCACGATGGGATTGAGGCGGATTTCGCGGACGACTTTCTCGGCGGGTGTGCTCATGGGCCGGCAGCTTAAAACAGGGCCGGCGACGGCGCCATTAGAATGCGCTGATCAGCCCATAAACGGCGGCGTCGCGAGGCGGTCGATATAAACTTGTCATCCGCCGGAGGCGCAAGTACCATGCGCGTTTCCCCGGATTTTTCAGGTCTGTGCCTATGTTTCACGGCAGTATGGTGGCCCTGGTCACGCCCATGAACGAGGACGGGTCGCTCGACCTGCCCGCGTTGCGCCGCCTCGTTGATTTCCACATCGAAAACGGCACCGACGTCATCGTCCCGGTCGGCACCACCGGCGAGTCGCCGACGCTCGACATGGACGAGCACTGCGAAGTGATCCGCGTCGTCGTCGAGCAATGCCGCGGGCGCGTCCCGGTCATTGCCGGCACCGGCGCCAATTCCACGCGCGAGGCCATCGAGCTGACCCGCTGCGCCGAGCAGGCGCGCGCGGACGCCTGCCTGCTGGTGACGCCTTATTACAACAAGCCGACCCAGGACGGGTTGTACCGGCACTACAAGGCGATTGCCGAGGCCGTGCCGATCCCGCAGATACTATATAATGTGCCCGGACGCACCGCCTGCGACATGCTGCCCGAGACCGTCGAACGCCTGGCACCGATTTCCAACATCGTCGGCATCAAGGAAGCCACCGGCAACCTCGACCGGGTGCGCGATATCCTGCGCCGCTGCGGCGACAAGATCGACGTTTATTCCGGCGACGACGCCACCGCGCTCGAGGCCATCCTGCTCGGGGCCAAGGGCGACATTTCGGTGACGGCCAACGTCGCCCCGAAGCTGATGCACGAGATGTGCAAGCTCGGCCTCGAGGGCAAGGAAAAGGAGGCGCGCGCGATCAACGAGCGTCTGCTGGGCCTGCACAAGAACCTCTTCGTCGAAGCCAATCCGATACCCGTGAAGTGGGCACTAAACCAGATGGGGCTGATCAAAGGGGGTATCCGTCTGCCGCTCACGCCGCTGTCGGCGGGGCACCACGAAACCGTGCGCCAGGCCATGCGAACCGCGGGCCTGATTCGTTGACCCATGATTCCACCCGATAGCCGGACCTCGATGACGAAACGATTCGCCACAATTTCTCTTTGCCTGCTGGCGGCTGTGGCCGTCGGCGCCTGCCAGACCATCGCCGAGAAGCGCAAGATCGATTACAAGGCGACGCGCACGTTGCCGCCGCTCGATATTCCGCCGGACCTGACCGCGCCCGCGGGCATGAAGGGCGCCACCGACGAGGCGCAGGGGACGACGTATTCCGGTTTCGTCTCGGAGAAAGGCCAGTCCGCGGCGCCGGGGGCGGGCAGCGAGGTGTTGCCGAAGTTCAGCGACATGCACATCGAACGCGACGGTCAGATGCGCTGGCTGGTAGTGAAGATGCCGGCCGATCAGCTGTGGCCGAAGGTGCGCGAGTTCGTCCTGAACCATGGCCTCATCATCGACAAGGAAAACCCGCAGACCGGCGTCCTCGAAACCGACTGGGCGGAGAATCGGGCCAAGGTCGGCACCGGCCTGCAAAAAGTGCTGTCCAAGTCGCTCGCGACTCTGTACTCGACGGGCACGCGCGACAAATACCGCATCCGGCTCGAGCGCGACACGGCGCCGGGAACCACCGACGTGTACATCAGCCACCTCGGCATGCAGGAAGTCGTCACGAGCGATCCGGGTATGCCGGATATAAGCGACAGGCACTGGGAGCCGCGTCCTTCCGACCCGGGTCTCGAGGCCGAAATGCTGCGCCTGTTGATGGTGTCGCTCGGCGTGAAAGAGCAGCAGGCGAACGGCATCGTCGCTTCCGCGGCGGCGGCCGCGCCGCCCGAGCGCGCCACCCTGACGCGCCAGGACGGCAACGTCTCGCTCAGTCTGCCGGAGGATTTCGAGCGGGCCTGGCGCCGCGTCGGGATCGCGCTCGACCGCACCGGTTTCACCATCGAGGATCGCGACCGCTCCAAGGGCATCTATTACATGCGCTATATCGACCCGGACAAGGCGCAGAAGAAAAAAGGCTTTTTCTCGCGCTTGTTCAGCAAGAAACCGAAAGAGCCGACGGACGAATACCGGCTGGTAGTGAAGGGCGACGACAAGGCGACCCAGGTGGCGGTGCTGGACAAGGACGGCAAGCCGGACCAGTCCAAGACCGCCGATCGCATCCTGACGCTCCTCCACGAGCAGCTGAAATAGGCGGCAGGGGGCGGAGAGCGAGCAGCAAGGGCAAAATTGCTCCTCGCGCCTGAACTCCTCACATCCTAAAGGAAGGTAGCGACTGCGACCAACGGGCAAACGCACACGCGGGGATAACGCCGGGCTGCGGTTCGGCATACTCGGCAGCGGCAGCCGCGGCAACGCCGCCGTGATCGAGCGCGGTCGCACCACCCTGATGCTGGACGCCGGATTCTCGGCGCGCGAGACCCGGACGCGCCTCGAACGCCATGACCGCCGTCACGAAGACCTCAGCGCCATCCTCGTCACCCACGAACACGGCGACCACTGCCGCGGCGTGGCCAGCTGCGCGCGCCAGTTCGGCGTGCCGGTGTGGATGACCGCGGGCACGTACTCGGCGCTGAAGAGCCAGCTCGACGGCGCGGACGTGCGCCTGTTCCATCCGCACGAGCCGTTTGCCATCGGCGATATCGAGGTGATCCCGTTCCCGGTGCCGCATGACGCGCGCGAGCCGTGCCAGTTCGTTTTCTCCGACGGCGATACGCGCTTCGGTTTTCTCACCGATATCGGCTCCGTTACCGCGCATGTCGTGGACATGCTGAGCGATTGCGACGCGCTGGTGCTCGAATGCAACCACGACGCCCGCCTGCTGCGCGACGGCCCGTACCCGGCGTCGCTCAAGGCCCGCATTGCCGGCGAACACGGGCATCTGGAAAACGGCACCGCGGCGGATCTGCTCGCGCGCATCGCCTCGTCGCGCCTGCGCTACGTGGCGGCGGCGCACCTGTCCGAGACCAACAACCGCCCCGAGCTCGCGCGCGCGGCATTGGCGCGCGCCATGGGCTGCGAACCTTCCTTCATCGACGTCGCCGAGCAGGACGAAGGGCTGGCGTTCTACCATCTTTCCGAGGCCTGGGTGTGAGTCACGCATGAGCGGTGGAAAACCTGAAATCTCCAAAGCGTCTTCGCCGCCGGCCCCGGCACTGCTGTCACTGCCGGGGACACCGGCGCTGTCGCCGTTCCGGCGCGACAAGCTGCTCGCGGAGATGCGCGCGCGCGTGCCGGCGCTCGCCGGCGTCACCGCGCTTTACTGGCATTTCGCCGCGCTCGAAGCCGAGCTCGACGCGCGAAGCCGCGCGCTGCTCGAACGCCTGCTGACCTACGGACCCAGGGCCGATGCTGCTCAAGCGACAGGCGAGCTGATGCTGGTAGTGCCGCGCCTCGGCACGATCTCGCCGTGGTCGAGCAAGGCCAGCGACATCGCGCATGTGTGCGGGTTGAAACAGGTGCGGCGCATCGAGCGCGGGGTGGCGTGGTATTTCGCGAAAAGCGACGGCGCGCACCTGAGTTCCGCCGAGCGCGAAAGCCTGGTGCCGCTGATTCACGACCGCATGGTCGAGAACGTGCTGCCGGAACTGGCGCAGGCGGCGCTGCTGTTCCGCGAGGACACGCCCGCGATCCTGCGCGTGGTCGACCTCATCGGCGGCACGCGCGCGGCGCTCGCGGCCGCCAACCGCGAATGGGGGTTGGCGCTGTCGGACGACGAGATCGACTACCTGGTCGAAAATTTCAAACGCATCGGGCGCAATCCCACCGACGTCGAGCTGATGATGTTCGCGCAGGCGAACTCCGAGCACTGCCGGCACAAGATTTTCAACGCCGATTGGATCATCGACGGCAGGCGTGAGGCACAGTCGCTGTTCGGCATGATCCGTGAGACCCACGCCGCCAATCCCAAGGGCACGCTGGTCGCCTACGAGGACAACGCCTCGGTCATCCAGGGTTGCCGCATCGGACGGTTCTTTCCCGAGCCCGGCACCGGCGTGTACGCCTATCACGAGGACGACACACATATCCTCATGAAGGTCGAGACGCACAACCATCCGACCGCAATCTCGCCGTTCCCGGGCGCGGCCACCGGCAGCGGCGGCGAAATCCGCGACGAGGGCGCGACCGGCAGCGGCGCCAAGCCCAAGGCCGGCATCACCGGTTTTTCGGTGTCGAACCTGCGCATCCCCGGCGCCGAGCAGCCGTGGGAGATCGATCACGGCAAACCCGGCCGCATCGTGAGCGCCCTGTCCATCATGCTCGAAGGTCCGATCGGCGGCGCTTCCTTCAACAACGAATTCGGCCGCCCCAACATCGGCGGCTACTTCCGCACCTTCGAGCTGGACGTCGGCGGCGAAGTACGCGGCTATCACAAGCCGATCATGCTCGCCGGCGGCCTCGGCAACATCCGCGAGCGGCACATCCACAAGCGCGAGATTCCGGCCGGCGCAAAGATCGTCGTGCTCGGCGGACCGGCCATGCTCATCGGACTGGGCGGCGGCGCGGCCTCGAGCATGGCCACCGGCACCAGCCACGAAGAACTCGATTTCGCCTCGGTGCAGCGCAGCAACGCCGAGATGCAGCGGCGCTGCCAGGAAGTCATCGACCAGTGCTGGGCGCTGGGCGAGGAGAACCCGATCCTCTCGATCCACGACGTCGGCGCCGGCGGCCTGTCGAACGCGCTGCCGGAACTGGTCAACGGCGCCGGCCGCGGCGGCCGGTTCCAGCTGCGCGCGGTGCCGAACGACCAGCCCGGCATGTCGCCGATGGAAATCTGGTGCAACGAGGCGCAGGAGCGCTACGTGCTGGCGGTGGACGGGAAACAGCTGGAAACCTTTCGCGCGCTGTGCGAGCGCGAGCGCTGCCCTTATGCCGTGGTCGGCGAAGCCACCGAAGAGCGGCATCTGTCGCTGGAAGACGGCTACTTCGCGTCGAGCCGGAACCTGACCACGGATGTCGCGCTGGCCGAACGCATGGCGCGTCCGATCGACATGGATCTCGGCGTGTTGCTCGGCAAGCCGCCCAAAATGCAGCGCGACGTGAAACACGTGAAGCGCAGGCTCGAGCGCTTCAAGACCAAAAACATCGACATCAAGGACGCCGCCTACCGCGTGTTGCGGCTGCCGACGGTGGCGAACAAGACCTTTCTCATCAGCATCGGCGACCGCACGGTCTCGGGCCTGGTGTGCCGCGACCAGATGGTCGGCCCGTGGCAGGTGCCGGTGGCCGACGTCGCTGTGACCGCGAGCGGCTACGACGGCTACACTGGCGAGGCCATGGCCATGGGCGAGCGCACGCCCGTCGCGCTGATCGATCCGGCTGCGAGCGGGCGCATGGCGGTCGGCGAGGCGCTCACCAACCTGGCCGCGGCGCGCATCCAGAAATTGCCGGACGTGAAGCTGTCGGCCAACTGGATGGCGGCCGCCGGTCATCCGGGCGAGGACGCGGCGCTGTATGACACCGTGCGCGCGGTGACGGAACTGTGCCCGGCGCTCGGCATTTCGATTCCGGTCGGCAAGGACTCGATGTCGATGAAAACAGTGTGGCAGGACGCCAATGGCGAGAAGCGCGAAGTCACGGCGCCGCTGTCGCTGATCGTCTCGGCATTCGCGCCGGTCATGGACGTGCGCCGGACGCTGACGCCGCAACTGCGCACCGACCAGGGTGAAACCGATCTTATCCTGATCGATCTCGGCAAGGGGAAACACCGTCTCGGCGGCTCGGCGCTGGCGCAGGTGTACGGCATGGTCGGCGACGAGGCGCCGGACGTGGACGACCCGCGCGTGCTGCGGCTCTATTTCCACGTGATCCAGGCACTGAACGAGCTCGGCTTCGCGCTGGCGTACCACGACCGTTCCGATGGCGGCCTGTTCGCCACCATCTGCGAGATGGCCTTTGCCGGGCGCACCGGCGTGCGCATCGATCTCACCGAATTGGGCGGCGATCCAGTCGACGCGCTGTTCAGCGAAGAACTGGGCGCGGTGTTGCAGGTGCCGCGCGCGCGCCGCGAAGGCATCATCGGCGCGCTCAAGCAGGCCGGCCTGGTGCGGCACACCCATATCATCGGCACGATCACCGACGACGACATCGTCAGCGTCAACTTCGGCAGGAAGGAGATCTTCTACGACTCGCGCGTCAACCTGCAGCGCGCCTGGTCCGAGACCACTTACCGCATGCAGTCGCTGCGCGACAATCCGCAGTGCGCGCAGGAGGAGTACGACCGCATTCTGGACACCGGCGATCCGGGCCTGAGCGCGAAACTGACGTTCGACCCCGAGGAAAAGATCGCCGCGCCCTACATCGGCCGCGGCGCGCGCCCGCGCATCGCCATCCTGCGCGAGCAGGGCGTCAACGGCCAGATGGAAATGGCCGCCGCTTTCGACCGCGCCGGCTTCACCGCGGTCGACGTGACCATGAGCGACGTCATCGAGGGGCGTATCGGGCTCAGGGACTTCAAGGGTTTCGCTGCCTGCGGCGGTTTTTCCTTCGGTGACGTGCTCGGCGCGGGCGAGGGCTGGGCCAAGTCGATCCTGTTCAATTCGCGCGCGCGCGATGAGTTCGCGGCATTCTTCGTGCGCCCCGACAGCTTCGCGCTCGGCATCTGCAACGGCTGCCAGATGATGTCGAACCTGCACGAGATCATCCCCGGCGCCGAGCGCTGGCCGCATTTCGTGCGCAACACCTCGGAGCAGTTCGAGGCGCGCGTGGCCATGGTGCAGATCCCGCAGAATCCGTCGATCTTCCTGCAGGACATGCTCGGCTCGATGCTGCCGATTCCGGTGTCGCACGGAGAGGGGCTGGCCGAATTCCGCGATCTGGACCATGTCGAACAGGCGATCCTCAACAAGGAAGTCGCGCTGTGTTTCGTCGACAACCGCGGCAAGTTGACGCAGACCTACCCGTACAACCCGAACGGCTCCCCGCACGGGATCTGCGGCCTGACCACGCCGGACGGACGCTTCACCATCATGATGCCGCACCCCGAGCGCGTGGTCCGCGCCGTCGCCAACTCCTGGCGCCCGGATTCCTGGGGCGAGGACGGGCCGTGGATGCGGATGTTCCGCAACGCGCGGGTGTGGGTGGGATAATTTCTCCCTCTCCCCTTGCGGGAGAGGGCAGGGGTGAGGGGGATCTTTTATGTAGGGCGGGTTAGGCGATTTTTTTGCCGTAACCCGCCGAATGATCTTCAATCCGCCGATCGACATTCGGAGGTCACATGGCCGCTTACGTCATTGTCGATGTCCGCGCCACCGATCCCGCCAAGTTCGAGGAATACAAGAAACTGGTGCCGGCGACGATCGCCGGGTTCGGCGGAAAATATCTGGCGCGCGGCGGCCGGGTGGAAATGCTCGAAGGCGGCTGGGACCCCGAACGCGTCGTGATCCTGGAATTTCCGACGCTGGAACGCGCCCGGGAATGGTGGGCGTCGGAGGCATACCGCCAGCCCAAGACAATGCGGCAGCGCTGCGCCACGACGCGGATGATCGTTGTCGAGTCGGTCTGGACAGAGCCACCGTAATCCAGGCTTTGAATGGTATTGCGCGCTCTGCGCGCGATCTCAACAACTACTTGCGGTTCCCGAATTAAAAGGCTCAGGTTCAATTATTCAAGGAATTGAGCCTGGCCTTTTAACTTCTAAGAGAATGAGCTCAGCCCTTTAATTCTTATTCAAGTCAGGTGAGAAGCCCATGGATAGTGCCGTGTTGATCGTGGCAATGGTTCTCGGTTCGGTAGGCGCAACGCTTCTGTTCGTGGGGTCCGTAATAAGTATGCTCACAGCATTCGGGAACAAGCAGTATTTTATGGGCATACTCATGGCATTGTTTTTTCCCACATCATTAATCTACTGCGCATTGAATTGGGACAGAGCGGCCTATCCTGGAAAACTGGTATATACAGGAGGAGTTTTATTGGCGGTGGGTCTTATTGCCATTGGGCTGATCATTGGCCCCTTGGCATGGTAGGTTGGGGTGAATGAAATGAACCCCAACAAAATGGCGGCAGGCATGTGCGTGCGCACAGGCAATTGAGGTGGCGCAGAATATGCTGGGGTTCGCAGTGCTCACCCCAGCCTACCGGGCTGGATTTTGCAGCAGACGATCATCGCCGGGCACGGCCGGGAGTCGCTGCTCGCCAAAGCCGTGGGCCGGGACCTCAAGGGAAAGTTGTCACCATTGTTTTACGTTGTTGGCATATTTGGCGCGTTTATTGCGCCTTGGGCCGCCGGGATATTGTACGTGCCGGTGGCCGCGTTATGGCTGGTGCCCGACCGTCGCATCGAACGCGCGCTGGCCGCATGGAATGAACCGGTTGCTTAGCGGCGACGCCCGGCTCGTGTTAACGTCCCCGTTCCTGCTAGGATCAATCCGAGGGCAAGAACAAAAAGGAAACCATGGCTGATCTCGGACCGTGTTACTTCGTCATCTTCGGCGCCACCGGCAACCTGGCCTCGCGCAAGCTGCTGCCGGCGCTGTACCAGCTCGAGGCTGCCGGCAAGCTGCCGGCCGACCTGCGCTTCCTGGCGTTCGCGCGCCGCGAGTGGAGCCTGAGCGAGTGGCTCGGTTTCCTCAAGCAGAGCATCCAGCAACATCTCGACCAGGTGTTCGATGCCCCGGTGTTCACGCGCTTCGAGGCGCGCTTCGATTACGTCGCCGGCGACCTGAACGACCAGCAGGCGTACAAGCGCATGATGGACGAGCTGAGCAAGCCGCGCATGGGCGTATGCGAGAACATGGTCTTCTATCTCGCCATCAAGCCGTCGGATTTTCTCGGAGTGATCGAGCAACTGAGCCGCGTCGGCATCAGCCGCACGCAGGGCCGGCACCGCATCGTGGTGGAGAAGCCCTTCGGCGAGGACATCGAGAGCGCGCGCAAGCTGAACGAAAGACTGCACCATTATTTCGACGAGGAGCAGATCTACCGCATCGATCACTACCTCGGCAAGGAAACGGTGCAGAACCTGCTGGTGTTCCGTTTCGCCAACACCCTGATCGAACCGATCTGGAACCGCAACTATATCGACCACGTGCAGATCACCGTGGCCGAGTCCGAGGGCGTGGGAACGCGCGCCGGCTACTACGACGGCGCCGGGGCGCTGCGCGACATGCTGCAGAATCACCTGATGCAATTACTCACGCTGACGGCGATGGAGCCGCCGGCGCAGCTCGACGCCGACGCGCTCAGCGACGAGAAGGTGAAGGTATTGCGCTCCATTCGCCCGATCCTGCCGCAGACGGTGGGCGACCACGCGTTTCGCGCCCAGTACGCCCCCGGACGCGTGCACAACCAGAACGTCCCGGGCTATCTCGAGGAAGAGGGCGTGGCCAGGAACTCGGTGGCCGAAACCTACGTGGCGGCCAAGTTCATGATCGACAACTGGCGCTGGCGCAACGTGCCGTTCTACGTGCGCACCGGCAAGCGCCTGGCGGAAAATTTCTCGCTCATCGCGATCCGTTTCCGCCATCCGCCGCAGCTGCTGTTCCACGACGCCGGCGCGGCGCACATCGATCCCAACTGGATCATGCTGTCGATGCAGCCGACCGAATGCATGCACATCGAGCTGCACGCCAAGGAGCCGGGACTGGGGATGAACACGCGCATCGTGCGCCTTAATGCCTCGTATCGCGCCGCCGAGGCCACGACGATGGAGGCGTACAAGACACTGCTGCTGGACGTGATCGAGGGCGACCGCAGCCTGTTCCTGCGCTTCGACGAGGTCGAATGGGCCTGGCGCGTGGTCGATCCGATCCTGCGCGAGTGGGCGCAGCGCCGCGACTTTATCGCCACCTATCCGGCCGGCACCTGGGGCCCGCGCGAGGCCAGCCGGCTGTTCGAGCGCGAGGACCAGTTCTGGCGGAATGAGATCTGATCACGACTGATGTACCTGGCACAGGTGTTTTGTTATCCCCGTAGCCACCGCCGAGCATCGCAGCCCGAGCGGGAACATTCAAGCGAGCCCCTGTTCGAGTCGAGCCGCGTTGTGCGCGGCCGACGAGTTGGCGAGCGCCCGCTCGGGCGGGAAGCGCAAGGGGTTTTCGGCGGCTCCGGGGCGTGCTTTCTCTTGGTAACTTCTCTTTGCACGAGCAAAGAGAAGTTACCCGCCCGCGGTGCGGGAACCGCAATTAATACCCGGCCGCAGGCCGATCGACATCGGAGATGGAAATGAAAAAGATCCTGTACCTGCTGTTCCTCGGCGTCATGGCGCTGTCGTGGATCAACGCCAACGCCGCGGAAGAACTGACTCCGGCGAAACGCGAGGATATCAAGCGCTTGTTGCAAGCCACCGGCGCCATGCAGATCGCCCAGACCATGTCGCAGGCGGTCGTCGGCCAGATGTCAGAGACGATCAAAAAAGCCCACCCCGACATCCCGCCGCAGATGCTCGACGTCATGAGCGAGGAGGTCAACAAAACCATTTCCGAGGAAATGAACACCAAAGGCGGATTCGTCGACCTGATGGTGGTGCTCTACAACAAGTATTACACGCACGACGACATCAAGGGGTTACTGGCGTTCTTTCAATCGCCGCTCGGGAGGAAGGCCAGCTCGCTGGCGCCGGTGATGAGCCGGGAAGGGCTCGTCATCGGACAACGCTGGGGGGAGCGCCTGGCTCCCAAAATCGAACAAAGGGTCAAGGCCCGCTTCAAGGAAAAGGGCGTCGAGATCTGATCGGCGGCATCATCCGTTTCATCTATCTATTCGACCCGATGAAGAAGACCTGCTACGCCGACGCCGGAGCCTTCCTGACCAAGGACGGCTCGATCATCCGCGAGCTGATGCACCCGGCAGTGCACGGCAACGCCAACCAGAGCTTCGCCGAGGCGATCGTCGCGGTGGGCCGGGGCACGCAGCTGCACCGGCATCGTCGCAGCGAGGAGATCTACCACGTCACCGCGGGCGACGGGCGGATGGTGCTGGGAGAGGAGACGTTTGCGATTCGCCGGGGCGACACGATCTGCATTCCGCCGGGAACGCCGCACCGGGTCGAGAACACGGGATCGGACGACCTGAAAATTCTGTGCTGCTGCTCGCCGCCGTACTCCCACGACGACACCGAATTGCTCGGCTGAGGCACAAAGCGCCGGACGTCCTGTCCGGCGGTTTGCTTGCTGCACTCCCCACTTTGTAACTCGGGCGCTACGCCGGCGGGCGAAGGAATCCGGATAAGTCCGTCCAGCCTACCCGATTCGTGGGCACAGGCAAGTAATACGCGCTAACAGATTGTTCCGACGGTCTATTTCGTGGACGGCCCTGGCTCGATGTGGTCCATACTTTAAGCGGGATATGGCGTTGCGGATAACAAAAAGGCGTGAATCTTGCAGGGATTCCAATTACTTATGACCAAGGGGATCACCAACAGGCCGGACCGTCGCCGGACGTTTCGCGCCGGCCGGTTTGCCGCCGGCTTGTCGCTGACGTTCCTGCTCGGCGCGCCGGCGTTCGCCGATTTGTACGTTTACGAACTGCCGAACGGCTCGCGCCTGATCGCCGATCATCCGGTCAACAACAAGCACTACCGCCTGGTGCGCGCGAGCGTCGAGGCGCGCGGCGCGGGCACACTGGCGGCGCAGAAGAACAGCCCGGTGTTCCGCGAGAATCCGTCCACCTACGACCGCTTGATCCGGCGTTACACCGACAAATACGGCGTCGACTTCGCGCTGGTCAAGGCGATCATGACGGTCGAGTCCGCGTTCAATCCGTATGCCGTGTCCAACAAGGGCGCGCGCGGACTGATGCAGGTGATGCCCGAGACCGCCAAAATTTACGGCGTGCAGGACGTCTACGATCCGGTCGAGAATGTCCGCGCCGCGGTCCAGCACCTGAAATATCTGTCCGAGGAGTTCAACAACCAGCGCTATCTGGTCATCGCCGCCTACAACGCCGGCGAGAACGCGGTGCGCCAGTATCGCGGTATTCCGCCGTACCCGGAAACGCAGAACTACGTCAAGAAAGTGCTGTATTACACACGCTATTACAGCGCCAAACCCCACGTCCTGGCCGTCAGCGCCAATTCCGCGCGCAACTGATTTGCCAATACCCGGCAATCCCTGTAACCTGCCGCGCCGTTAGTCGAGGGCGTGCGAAACCGGCCGTATCCGTGGGGTTTTTGCCCGCCGCCACCCACCACCGTTGGCCGGGACGAACCCATGAGTGACGACCGAACCGATCCGCAGCAAAACAAGGAATTCCAGATTCTGAAGGCCATGAAGCTGGTGCTGACCGACGTGGTGAAGGACACGGCCACGCAGCCGGGACTGAAGCACCCGCTGTCCGACCGCACCATCGAGGGCATCCGTCAGTGCCTGAAGCTGATTTCGGCGCGCGAACGCGAGCTGATCGAGGCGGCCGGGGAGTCCATGGGCATGCGCCCGTACTTCGTTGACGAGCCGAAAAAGAACGTGGTGGTGCCGATCACCAAGATCGGCCGCAAGAACCACGACCCCGAAAAGAAGTAACTTCCGCTTATCTTCCGGACACGCGCCGGCGCGAAGCGCCGCCCGCGGGCGCCTGCGCGGTCTTGCGCAGCACCGCGTATTGCTGCAGCAGCGGGTCCAGCACCGGCTCGAGCTTGCGGCGCAACAGCGTGCCGCTGGCGCTGGTCACCGCGATGATGGGCGTGATCAGGCGTTCGCTGGAATGCGCCAGCGTCAGCATGGCGCCGATCTCGTTCCTGAGTTCAGGCAGTTTTTCCAGCAGTGCCGCCAGCTCGCCGCTCGCCGACGCCAATTGTGCCGCGGTGCATTCGAGCGCTGCGCCGATCTCGCCCGCCGGCGCGTCGCGTGCCGGCGCGAAATAATTTCCGATGATTTCCATCATCGCCGCCACGGTGTACTTGTCCACCGGATGCTGCAACTGCGCCTCGGAAACGGCGAGGAACGTCTGGCCGGCAGTGTCGAGCAGCCTGGCGAGGAACGCGGCCAGCGTATTCCCGTCGTCGGCGAGCGCATTGAGCCGCGCGCGGTAATCGTCGTAGTCGGGGCGCGCCGGGGTGGTGTCGGGCAGATCGTCCGGGGTCGCCGCGAGAAAGCCGATGTGATAGGCGTTGCGGTGCGTGCCGAGGCGGAAGATGCGCGCGCGCGTTTCGGCGTCGATCAGGCCGGGTTGCAGGATCAGCTGCACCGTGGCGATGATGGTCATCGGTTCGGTTTCGAACGCCAGGTGCTCGACCAGGTAAGCCGCCAGCTCCTTGCCCATGGCTCCCTGCACCACGGTCTCTTTTTCCAGCATGCGCCGCGCGATGTCGGAGGTCGGCATGGCCCACCAGGTGCGGCGCGCCAGATCGTCGGAGAGGCCGGAAGCGCCGGCCACCGCGACGACCGCCTCGGGCTCGCCGAGCAGCAGCAGCTTGTCGAGCTGCGCGTCGCGCGTCTGGCCCATGCGCGTCCAGCGTTGCAGGAACACCGGATAACCGCCGGGCGAGCCGAGCACGTGACTGGAAAGCATCTCGCGCACCAGCCGCAGGTACTTCTCGGGGCGGCAATTGGGCCGCAGCGGAACGCGCGCCTCGTTGCCGCGCGACAGGCCGTAGACCGTCATGCTGCCCTCGTCGATGCGGATCGCCTCGACTTCGTTGGCGAGCAGCACGTTCAGGCGCAACAGGTCTTCGCTGGAGAGTTCCATGGGAATTCGGGCCGGATCAAGCAGAGGTAAAACGGAACCGCGCGCCTAGTTTAACTGAATCCGCTGGCCCCAGGGCACCTTTTCCTTGCCTTTCACGAGCCAGATCACCGGGTAGTTCGGTTCGCGCTTGGGGAATTCGCCCTTGGCGTCGGTGAAGTAAAGCAGCAGGTTCGGCTGGCGGTCCTGGTCGTCGGCCCATTCGAATACCGGCGTGAACCGGGTGCCGCCGCCGCCCTGGAATTTCTTTGGCAGCGCGATTTCCTCCCACGGCTCGAAGGTCCACGGACCGTCGGCCACCAGGCGTTCGTCGCAGGCGTGCAGCGTGATGCGCGCGCCGACCTGACCCTTGATGGCGTTGATCTCGCTCAGGAACTCCTTCATTTCCTCGTCCGAGATCGAGCCGCTGGTGTCGAGCGCCACCATCAGATCGATGTGCTGGCTGCGCATGCCAGGCAGGATCGCGCTGCCTTCGCGTCGCGACGGATGCGCGAAACTGTAATCGGTGCGCGCGACCTGCGTCATGTAGCGCGCCAGCAGCATGCGCCCCGGCAGGTGCGGCTGCAGCAGATGATCCACCAGGCGCGCCATCGAGCCGCCGAGCTTGCCGGCCTGCAGCGCCTGTTGCGCCGCCGAGGCCATGCGTTGCTGCCATTGCTTGGCGAGCGCGTCGCGCT
>JBLMXN010000006.1:0-4653 GCA_050257795.1 Bacteroidota bacterium
GGCTGATGCGCATCAATCACGCCGGCGAGATTTGCGCGCAGGCGCTGTACCAGGGGCAGGCGGTCACGGCCAAGCTGCCGGAGGTGCGCGGAAAAATGGAACAGGCGGCGCAGGAGGAAAACGACCATCTCGCCTGGACCGAGAAACGCATCCGCGACCTCGGCACGCATCCGAGCTATCTCAATCCATTGTGGTATGCCGGTTCGTTCGCCATCGGCGCGCTCGCGGGCATTCTCGGCGACAAATGGAGCCTCGGCTTCGTCGCCGAAACCGAAAAGCAGGTGGTCGAGCACCTCAGCGGGCATCTGCAACGTCTGCCGTCCGGGGACGGCAAAAGCCGGGCGATCCTGGAACAGATGCGCGAAGACGAAGGCCGGCATGCCACCGTGGCCATCGAATCCGGCGCGGCCGAGCTGCCAGCGCCGGTAAAACAGCTGATGGGCTGCACTTCGAAAATCATGACCGGCACCGCCTACTGGCTGTAATCGCGGGTCGCGCGGTTTATTTTTTCGCGAGCGGCGGATGATAGATGATCTGGACGGTATTGCCGTCCGGGTCGCTGCAGTAGAAACTGCGCGCCCCGTCGCGGTGGGTCCTGGGTTCCTTGAGAATGGGAACGCCTTCCGACTTCAGAAACCTGTGCCACTCATCCACTTCGCCGATTTCATCGATCATGAAACCGATGTGATCGAGCCGCTGGTCCGATCCTGGTTCGAAGCCGGCGGGCGCACGGTGCAGCGCCAGGTTGTCGTGGCCACCGGTCAGATACACGTTGTCCGCGTCCGGCCGCCACTCGACGCGCATCCCGAGCAGCCCCGTATAGAACCGTTCGCAGGCCTCAAGGTTCTGCACCGTCAACGCCACGTGGCGCAGGCCGGCGGTGGCCTTTGGCCGCTTCATACTTCTGCCCCCGCTATGTCCCCGAAACCTGTCTCAAAAATAAAGTCCCTCGCCCTTGACGGGGGAGGGTTGGGGTGGGGGTGAAGAAAGCGACCAAGTAAGGCAGCAAAAACAGCAGTGCGTTTAGCCGATTTCCCCCTCCCCCTAACCCCCTCCCGCAAGGGGAGGGGGAAAATAATTTTGAGATAGGTTCCAGTCATTTGGTTTCCACGATTTCGAAATCGTGCGTGATCTTCGCGGTCTTGGCGAGCATGATGGATGCGGAGCAGTACTTGGTGGCGGAAAGCTCGATCGCGTGCGCGACCTTCTTCGCGTCCAGATTCCTGCCGGTGACGATAAAATGAATGTGTATGCGTGTGAACACCTTGGGGTCGGTGGCCGCGCGTTCGGCCTCGACCTCGGCGACGCACGCGGTCACATCCTGCCGGGACTTGCGCAGGATAAGCACGACGTCAAACGAGGTGCATCCGCCGGTGCCGATCAGCAGCAGTTCCATCGGCCGCGATCCCCGGTTGTGCCCGCCCGATTCGCGTGCGCCGTCCATAATTACGGTATGGCCGCTGTCGGCGGAACCTTCGAAGCCGACGTCACCGATCCACTTGATTCTTGCTTTCATTGCTGTCTCCCGGGTTGACAGCGAAGTATATCTTGCGCGCTGCCCGTGCGAAAACCCGCGCGCCCGGCCTTGCATGTTTTGGCTGCCTTCGTGTATGAATAGCCAAACAATCCGTCAGCCTCCCGAGCATATGCCATCCCGTCACTTTCTCGCGCGCGGCGAGACGCGCGAGGACGTTGTCAGCGTGCCACGCTGACACAGCGTGAGTTTCACACGCATGCTGGAAGCATGCCCACCGAGCATTGAGGCAAGACTGGATTGCACGGAAACCAATTGACAATCGCCAGGGTCACGGATGTGAACGAAACACCGAGCTATGAAGAACAAAGACTCATCATCCCAAACCACCCCCGGTGTAAACGCTTTGTTCGCTCAGGCGGTGGCACAACATCAAGCGGGCAAGTACAGGGACGCAGAAATTCTTTACCAACGAATCCTGACCGTCGATCACAGGCATGTCGGCGCTCTTAATAATCTGGGCGCGCTTCATTTGCAAACGGGCCGCTTCCAGGAAGGCATTCTATTGATCAGAAGGTCACTGGAAATTAACCCCAACCAACCTAATGCGTACATCAACCTGGGCGCTGCACATGAATACCTCAAGCGCCCGGACGAGGCGCTGGCCAGCTACGATCGGGCTCTTTCCCTCAGACCTGATTACGCCGAGGCGCACAACAACCGCGGCAATGTGCTCCAGGATATCAAGCGTCTGGACGAGGCGCTGGCCAGCTACGATCGCGCCCTCGCTCTCCAGCCGGATTACGCCGAGGCGCACAACAACCGCGGCAATGTGCTCAAAAGCCTCGACCGTCTCGACGAGGCGCTGGCCAGCTACGACCGCGCTATTGCTCTCAAACCAAATTTTGCCAAGGCGCACAACAACCGCGGCATAGTCCTCAGAGGCCTCGACCGCCTCGACGAGGCACTGGCCAGCTACGACCGCGCCCTCGCGCTCCAGCCGGATTACGCCGAGGCGCACAACAACCGGGGCAACGCGCTTGAAGAACTGAAACAATCCGATGAAGCATTGATTTGTTATAACAAGGCGATCGCCATCAAGCCTGATTTGCCTTATGTCGGCGGCTCTTGGCTGCATAGCAAGATGCTCAGTTGCAATTGGGAGGGTTTCGACGCTGCCTGCGCAACGATTACCAACGCGGTTGGCCGTGACGAAAAAGCGGTGTCTCCTTTCACTCTTCTAGCGATCCCCTCCAGTCTCACTCAGCAACATCGCTGTGCACAAACCTACGTCCAGGATAAATACCCAGCCAGCTCTATGCCGCTTTGGAAGGGTGAACGCTACGCCCATAACCGCGTTCGTATTGGCTACTTCTCCGCCGATTTTCGGGAACATCCCATATCGCATCTAATAGCTCGCTTTATTGAAATCCACGATCGAAAAAAATTCGAGGTGATCGGTTTTTCCTTCAGACCGTCGGCGAATGACGCATGGCGTCAGCGACTGGACAAAGGGTTTGATCGTTTCTTCGAGGTGGGGAATCGGACCGATAAGGAAATCGCCGCAGTGGCGCGCGAGCTGGAGATTGATATTGCGATTGATCTCGGCGGCCACACAAAGAATGCCCGAACGGGTGTCTTTGCGCTTCGCCCGGCACCCATACAAGTGAATTACCTGGGCTATCCCGGGACGATGGGCGCGGACTACATCGACTACCTGATTGCGGATCACATACTGATCCCGGAGGAACACCAACGGTATTACAACGAGAAGATCGTTTACCTGCCGAACTCCTATCAGGTAAACGACTCGACCAAGATGATTTCCGATCGTTCCTTCAGCCGTGCCGAGCTGGGTTTTCCAGACGGCGCATTCGTGTTCTGCTGTTTCAACAACCACTACAAGATCACACCGGATTTATTCGATATCTGGATGCAACTCGTGTGCAGAGTTGAAGGCAGCGTACTGTGGTTGTCTGAGGGAAACACGACCGTAGTCAACAACCTGCGCCTTGAAGCCGGAAAACGCGGCGTTTCGCCGGATCGCCTGGTGTTCGCGCCGCGCATTGAAAGTCTGGCCGAACACTTGGCGCGGCTTCGTCAGGCAGATCTGTTTCTGGACACGTTTTATTACAACGCGCACACCACCGCGAGCGACGCCTTGTGGGCAGGCTTGCCCGTTCTGACCTGCCTGGGGAACACCTTTGCGGGGCGCGTGGCAGCCAGTCTGCTCAATGCCATCGGTTTACCCGAGCTGGTCACGCGCCGCCATGCCGAGTATGAAGCCTTGGCGCTGGAATTGGCGACCCAACCCGGGCGACTCGCGGACATTCACCGGAAACTGGCGACGAACAGAACCACGCAGCCGCTGTTCGATACGGCACGCTTCACCCGCGACATCGAAGAAGCTTACCTGAAGATGCATGAACGGCATCTCGCTGGACTGCCGCCGGACCATATCGTCGTGGATGAAAACCGCCGCCGAATGCCGGAAAACTACGAAGAGGTTTAGCGGCCGGCACCCGTGCCGCCAGTCTTATCGACGGCCAAATCCGCTCCGCCAAACAGCTGCGCCAGGGTCGCGCCCGGATCGGGCGTCCGCATGAAGGCCTCACCGACCAGGAAAGCATTCACGCCATGCGCGCGCATCAGCGCCACGTCCTTCGGCGCCAGAATCCCGCTCTCGGTCACCACCGTCCGGTCGCGCGGAATCCGGTCGAGCAGGTCGATTGTGGTTTGCAGAGTGGTATGGAACGTGCGCAGGTCGCGGTTATTGATGCCGATCAGCGGGGTGTCGAGAACCAAGGCGCGCTCGAGTTCCGCGGCGTCGTGCACTTCGACCAGCACGTCCATGCCCAGCTCCATCGCCAATGCGGCCAGCTCGCGCAGCGGCGTATCGCCCAGCGCGGCGACGATGAGCAGGATGGCATCGGCGCCGAGCATGCGCGCCTCGTACACCTGGTAGGGATCGATGGTGAAATCCTTGCGCAACACCGGCAACACGCAGGCCGCACGCGCCTGCTGCAAATACGCATCCGCGCCCTGGAAAAACTCCTCATCCGTGAGCACCGACAGGCAGGTGGCGCCGTGGCGCGCATAGCTCTGCGCGATCTCGGCCGGATGAAAGTCGGCGCGCAGCACGCCCTTGCTGGGCGAGGCCTTCTTGATCTCGGCGATCA
>JBLMXN010000007.1:0-12856 GCA_050257795.1 Bacteroidota bacterium
CTGGCGCGCCAGGCCGGGCTCGAGCTGTCGCCGGCGACGGTGCGCAACGTCATGTCCGACCTCGAGGAAATGGGCCTGGTGCGCTCGCCGCACACCTCGGCCGGGCGCGTGCCGACCGAGCGCGGCTACCGCGTGTTCGTGGACACGCTGCTCCAGGTCAAGCCGCTGCACGCGAACGAACTGCACAAGCTGGAGCAGGAGATCCTGACCAACCAGGATCCGCAGCATCTGATCGAAAACGCCTCGCAGGTGCTGTCGGAGATCTGCAAGCTCGCCGGCCTGGTGATGGCGCCGCGGCGCGAGGAGCAGCTGGCATTCCGTCACATCGATTTCGTGAACCTTTCCGGCCGGCGCATCCTGGTGATCCTGGTAACCCAGGACGGCCAGGTGCACAACCGCATCATCCAGGCCGACCGCGAGTATTCGCCGTCCGAGCTGGTGCAGGCCGGCAATTACTTCAATGAAACCTACGCCGGCGTTTCCATGAGCGAGGTAAAGCTATCCCTGCTCGGCGAGATCCAACAGGCGAGCGACGACATGCAGCGCGTCATGCACCTGGCGGTGAACATGGCGCGCTCCGCGCTGGCCGAGGAGGAGCCGCCCGACGAGCTGGTGGTGAGCGGCGAATCCAACCTGATGGACGTTCCCGAGTTGGGCGACGTGCGCAAGCTGCGCCGGCTGTTCGACGCCTTCACCACCAAGCGCGACCTGCTGCACCTGCTCGACCAGAGCATGCGCACCAACGGCGTGAAGATCTTTATCGGCACCGAGTCCGGCTACGACGCCCTGGCCGAGTGCAGCCTGGTGACCGCGCCCTACAGCGTCGACGGGCGCGTCGTCGGCACCCTCGGAGTGATCGGGCCGACGCGGATGGCCTACGAGCAGGTCATTTCGATCGTCGACATCACCGCGCGGCTGTTGAGCGGCGCCCTGAGCGGCGGCGAGCGCGGCGGCCGGCTTGAATCGACCGAGCGATAACCCCATGCATCACGGTGCAACCCATCTGGAGACAGCGGTAAATGAGTGACATCAAGCAAGCCCCGGCGGACCCGCGCGGGGAAACCGCGGCGCCGGCCCCGCAGGGCGCGTCGCACGACCTCGAGCCGGCCACCGAAACTCAGCAGTTGCAGGCGGACCTGGAGAAAGCCCGCGCCGAGGCGGCGGAGAACCTGGACCGGTTCCTGCGCGCCAAGGCGGAAATGGAAAACGCGCGCAAACGCGCCGAGGCCGACGTGGCCGCCACGCGCAAGTTTGCGATCGAGCGCTTCGCCGGCGAAATCATCGCCGTGCGCGACAGTCTCGAGCTGGCGCGCACAGTCGAGCTGCCCAAGGACAGCAACCCGGCAGTGCAGAAAATGCACGAGGGGCTGGACCTGACCCTCAAGCTCCTGGACGGCATTTTCCAGAAATTCGGCCTGACCCTGGTGGACCCGAAGGGCCAGAAATTCGATCCCGAGCGGCACCAGGCCATCAGCATGGTGGATTCGGCCGAAGTCCCGCCGAATCACGTGGTCAGCGTGGTGCAGAAGGGTTATCTATTAAATGACCGACTGCTGCGCCCGGCCATGGTGGTGGTGGCTGCGGCCGCCCCGGCCCCGGAAAACCCGGCCGGACCGGCTTGAAAACTGCTGATCCAGCCCCATTCCAAAGGACAAATTACCTAATTTCTGAATTTTTGAGGCGATAACAATGGCAAGAATCATCGGTATAGACCTGGGCACGACCAACTCCTGCGTCGCGATCATGGAGGGCGACAAGCCGCGCGTGATCGAGAACAGTGAAGGCGACCGCACCACGCCGTCGGTCGTGGCGTACGCCGAAGACGGCGAAGTCCTGGTGGGACAGGTGGCCAAGCGCCAGGCCATTACCAATCCGCAGAACACGGTCTACGCCGTCAAGCGCCTGATCGGTCGCAAGTACGAAGAAGAGATGGTTCAGCGCGACATCAAGATGGTGCCGTACAAGATCGTCAAGGCCAAGAACGGCGATGCCTGGGTCGAGGCGCGCGGCAAGGCCATGGCCCCGCCGGAAGTTTCCGCGCGTGTGCTGCAGAAAATGAAAAAGACCGCCGAGGATTATCTCGGCGAGGAAGTGACGGAGGCGGTCATCACGGTGCCGGCCTACTTCAACGATTCCCAGCGCCAGGCGACCAAGGACGCCGGGCGCATCGCCGGACTCGACGTCAAGCGCATCATCAACGAGCCGACCGCGGCCGCGCTCGCCTTCGGCATGGACAAGCGCCCGGGCGATTCCAAGATTGCGGTATACGACCTCGGCGGCGGCACGTTCGACATCTCCATCATTGAAATCGCGGAAGTCGACGGCGAACACCAGTTCGAAGTGCTGTCCACCAACGGCGACACCTTCCTCGGCGGCGAGGACTTCGACAAGCGCATCATCGATTACCTCACCGAGGAGTTCAAAAAGGACGCCGGCATCGACCTGCACAAGGACCCGCTGGCGCTGCAGCGCCTGAAGGACGCGGCCGAGAAGGCCAAGATCGAGTTGTCCTCGAGCCAGCAGACCGAGGTGAACCTGCCGTACATCACCGCCGACGCCTCCGGACCGAAGCATCTCAATCTCAAGCTCACGCGCGCCAAGCTCGAAGCGCTGGTCGAGGACCTGATCCAGAAAACCATCGAGCCGTGCAAGATCGCGCTCAAGGACGCCGGACTCAAGGCTTCCGAGATCAATGACGTGATCCTGGTCGGCGGCCAGACCCGCATGCCGAAGGTGCAGCAGGTGGTGAAGGATTTCTTCGGCCAGGAGCCGCGCAAGGACGTCAACCCGGACGAGGCGGTCGCGATCGGCGCCGCGATTCAGGGCGGCGTGCTCGGCGGCCACGTGAAGGACATCCTGCTGCTCGACGTCACGCCGTTGTCCCTCGGCATCGAGACGCTCGGCGGCGTCATGACCAAACTCATCCAGAAGAACACCACGATCCCGACCAAGGCCTCGCAGGTATTCTCGACCGCCGACGACAATCAGCAGGCGGTAACGGTGCACGTGCTGCAGGGCGAGCGCGAGATGGCGGCCGGCAACAAGTCGCTCGGCCGCTTCGACCTTACCGGCATCCCGACCGCGCCGCGCGGCGTGCCGCAGATAGAGGTGACGTTCGACATCGACGCCAACGGCATCCTGCACGTGTCGGCCAAGGACAAGGCCACCAACAAGGAAAACAAGATCGTCATCAAGGCCGGTTCGGGCCTGAGCGAAGCCGAAATCCAGCAGATGGTGAAGGACGCCGAGGCGCACGCCGAGGAAGACCACAAGGCCAGGGAACTCGCCGAGGCGCGCAACCACGGCGACAGCCTGGTGCACAGCGTGCGCAAGTCCGTGAAGGAAATGGGCGACAAGCTCGACGCCGCGGAGAAGGAAAAGATCGAGGCCGCGATCAAGGAACTCGAGACCGCCACGCGCGGTGACGACAAGGACGAGATCAAGGCCAAGACCGACGCCCTAACGGAAGCCTCGCACAAGCTCGCGGAGCAGATGTACGCCCAGGCCAACGCCGCCAACGCCGCGGCCGGCGAAACCGCAACCGCCGGCGCCGAGCAGGCCGGCGCGACCAAGGATGAGGCGGTCGACGCCGAGTTCGAGGAAGTGAAGGAAAACAAGGGCAAGAAGTAACCAGGTCTTGTCCTCGCGGAAAGGGCACAGCGGGCGTCGGCAAGGATGGCCCTCTGTGCCTTTGCCGTATCTGACGTGCTGACATTCAGGCGGAACAGGTAGCAGGAATGGCGAAAGAAGATTATTACAAGATCCTCGGCGTGGAGCGGAACGCCTCGGAAGCCGAGATCAAGAAGGCCTACCGGCGTCTGGCGATGAAGCATCATCCGGACCGCAACCCCGACGACAAGGCGGCGGAGACCAGGTTCAAGGACGCGAAGGAGGCCTACGAGGTCCTGTCCGATGCGCAGAAGCGCGCGGCCTACGACCAGTTCGGCCACGCCGGCGTCGATCCGTCGGCGGCCGCGGCCGGCGCCGGCGGTTTCTATTCCGCGGGCGGTGCCAACTTCGCCGATATCTTCGGCGACGTGTTCGGCGACATCTTCGGCGGCGGGCGCACGCGCGGCGGCGGGCGCCAGGTGTTTCGCGGCGCCGACCTGCGCTACAGCCTGGAACTTTCCCTCGAAGACGCGGTGCGCGGCAGCGACGTGCGCATCCGCGTGCCGACGATGGAATCCTGTGAAACCTGCAAAGGCAGCGGCGCCAAGCCCGGCACGTCGGCCACCACCTGCCGCACCTGCGGCGGCCACGGCCAAGTGCGCATGCAGCAGGGCTTCTTCTCGATCCAGCAGACCTGCCCCAACTGCCACGGCAGCGGCAAGACCATCAGCGATCCGTGCCCGACCTGCCACGGCGCCGGGCGCGTGCAGCACACCAAGACGCTATCGGTGAAAGTGCCGGCCGGCGTGGACGAGGGCGACCAGATCCGCCTCGCCGGCGAAGGCGAGGCCGGCGAGCACGGCGGTCCGCCGGGCGACCTGTACGTGCAGATCCGGCTGAAGGCGCACGCGCTGTTCAAGCGCGAGCAGGACGATCTTTACTGCGAGATGCCGGTGAGCTTCGCCACCGCCGCTCTCGGCGGCGAGCTCGACGTGCCCACCCTCGACGGCCGCGCCTCGATCAAGGTCCCGCCCGGCACCCAGAGCGAGAAGCTCTTCCGCCTGCGCGGCAAGGGCGTGCGCAACGTCCGCAGCGGCCAGGTCGGCGACCTCTACTGCCGCGTGAGCGTCGAGACGCCGGTCAACCTGACGCCGAAACAGAAGGAACTGCTGGAAGAGTTCGAGCGGTCGGTGAAAGAAGGAGGCTCACGACATAATCCGCGCGAGCACTCCTGGCTCGACAAGCTGAAGGGGATGTTCAGCTAACCGCTGATTTTACTTCGGTAGGTTGGAGTGAGCATCGCGAACCCCAACAAAAATCCCATAAATCTCGATTGCATTCACCCGCGCATGTGTCTGCCATCATTTTGTTGGGGTTCATTTCATTCACCCCAACCTACCGCGCTAACTCCGGTTTAGTCGGGACCTGCCGAGCAATCCAGCTTTGTAGGTTGGGGTGAGCATCGCGAACCCCAACATAACATAGCCCGCGCCACCTCGATTGTGTTCACGCACGAAGTTTCCTGTCGCCACTCCGTTGGGTTTCCTTTTATTCACCCCAACCTACCGCCCGCGCTTGAACCCGTGGTGCCACGGATCGCGATGGTGGACACCCGCGATCGTGTGGCATGCTGCCGTTAAACGAGAAGCAGTACAGGCATCACTTCCCGTGCGCCACCATATAGTCGACCGCGGCCATCACGTCAGCATCCGACAGGCTCATGTTGCCACCCTTGGGCGGCATCATGCCGGCCTTGCCCGTGAAGCCCTTGAGTGCGTGCGTATGCAGGGTGTCGATACCCTGAGCGATACGCGGTCCCCAGGCTGCCTTGTCGCCGAACTTCGGCGCGCCGGCGACACCGGCGGCGTGACAGGCCATGCAGGTGGTGTCGTACACCTTTTTGCCAGTGTCATTGCTCGTGGCAACCGTGTTACCACCGGCAGCGGGGGCCGCGGGCGCGGCGGCGGGTGCGGCCGCTTCGGGCGGAGCAGGGGCTGGGGCGGGTGCCGGTGCGGGCGCCTCAGCCGGTGCAGGTGCGGCGGCTTGGGGCGGCGGTGGCGGTTCACTTTTGCTGCAAGCAGCCAGGAGCGAGAGGAGCAGTAACGGGAGAAGTGTTGTTTGTTTCAGCATTGGGGCACCTCCTTGTAAATGGGCAGGGAAGCATAAACGACCTGTTGCGAGGCTGTCACCTCCTGATAAAAAGTAAACGGTTATGCCGTCATTTTGTCGTTCTTCCTCGCCGCTCTCTGCTGCGGAAATGACGATGTCACTAAGGCCGCCTTCGCGGGCATGACAACCTAATGTAATTTACGCCGCCCGCCGCCCGCGCTACGATTCGCGTATAACGAACAACCAACGGAAACACCCCATGATCAATATCGGCATCGCCGGCGCCGCCGGGCGCATGGGCCGCACGCTGATCGAAGCCTGCGCCCGCGCCGAAGGTCTGACCCTGACGGCGGCGGTGGAACGCGCCGGTAATGCGACCATCGGCACCGACGCCGGCGAGCTCGCCGGAATCGGCAAGCTTGGCGTGAACATCCACGCTGGCCTGAGCGGCACCAGCTTCGACGTGCTCATCGACTTCACCAGCCCGGCCGCCACACTGGCCAACATCGAATACTGCCGCCAGCACGGTAAGAAGATGGTCATCGGCACCACCGGGCTGAACGACAGCGGCAAGCAGAGCATCGCCGCCGCGGCCAAGGACATCGCCATCGTGTTCGCGCCCAACATGAGCGTGGGCGTGAACCTGTGCTTCAAGCTGCTCGATCTGGCGGCGCGCGTGCTGGGCGACGACGTCGACGTCGAGGTCATCGAGGCGCATCACCGCTACAAGGCGGACGCGCCGTCGGGCACGGCGTTGCGCATGGGCGAGGTGGTGGCGCAGGCGCTCAAGCGCGACCTGGAAAAGTCGGCGGTTTACGAGCGCCACGGCCTGACCGGCGAGCGCCCGCGCCAGGTGATCGGGTTTTCCAGCATCCGCGCCGGCGACATCGTCGGCGACCACACCGTGCTGTTCGCCGGCGGCGGCGAGCGCGTCGAGATCACCCATCGCGCCGAGTCGCGCATGACATTCGCCAACGGCGCGCTGCGCGCGGCGCGCTGGTTGATGGAGCGCAAGAGCGGGTTATACGATATGCAGGACGTGCTGGGATTGAGATAGACCGCAACGGCAGATGATGCGGGAGCGCGGTCATCAGGTGGTCAATTACCACAAACGGTTCGCCAACCGGGCGAACTAACGGACGCCGTAGCGCTCAAAGGAGAAGCCATGCTTCGTACCATCGTTTTTCTGTTGCTTCTGATGACCATCACGCTGCTCGGCGGCTGCGGCTACAACACGCTGCAGTCGACCGACGAGCAGATCAAGGCCAGCTGGTCCGAGGTGCTGAATCAGTACCAGCGCCGCGCCGACCTGGTGCCGAACCTGGTGAACGTGGTCAAGGGTTACGCCGCGCACGAGAAGGAAGTGCTCGAGGCCGTGACCGCGGCGCGCGCCAAGGTCGGCTCGATCCAGGCCACGCCGGAGCTGATCAACGATCCGCAGGCCTTCGCCAAGTTTCAGGCGGCGCAGGGAGAATTGAGCTCGGCGCTGTCGCGGTTGCTGGCGGTATCGGAGAATTATCCGAACCTCAAAGCCGACAACCTGTTCCGCGACCTGCAGGCGCAGCTCGAGGGCACCGAGAACCGCATCACCGTGGCGCGCAACCGCTACATCAAGGCGGTGCAGGAGTACAACGTCACGGTGCGCCAGTTCCCGAGCAACCTGACGGCGATGCTCTTCGGCTACAAGGTCAAGCCGAACTTCACGGTGGAGAACGAGAAAGAGCTTGCCAAGCCGCCCAAGGTGGAATTCGACAGCTCGGCGCCGGCGCCTTCGCCCACGAGTGCCGGCTATCAATAAGGCCGGTGATGCACGCCGCACCTAGGGTGCCGACATGAGACGGTTGGCACGCGGATTGTGCGTGTTCCTGCTGCTCGGCGTTGTTCTCGGCGCGCGTGCCGACATCGCGGTCCCGCCGCTCACGGCGCGCGTCACCGATCTCACCAACACCCTCACGGCTGCGCAGCGCGACACGCTGGAAAACGCGCTGCGCGCCTTCGAGGCGCGCAAAGGCAGCCAGATCGCGGTGCTGATCGTGCCTACGACCGAGCCTGAAACCATCGAGCAATATTCGATCCGCGTGACCGACGCCTGGAAACTCGGGCGCAAGGGTGTCGACGACGGCGCGTTGTTGCTGGTCGCCAAGGATGACCGCGCCTTGCGCATCGAGGTCGGCTACGGCCTCGAAGGCGTGATCCCCGACGCCATTGCCAATCGCGTGGTCAACGAAATCATTGTTCCGTACTTCAAGCAGGGTGACTTCTACGGCGGCATTCATGCGGGCGTGTCGCGTCTGATCCGGCTGATCGACGGCGAACCGTTGCCGCCGCCGGAGGCGCGCGACATATCATGGTCTGGTATCCATGATTTGCTGCCGATTGCTTTCATTGCGGTGATGGTGGGTGGCGGATTTCTGGGTGCGTTAGTCGGCAGATTATTTGGCGCCGGGATTGCCGGAGGCATTGTCGCTGTTGTTTTCTGGATCACAATCGGCTCGCTGATCGGCGCGCTGATCGCCGGCATCGTCGTGTTTCTGTTTACGCTGGTGATGGGCGGTGGAGGTCGGGGAGGTTTTGGTGGCCAATCCGCCCGACGGTATGGCGGGTATGGCGGCGGCCTTGGCGGCTGGGGCGGTGGTGGTTTTGGAGGCGGCGGCTTTGGCGGAGGCGGCTTCAGCGGCGGTGGCGGCGGTTTCGGAGGCGGCGGCGCCTCGGGGAGGTGGTGATGAGCATCGTGCGACTGCTGCGGCACCTGCTGACTCCGTCGTGGCGGGTGCGCCTGGCGTTCCCGCCGCGCACGCTGCACGCCATCGAGGCGGCGATCCGCGAGTGCGAGAAGACCCACGCCGGCGAGATCCGCTTCGCCGTGGAAAACGATCTTCATTTGTTCGCGCTGCTGCGCGGGCAGTCCGCGCGCGCCCGCGCGCTCGACGTGTTCTCGCAGCTGCGGGTGTGGGACACGCAGCACAACAACGGCGTGCTGATTTACCTGCTGCTCGCGGATCACGACGTCGAGATCGTCGCCGACCGCGGCGTGCACGCGCACGTGGGCGCGGAAGGCTGGGAGCAAATCTGCCACGACATGGAAACGTCGTTCCGCGCGGGAAAATTCGAGGAAGGGGTGCTGCACGGCATCCGCGCGGTCGGCGCGCATCTCACCCGGCATTACCCGGCGCAGGGCAAGGGCCGGAACGAGCTCGACGACCGTCCGGTGGTACTCTGATCAGTTCACTGAAAGATTCGTCACTCCGACGAAACCTGCCCCGGCATGATGTAAGCCGGGGGCCGGGGTCCAGAAAAAAAGTTAAGCTGAGCAATATTTAAATAAACTGGATTCCGGCTTCCGCCGGAATGACGGCGTTGAGCAGGGATTCAGTCGCCGGTCGGGGTGATCTCGAATTCCAGCACTTTTCCCGTGGCAGTCAGCGTTTCCGCCAGCTTGCGGTAATTGTCCTTGCGCTGCGTGCGCACCGTCATCTGGTATTCGAAGAACTTGCCTTCCTCTTGCAGCCGGTAACTCAGGTTCGCCACCGAAAAATCCTGCTGGCGGATGAGATCGCGCAGCTCCGATTCGGCGGGAGTTTCCTGGCGCTTGAAGCGCACGTTCAACCGCGCGTAGTAGAGCGTCGGCATGATCGCCTCGATCCAGCGGAACAGCGAAAGCGTGCCGAGCGTCACCAGCGTCGCTACGACCGCCGGAAAATAAAAGCCGATGCCGATGAGCACGCCGATGGCGGCGGTGATCCAGATGGATGCCGCGGTGGTGAGGCCGCGCACCGTGAGGCCTTCCTTCATGATCACGCCGGCGCCGAGAAAGCCGATGCCGGTCATGATGCCCTGGGCCATGCGCGTGGGATCGACGCGCACCGTCTCGAGCGGCGCGCCCTTGAGCAGCTGCCATTGATACACGGTAAGCAGCATCAGCAGGGTCGAGGCGGTACAGACCAGGGTGTGGGTGCGAAAACCGGCTGGTCGTCCGTGATAGGTGCGCTCCAGGCCAATCAGGCCGCCCGCCAGGACGGACAGGCCGAGGTGCATCAGAATGGTGAGATATTCGCTTTCCACCAGTTGAGTGTAGTCGCTGGCCCACGGCGCGCCAATTCAGCGGACGCCGGTGGCGCGGGCGTGGAAGCCTGCAGATTGGGGGTGAACACCGGACCGCGGGTTGGAGTGAGCAACGCCAACCCCGACAAACAGCATCGAGATATCAGGCGAGCGATACGCGCGATGACGCCGGAGGCACGTGGCGGCAGTCAGGAATGCAGATGCTGCGGTTTACCGCGTTCACCCCGGCCGGCGTGTTCAGGCAGTCGGTTTCTCGGTGACGGGTGCCGGCGGCGCAGGTTCGCGCAGGTAATTCTTCGCCAGCGCCCGATAGATGGCCTCCGGGCACACGATCTTCGAGACGCTGTAGGCGATCCAGGCGGTCGCGATCAGCGGCAGCAGCATGGCCTGGTTGTGGGTCATTTCCATGATGATGACGAAGGCGGTGATCGGGGTCTGAACCACGCCGGTGAAATAGGCGAGCATGCCCAGGATCACGATCGCCTCTGCGGGCGTGGACGAAAACCACGGTGCCAGGTCCGCCCCCAACGCCGCGCCGGTGGCGAGCGAGGGCGCGAAGATGCCCCCCGGAATTCCGCTCAGGTACGACACGATGGTGGCGAGCATCTTGAGGAACGCGTACGTCGCGGGCAAATTGTCAGTGCCGGTCACCACGCCGGAGGCTTCGTGATAGCCGGTGCCGTAGGTCAGTCCGCCCGAGAGCAGGCCGATGATGGAGATTCCCAGCCCGCAAAGCGCGGCGAGTAGCAGCGGACGACGCCGGGCGAAAGGCGCGATCCGGCGCGTGCCGTATATCAGAATCGCGCTGAACGTTCCGCCGAGCAGACCGCCGACCACGCCGCAGGCCGGCACCGCCAGCCAGTCGGCGCTGAAGGCGAGCGCGGCGTTGGTGCTGCCGAAATAGGTGTAATTGCCCAGGATCGTGATCGCGGTCACGCCCGCCAGCAACACCGTCACCAGGATGGTGCCGCTGCTGCGTTCCTCGAACGAGCGGCTCATTTCTTCCACCGCGAACAGGATGCCGGCGAGCGGGGTGTTGAAGGCGGCGGCAATGCCGCCGGCGCCGCCGGCGAGAATCAAGCCGCGCGCCAGCGCCTGCGGCGGGAAACGCGCGAGCCGGCCGAGCGAGGACATGATTGCGGCGCCGACGTGCACCGTCGGTCCCTCTCGCCCGATCGAGGCGCCGCAGCCCAGCCCGATGACGGTTAGCAGGATTTTGCTGGCGGCGATGCGCAGCGACAGGATGCGGTTGCGCTGCTGTTCGTGCTTGATGTTCAGGGTCGCGATTGCCTGGGGAATGCCGCTGCCGCCGGCCTCGGGAAAATAGCGTCGCGTGATCCAGGCGATGGCGATCAGTCCCGCCGGCGGCAGAAGCAGCGCCAGGTAGGGCGCGCTATCGACGAGACGGTGAAAACTTTTATCGGCGAAGGTCGCCGCCAGCGCAAAACCCGCGGCCACCGCGCCGAGCAGCAGCGCCCCGAGCCAGAAAACCAGACGGACACGCCAGTGCCGCAGCGAGAACAATCGGCGTTGAGTGTGTCGTAGGCGACGATACATTATTTGTCCGGATGATTACCGTTCGTGCGCGCCGCGGGAATCGCCGAGGCAGCAGGTCGATCCGGTTTCCCTGGCTCCGGCTAGGCGCCGCCCGCGCGACGGATGATTTTCAGCCGGCATGTTACCGCATTGATTTTGCATCCGGCAGCGGAATTATTGAATTTGTGTAACGCTGAACCTACCCGGGCTAGCCCCGGTGCAAGCGCGAAGTGCCGGAACCCGGAGTAATAGGTTATCGATCTCCCGGATTTGCGGGGTCCACCGCTGGACTCCGCCTGCGGGCCGGCCTGCGGCTGTCCAAATTGCATCCCCAGCTCCGTAACCGGCGCATCCCTGCGCCACTTCTCGCCCCCGGCGATTTTGTCGCTCCGCTCCATTCGGGCTACGGGTTTGTCCGCTGTCTCGGCAACGTTCAGTCCGGCGTCGCGGCGAAAGCTCGCGTTGATTTTACCGGGGCCGTCACGTAATATCCGATTTCAGCCGGAAACACCCTTTTTAACGTGTTTGTCGCGGGAGAGTAGCACCCGAATCACCCAGGGGCCTCTCCCGTTTTCGTGCGCCTGCGCGCCCAGAGGTATTTGCTGATGCCGTCCGCACTGCTTGCGCTGGAAGATGGCTCTCTGTTCTACGGGGAGTCCATCGGCGTTCCGGGGCAGGCCGTGGGCGAGGTGGTGTTCAACACCGCCATGACCGGCTATCAGGAAATCCTCACCGATCCGTCCTACGCGCGCCAGATCGTCACGCTCACCTATTCCCACATCGGCAACACCGGCGCCAACCCCGAGGACATGGAATCGGGCGGGGTGTACGCCACCGGTCTCGTGATCCGCGACCTGCCGCTCGCGTATAGCAACTTCCGCGCCGCCGAATCGCTGCCGCAGTTCATGCAGCGGCACAAGCTCGTCGGCATCGCCGGCCTCGACACGCGCCGCCTCACGCGCCTGTTGCGCGAGAAGGGCGCGCAGAACGGCTGCATCCTTGCGGTCGACAAGGGCGGCAAGCTCGATGTCAAAGCCGCCCTGAAAGCGGCGCGCGCGTTTCCCGGCCTGAAGGGCATGGACCTCGCGAAAGTGGTGAGCGTCAGGAAATCCTACGACTGGGACGAAGGTTTGTGGGAGCTGGGCAAGGGTTACGCCAAGCCGGAGCAGGCGCGGTTTCATGTGGTCGCTTACGACTACGGCATCAAGCGCAACATCCTGCGCATGCTGGCGGCGCGCGGCTGCCGGCTGACGGTGGTGCCGGCGCAAACTCCGGCCGAAGAAATATTAAAGATGAAACCGGACGGCGTGTTCCTGTCGAACGGGCCCGGCGACCCGGAGCCATGTGACTACGCGATCGCGGCGATCCGCAAGATCGTCGACACCGGCCTGCCGGTGTTCGGCATCTGCCTCGGCCATCAGCTGCTGGGCCTGGCCTCCGGGGCGCGCACCATAAAAATGAAATTCGGCCATCACGGCGCGAATCATCCGGTGCTCGAGATCGACAGCGGGCGCGTCATGATCACCAGCCAGAATCACGG
>JBLMXN010000008.1:0-18896 GCA_050257795.1 Bacteroidota bacterium
CGCCGGCACGGTCAAGGACGTCAAGCTCAAGGTCGGCGACAAGGTCGCGCAAGATTCCCTGATTCTGCTGCTGGAGACATCCGAAGCCGCTCCGGCCCCCGCACCGGCCCAGGCTGCGCCGGGAGCCGAACCGGCCGCGGCACCCGCGGCGCCCGCGAGGGCGGCGCCGAAGTTCGAAGTCCATGCGGAAGAACCTCCACCGCCGCCGCGCACCGGGCCGCTTCCGGGGGCGGCGACCTATACCGGCAAGGTCGACGGCGAAAGCGAAGTGCTGGTGCTCGGCGCCGGCCCCGGCGGCTACTCGGCGGCCTTCCGCGCCGCCGATCTCGGCAAGAAGACGGTGCTGGTCGAGCGCTACGCCACGCTCGGTGGTGTGTGCCTCAACGTCGGCTGCATTCCGTCCAAGGCGCTGCTGCACGTCGCGGCCGTGACCGAGGAGGCGCAGAAACTCGCCGAGCACGGCGTCAGCTTCGGCACGCCCAAATTTGATCTCGCCAAGCTGCGCGCCTGGAAAGACAAGGTCGTCGGCAAGCTGGTCGGCGGCGTCGGCATCATGGCCAAGGGCCGCAAGGTCGAGGTGATCCGCGGCAGCGGGCGCTTCGTCGATCCGCATCATATCGAGATCTCGCTGACTGCGGGCGACGCCAAGGAACCGACCGGGGAGAAGAAGATCATCCGCTTCGCCAGCGCCATCATCGCCGCCGGTTCCCAGGCGGTGAAGCTGCCGTTCATTCCCGCGGACCCGCGCATCGTCGATTCCACCGGCGCGCTCGAGCTGCGGGCCGTGCCAAAGAAGATGCTGGTCATCGGCGGTGGCATCATCGGGCTCGAAATGGCGACCGTGTATTCGACGCTGGGCTGCCGCATCGACGTGGTCGAAATGCTTGACGGGCTCATGCTGGGCGCCGACCGCGATCTGGTGCGCGTGTGGGAGAAGATGAACGCGCACCGCTTCGACCGCATCATGCTGAAGACCAGGACAACGAAGGTCGAGGCGACGAAGAGCGGCATCAAGGTCAGCTTCGAGGGCGAGCAGGCGCCGGACAAGCCGCAGGTCTATGACTTCGTGCTGGTTGCCGCCGGCCGCGCGCCGAACGGAAAGAACATTTCCGCCGAGAAGGCCGGCGTCGCCGTCGGCGAACGCGGCTTCATCGAAGTGGACAGGCAGATGCGCACCAACGTGCCGCACATCTACGCGATCGGCGACATCGTGGGACAACCGATGCTGGCGCATAAGGCGGTGCACGAGGGCCACGTCGCCGCCGAGGCCGCCGCCGGACAGAAAAGCTATTTCGATGCGCAGGTGATCCCGTCGGTGGCTTACACCGACCCCGAAATCGCCTGGGTGGGAGTGACCGAAGACGAGGCGAAGAAGCAGGGCCGCAGTATCGGCAAGGCCAGGTTCCCGTGGGTTGCCTCCGGTCGCGCCATTGCCAACGGCCGCGATGAAGGCTTGACCAAGATCATCGTCGATGAAGAGACCCATCGCGTCATCGGCGGCGGCATCGTCGGCACGAATGCCGGCGACCTGATCAGCGAGCTCGCGCTCGCCATTGAAATGGGCTGCGACCCGGCGGACATCGGCAAGACCATCCACCCGCATCCCACGCTCGGCGAGTCGGTCGGCATGGTCGCCGAGGTGTACGAAGGCGTCTGTACTGATTTGATGCCGTCTCGTAAGAAATAAAAAACAGCCCAACACGAGACGCAGCATGCAGGTTGGGGTGAGGCGCACAGCGCCGAACCCCAACAATCATCGCGAAACGTTGGGGTTCGCCTCGCTCACCCCAACCTACTTGGTATTTTGAGATGTGTTTCGGTCCTGTACCGTCAAGACGCCAGGCGCAAAGGTCACTATAATTCAATGTTCTTGGCGCTCTTGGCGTCCTGGTGATTCAGAGATTTTATATGAAGAAGATCAAGAAAGTCGTTCTGGCGTACTCCGGCGGTCTCGACACCTCGGTCATTCTCAAATGGCTGGTGGAAACCTACGGCTGCGAGGTCGTCACGTTCACCGCCGACATCGGCCAGGGCGAGGAGCTGGAGCCGGCGCGCGCCAAGGCGAAAAAGATGGGCGTGAAGGAGATCTTCATCGACGACCTCAAGGAAGAGTTCGTGCGTGACTTCGTGTACCCGATGTTCCGCGCCAACGCGCTTTACGAGGGCGAATACCTGCTCGGCACCTCGATCGCGCGGCCGCTGATCGCCAAGCGCCAGATCGAGATCGCCAACAAGGTTGGCGCCGACGCCGTGGCGCACGGCGCCACCGGCAAGGGCAATGACCAGGTGCGTTTCGAGCTGGGCTATTACGCGCTCAAGCCCGACGTGAAAGTGATCGCGCCGTGGCGCGAGTGGGACCTCAGCTCGCGCGAGAAGCTGCTGGCCTACGCCGAGCGGCACGGCATCCCGGTCGAGTTCAAGAAGGGCAAGAAGTCGCCGTACTCGATGGACGCCAACCTGCTGCACATTTCCTATGAAGGCGGCATCCTGGAAGACCCGTGGGCCGAGCCGGAAGCATTCATGTGGCGCTGGTCGGTCGCGCCGGAAAAGGCGCCGAACAAGCCGACCTACATCGAACTGACGTACAAGAAAGGCGACATCGTCGCGATCGACGGCAAGGCCATGAGCCCCGCGACGGTGTTGGCGACGCTGAACAAGTTGGGCGGGGCCAACGGCATCGGCCGCGCCGACATCGTCGAGAACCGCTACGTCGGCATGAAGTCGCGCGGCGCCTACGAGACCCCCGGCGGCACCATCATGCTCAAGGCGCACCGCGCGATCGAATCGCTGACGCTCGACCGCGAAGTGGCGCATCTCAAGGACGACCTGATGCCGCGCTACGCCGCGCTCATCTACAACGGCTACTGGTGGAGCCCGGAGCGCCGCATGCTGCAGGAGATGATCGACGCCTCGCAGGCAAGCGTGAACGGCACGGTGCGCCTGAAGTTGTACAAGGGCAATGTCACCGTCGTCGGGCGCCGCTCCGGCGACAGCCTGTTCGACGCCTCGATCGCGACGTTCGAGGAAGACAAGGGCGCGTACAACCAGAAGGACGCCGAAGGCTTCATCAAGCTGAACGCGCTGCGCCTGCGCATCGCCGCAAAGCGGCGCAAGAAGTAGGCGTTGATTACTTGGGGAGCCACTGATTTGGCTCCCTCTCCCTCCGGGAGAGGGCTGGGGTGAGGGAGTCTTGCAATCGACCCAGGAAGGCGTGTGTTCCACGTCACAATCTTCCCGCTTCGCCTTTCCCGCGCTGCTGCTCGGCGCGACCGCCATCGGAATGGCGCCGATTTTCGTGCGCCTGAGCGAGACCGGTCCGGTCGCCACGGCCTTCTATCGCATGTTCCTCTCGCTGCCGGTTCTTGGAGTCTGGTGGTGGATGGAACGTCGTCGGCGCGGGGCGCTCCCGACCGCAAACGACCGACGGAGACGCTCCTGGCTCATCGCGGCGGGATTGTTCTTCGCCGCCGATCTGGCGGTGTGGCACTGGTCGATCCGGATCACCACCGTGGCGAATGCCACGCTGCTGGCGAATCTGGCGCCGCTGTTCGTGACGCTGGCAAGCTGGACCCTCTTCGGTCAGCGCTTTCGTGCCGGCTTTCTCATCGGCATGGTCATCGCGCTTGCCGGCGCCTTCGTGCTCATGAGCGCCAGCCTCGGTTTCGGTGGGGCACGGCTGATCGGCGACCTGCTCGGAATGCTGACGGCGGTGTTCTACGCCGGATATATCATTTCCGTGGCGCGGCTGCGCGCCGACGTGTCGACGGCGACCGTCATGTTCGGCAGCGCCGCCGTGAGCGCCGCCGCGCTGTTGCCGCTGGCGCTGGTTTCCGGCGACAATCTCCTTCCCGTCAGCGCGAACGGCTGGCTCGTGTTGCTGGCGCTCGCGGTGGTGTCGCATGCCGGCGGGCAAGGGCTGATCGCCTGGGCGCTGGCGCACCTGTCGGCCGCGTTCAGCTCGGTCAGCCTGCTGTGGCAGCCGGTGGCGGCCGCGCTATTCGCCTGGCTCCTGCTGCACGAATCGCCGGGCGCGTGGCAGGCGGCGGGCGGGATCATCGTGCTGGCCGGCATTTATCTCGCGCGCCGCGCGAGTTATGCTCGCCGGGCTTCTTTAATGTAGGTTGGGGTGAGGCGAGTTGCGCCGAACCCCAACCTGGCATGAATCCGCTTGTTGGGGTTTGCTTCACTCACCCCAACTTACGACGAGGAATACGCATGAGTTTCAAGAATGTCGAAATCAAGAAAAAAGCGAACGTCTATCACGACGGCCGCGTCACCAGCCGCACGGTCATCACGCCCGAGGGCGAGATGAAGACGCTCGGCGTGATGCTGCCGGGCACCTACCGCTTCAGCACCCAGGCGCCGGAAGTCGTGGACCTGACCCAGGGGCACTGCCGCGTGAAGCTGGCGGACCAGCAGAGCTGGACCGAGTACCAGGCCGGGCAGAGCTTCTCGGTGCCGGGCAACTCTTATTTCGAGATCGAGGTCACCGACCTGCTCGATTACGTCTGTCACTTCGGCTGAAACGCCGCGAGGAGTTGACGCATGCGCGTTCTGCACACCATGATCCGTGTCGGCGATCTCGAGCGCTCGCTCAAGTTCTACACGGATGTCCTGGGCATGAAACTGCTGCGCCAGAAGGATTACCCGGACGGCAAGTTCACGCTCGCGTTCGTGGGTTACGGCCCGGAGTCGGAACATGCCGTGATCGAGCTTACTTATAACTGGGGCACGTCAAAATACGATCTCGGCAACGGTTTCGGCCATGTCGCGCTGGAGGTCGATGACGCCCATAAAGCCTGCGAGGAAATCAGGCAGCGCGGCGGCAAGGTCACGCGCGAGGCCGGTCCGATGAAGCACGGCAGCACGGTGATCGCGTTCGTGGAAGACCCGGACGGTTACAAGATCGAGCTGATCCAGCGGGGCACGCAGGGCGCCCGATAAGCATGGGTTGGCTCGACCAAATCCCGCTGTGGGCGCTGATCGTCGGCGCCGTGCTGCTGGGGCTGGCGCCGTTCACGGCGGAACCGCATCTGTGGCAGAAGCTCCAGATGCTGGCGGACGGCACGCTGTCGCGGCCGATCGACATCTTCGATCTCGCCATGCACGCGGCATTGCCGCTGCTGCTCGCGCTGCGGCTGGTGCGCATGGCGCTGCCGCGTCGCAAAGATCGTCGCCCCTGAGGCGCTGCCCGCCGTGAACTCCCCGTCGTTTCCTCTTGCGCCAGAATTCGCGGCGCGCGCGTCCTCGCCCACGGTGGCGGTGATTATCCCGGTATTCAACGAAGCGGCACTGCTGAGCGCGCGCCTGCCAGAGCTGCTCGAGCGCCATCGTTTCGACGAAATTATCGTGGTCGACGGCGGCAGCACCGACAAGAGCGTCGAGATCGTGTGCAAGCATCTGCCGCCGGACGCATCGAGCGCCTGGCCGGTGCTGCGTTTGGCGCAATCGGCGCGCGGCCGTGCGCGCCAGATGAACGCCGGCACGGAGATGGCGGAGGCGGATGTGTTGTTGTTCCTGCACGCCGACACGACGCTGCCGCCGGATGCCGCGGAGCATGTGCGCGCGTCGATCCGCGACGGATACCTCTGGGGGCGCTTCGACGTGCGGCTGTCCGGACGCCACGTGCTGTTCCGCGTGATCGAGCGTCTGATGAACTGGCGTTCGGCCGCGAGTGGCATCGCCACCGGCGACCAGGCATTGTTCGTGCGCCGCGACGTGTTTCGCGTGTTCGGCGGCTTCGCGCTGGTGCCGCTGATGGAGGACGTCGATCTCTCGCGGCGCCTGAAATGGGCCGGCAGACCCGCGCGCCGGCGCGAGCCCGTGGTCACGTCCTCGCGCCGCTGGGAGGAGCGGGGTATCCTGCGCACCATGTTATTGATGTGGACCCTGAGGTTCCTGTACTGGGCGGGGGTTGCGCCGTCGCGCCTCGCCCGCTGGTACGAGCGCCGACCATGATGGCGGCAGGATTTCATTTATGAGCCAGCCTGAACTGCTGTTGTTCGCCCGTCAGCCGGTTCCCGGCGAAGTCAAAACCCGGCTGCTGCCGGAGTACGATCCGGCGCGCGCCGCCGAAATCGCGGCGTTCCTAATCCGCGCCACGGTCGAGCTGGCCGCGTCCGCCTGGCCCGGTCGCATTTATCTGTACGCCTGGCCCGATCCGGAACATCCGCTGTTCCGCGAACTGGCGCGCGAATTTCCCGTCACCCTCGCGGCGCAGGCCGACGGCGACCTGGGCGCGAAGATGCTGGCGGCGCTGCGAGACGGTATCGAACGCAGCGGCTGCGCCGCAGTCATGGGTTGCGACGTGCCGCACTGCGACTGGCCGGTGCTCGACCAGGCCAACGACTGGCTGGCGCGCGGGGATAACGTGCTCGGGCCGACGGAGGACGGCGGGTATTATTTCATCGGCCTGCAACAGCCGCGGGCCGAGCTGTTCGAGGGCATTGAATGGGGCGGCGACCGGGTGCTGGCGGCGACGCTGGCGCGCGCCGAGACGCTGGGGATTGAGTTTGAAATGCTGCCATTGCTGCGGGACATCGACACCGCCGCCGACCTGTGGCTGATTGCGCAGAAGTATGATGCGTTAAGGCGTTTTCTGGAATGAGCGGCCCCGGGCTTCTGAACCCGGTGCCGCGTATCGGGAAAAACCTGCCTATCTGGCAGCGGCCGGCCTGGCGGCGGACGCTGTCCGGGCGACCGTTGGAACGTCCACGGTAAGGCCCAGCAGCAGCCAGTCCTGCATGCCTCCCCGGTAGTAGTAAATCTTGTTCACCGGATAGCCGAGCTTGACCAGGCCTCGAATCGCGCGCGGCGATTGATCGCACCAAGGACCGTTGCAGAACAGCAGTATCTCCTTGGCGTTCGAGAAATCCCAGTGGAATTTCCGGACTTGCTGGTCGAAGTCGTCTCTGGCCTTGTGCGAGGTGTTCGTCCAGTTGTTCGTTTCCCCGGGACGCACGCCGAGCAGCTTCAGGGCTTCGCGCAGCTGGGGATCATTTTCCTCGGCCGTCAATACGTTGAACGGAATGTTGACGGAGCCGGGAATGGTGCCCTTTTCATAGAACGACTCCACGCGCGCGTCGATCAGCAATCCGGTTCCTTTTTCCACCTTGTTCTTGAGGAACTCCATCAGCTCGAGCTCACCCACGGTGGCCACGCCGGGCGCGGCCTCCATGGGGTGAATGCAGAACGGCGGGCACTTGCGCGAAGTCTTGGCAAAGCCGCCCTTGATGTCGTTTTCCTGGTCCTGGATGCGGTCGATGACGTAAGGTTTGCCGTGGACCGTGAATATCATGCTCGGCAGGAATTCCGTGATATTTACTTCGTGTTTGCGCGCCGTGGTCGCGGATGGTTTGGCGGCGGCGACCACCGGTTTTTCGGACGCGGTGGCGGTCGTGCCGCTGGCACCGAGCCAGATTCCGGCAGCAACCAGCGGCAGGCATGAGCGCAGGAAAGAAAGTGACTTGTTCATGTGATGACCCTCGTGAAAATGATCTGGTTATCTGGTCCGGCTCATGCTGGACAGGGCAATGAGCCGGCTGACGGCGGGAAGGAAGCGAATCGTCCCCTCGGTCTTGGCGTTCGCATATTCGCGGAAGACGGTTTCCCGTTCACTTGGCTCCAATATGGTGTAGAGCGCATAACTTCCAGGAAAATGTTCGCGCAACGACATCTCGAAATCGCGTTGTGAGACGGAAACCGGTGGCGCGGATGCCGTTGCGGGCGGCGCTTTCGCCGGTTGTTTCGGGGTATCGGCCTTTTGCCGCGGGCTTGCCGTGACCGGCCTCGGCGCGCTGCGCATCAGCATCTCCTGTTCTTTCCTGGCCTGGCCCAGAAATTCCAGGTGATTGCCTTCGGCCTCGACAGCCTTCAGGTAGTCGTCGGATGAGTCGGCGCGCACTGGAGAGATGCCGTTATCGGTCGCGGAATAAAACCCGAGGACCGACACCATCAAGGCAGCGTGCGTGAAGCGGAAAACTGACGAGCGATTGTCACCCATTTTATCCTCCCGATTTTCGGCGCAAGCGCCGGATCGACCCGTGTTTTAGAAATCCATAGTCCAAGGAACCGATGGCCACCATGTGTGCATAGTTTGTGCCGGTGGCAGGTGTCGTTTGACCTAAGTCAAGCGACCCGCGAGTTGATTGTCGCAATCGTGTTCGGGTTCAGCCGGAGCGGCGTAGTTTGTTCTGTTTTTGCCGGGGACATGCTGCTTTGGAATTAATATAGAGAGGCGATGTGATCCAGGCGGCGGGATGTGTCTAAACCAATTCAAAAGGTGGCAGAGGCGCTAACCGCCGGGTGATCACGACGGCGTGTAAAAACGTACCTGACAAGAGCCACCGTAAAATGAAACGTCTGGCGTCAAGGTCATCGCCGCTTTCAAGGAAATGATTACGGCTCCCGATGAATGCAGGAATGTAGCGGTATGCGGAGGATGGTGCGGGATCGGCGGCGGGAGATACGCCGCCGCGAAACGCCGCTGCAAACTAGATCAGCGCGCCGCCGCAGCTGCTGCCGGCGCCGGCGGTGCATCCGAAGCAGTGGCTGTCCACGGCGATCGGCTGGTCCGTTAATTCTTCGACGCGGATGTCCCACAGGCGACGCGGCGCGTCATCGGCGAGCGGCAGATCGAGCATCTGGTTGAAGTCGCAGTCGTACACGTACCCGCGCCAGTCCACGCTCAGCAAATGGCGGCACATGAGTCCCGGCACGGTCGCGGGATTGAAGTTATCCTCGAGCAGTTGCAGGTAGCGCTGGTACTGGCCGGTGCGCTCGAGGAAATGCGCGAAGCGGTTGATCGGCAGGTTGGTCAGCGTCCGCAGGCGCGAAAACACGACGCCGCGATCCTCGTGCAGCCGTTGTTTGTAATCCGCTTCCAGTTTGTCCTGCGCGCCCGGGAGAAATGCGCCGCCGGGGTTGTAAACCAGATCGAGCACGAGCGATTCATCGCGTCCGTAACCGGCGGCGTTCAGCCGCCGCAGCGCCTCGATGCTTTTTTCGAACACGCCGTCGCCGCGCTGGGCGTCCACGTTCTTCGGCGTGTAGCAGGGCAGCGAGCACACCAGGCGGATCCGGCGTTGCGCGTACCACGACGCCAGGTCTTCCTGGCCGGGTTCGAGTAGTACCGTCAGATTGCAACGCGAGGTCACCTGCGCGCCGAGGGCGAGGAAGCCGTCCACGAAGCGCCGGAAATGCGGATTGATCTCGGGCGCCCCGCCGGTAAGGTCGGCCGCGGCGATGCCGGCGGCGCGGCTCCAGTCGAGGATCCTTTCCATGGTGTCCCAGGTCATTACCTCGGGACGCTTGGGGCCGGCGTCGACGTGACAGTGGCTGCACGCCTGGTTGCAGCGCCGCCCGACGTTCACCTGCAATTCGTTCAAGCGACTGCGCCGTAGCCTCCCGAGCCCGTGCGCGCGCAGGCGTTCGTCGAACGAGCGATCGGCGGCGGGACGGATTTTGACGGCAATGCGCGACATGTCCGGGAGATTATCCCATCCATTTACGCCGGATCAAATAATCGATGGAGATCCGGCCCGGCCCGTGCAGCAGCGACACCAGCAGCAGGATGCCCCAATAAGTATGATCCTTGAGGCCGACTTCATTCAGTGCCGGATAGGAAACGACGGCGATGACGTTGAAGACGAACAGCACGCCCGCGCTCAGGCGCCCGGCCAGGCCGATGGCGAGCAGCACCGGGAAGATCAGTTCCACGCCCGTGCCGAGCAGCGCCGCCACATGCGGTGACAGCAGCGGAACGCTGTATTCGTACCGGAAAAGATCCAGCGTGGTTTGCCAGTCGTGCACCGAAGCCAGGCCCGAGCGCCAGAAGACGTTCGCCACCCACAGGCGCACGCCGAGATCGATGAAAGGGGTCAGGGACTCGAGGCCCCGGATGACGGGCGCGGTCAGGCGCGCGGTTCTTTCGACAAGGGTCATGATTTGTCCTCCGTGGCCAATTAGCCGCCGGATCCCGAGGCGAAGCTCTTTCGGAGACGGCGGCAGTAACGCCCATTGACACATAGCTGATTGCGGCTACCTACGCTCATTGACAAAACAGCATTTATCTCGGGCACTGGGCGTTAGTCGGTCCACTGCCCGGTTGCTTACACGGTTCCTTATTTTCCGGCGACGACGTCGGTTCCGGGGAAAAATATCAGGATTCGCCCGCCAGACGGCGCAGGCATGCGAGATAGACCGACTCCTCCGGCGCGGTGGCATCGCGCTGCGCGCGCCACAGCATTTCCCCCAGGCATTCCATCATGCGGTGTTGGACCGCGTGTTCGTCCGGGAGTTGCTGGAGCAGTTTCCGGTAGTAACCGCGGATGCCGCGCGGCTGGTCGAGCGACAGCTGCTCCTCGATGGCGATGTGCAGGCCGAGGTGCAGGAACGGATTGGTCTGGCCGGTTTCCGGGGTGTAATCGCGGTCGCGCGCGTCCTCGGGCCGGTCGAGCAGGGCATGGTATTCGGGATGTCGCAGGGCCACCTGCACGATCAGCTGTTCCACGCCCGCGAGCGGTCGGCCTTCGCGATGGGCGCGCCAGGCGCGGAAAAAAACCTCACGCGTCTGGGCGCGGTCCTCGCTAACGAACAAGGCGGGACTCGAATCCCCCCTTGCCCCGCTTTGGAAAAGGGGGGACGGAGGGATTTGAATTCTGCGCCGGCTGCTGTGTCATTTACGTGGCGCGCGCCGCGAAGAGTCCCAGTACCGCGGAATACTGGTAGAGGTGATTGACGCCGTCGAGGGGGCCGAGCTCGCCGTTGCCGTACATGCCGGCGATCGGCAGTCCCGGAAAACGCGCGCGCAGCGCGTCGAGATCGCGGTCGCGGTTGCCGAAGAAATTCGGACCGCGTCCCATGCACGGAAACAGCAGCGCGAAATCGGGCTCGCCGGCAAGCTGCCCGGCGCATTGCCCGAGGCAGGCGCGCATCTCGCGCTCGGCGGTGAGTGCATCGCGCATGGCCCAGAACAGGCGCTCGCCGCGCGACGGCCGCTGCGCCAGCGTGATCGACTGGTCGCGCAGGTTGGCGGCGACGATGTGGTTCAGCCGGTAACGGCCCTCGCGGATGGCGGTGTTGGGATCGCCGATGGCGACGCCGCCCATGATCAGGTGCAGCGGCACGTTCTCCATCTCGCGCACGTTCGCCGGCAATGACTGCACCAGCACCGAGAGCGCGGGGTAATTGCCGAGGCGCTTGATCTCGTGGCCCTGTACCTCCGCCACTTCGATCGGCGACGTCAGCGCGCGCACGCCCTGCGACGCGGCGATCGCTCCCGCCACGCCGCTCATGACGGCGTCCACCCGGTCGGTGTCCACCACGCGCGCGCCGCTCCAGACCTTGAACGGGCCGTGGCCGAACAGGTCGCCCGAGACGGCGCCGAAGCGCCGCGCCGGAATGTCGAGCCAGTCGGCGGTCAGTCCCGCGGGCGTGCACAGGGAAAGCACGATGTCGTCGTCGCTGAGGCTGACATGCGGCGTGATGGTCAGCCGGATATCGCCGCCGAGCACCAGCGCCGCGGCGCCGGGGCTGTCGAGCACCCATTCCTCGTCCGTCAGGATGCCGGCGCCGGTGCCGCCGACGACCTGCAGGCAGCCACCGGCGCGCGCGGCTGCGCGCAGCGCCGGCTCGGGATTGGCGGCGTACTCCGGCGTCAGGAACAGCACCACGGCGTTGGCGTGCGTGAGCCCGGCCCTGGCGAGCGCGCGCTTAACGGCGCGTTCCGCGTGCTCGGGTTCCGCGTGGTGGCCGTGGCTCAGTCCGCTTGCTGCGTATCTCGGAGTCATCGCTTAACTTTAGCTCCGTACTCGCACAAATCATAGATGACGCACTCACGACAGCGCGGCTGGCGCGCGGTGCAGGTGTAGCGCCCGTGCAAAATCAGCCAATGGTGCGCGTCCTGGCGGTATTCCGCCGGCACCGCCGCGAGCAGTTTTTTCTCCACGGCGAGCACGGTTTTTCCCGGCGCCAGCCCGGTGCGATTGGCGACGCGGAAGATATGCGTGTCCACCGCGATCGTCGGATGGCCGAACGCGGTGTTGAGAATCACGTTCGCGGTCTTGCGTCCCACGCCCGGCAGCGCCTGCAGCTCTTCGCGCGTGGACGGCACCTGCCCGTCGTGTTTTTCGAGCAGGAGCTTGCAGGTCTTGAGGATATTGGCGGCCTTGGTGTTGTACAGGCCGATGGTCCTGATGTGGCGCTTGAGGTGGCGCAGCCCCAAGTCGAGGATTTGCCGCGGCGTGTGCGCGACCTTGAACAGTTCCGTGGTGGCCTTGTTGACGCTTTTGTCGGTCGCCTGCGCCGACAGGATCACCGCGATCAGCAGCTCGAACGGGCTGCGGTAATGCAATTCGGTCGTCGGCTCGGGATTTGTTTTTTTCAGCCGCGAGAAAATCTCGGCGCGTTTGGTTTTATTCATGGTTGAACAGGACTAGCAAGATTGGAAATGAAAAAGACAGCAATGAATACTAATAAATCCTGGGCAATCCTGTTAACAGTTTGTTGAAAAAGCCCGAAGCACCTCCGAACCCGTCATTCCGGCGCAAGCCGGAATCCAGAATATTATTGATTCTAATATCCTGGACCCTGGCTTTCGCCGGGGTGATGAAGCGTTTTTCAGCGAACAGTTAATCCTGTCTATTCCGCCTCTTGGCTGACACGCGCTCGACGGCGGCGCGGATTTCGGCGCGGATGCGCTCGCTCTCGCTAGCGGGAGGCAGGAGCGTCGCACGTGCTGCTGGCCTTCGATGCGCGCGTCGCGCCAGGCGTCGCTGGCGTTTTTCGGTCAGCGCGCGCCAGCGCCCGGTTTCGGCGCGGGTGTAATCCGGCCATAGCTCGCTGCTGCTGTTCGCGCCCTCACCCTCATTCCCTCTCCCGCAAGCGGGAGAGGGAGGCGAGCCGGATGCGCGTCGCGCATGCTCAATAAGAACTGGCGGCAGCGCGATGCAGTTGACCGGACAGGGCGGCAGGCACAGCCCGCAGCCGGTGCAGTCGGCGGCGATGACCGTGTGCATCAGCTTGCGCGTGCCCACGATCGCGTCCACCGGACAGACGTCGAGGCACTTGCGGCAACCGATGCAGAGCGTCTCGTCGATGACGGCGCGGGCGCGTGGTGCGTGCGCGCCGAAGCGCGGGTCGAGCGGCGTGGGTGGCGTGCCCAGCAAGGCCGCGAGCGCCCGGATCGTGGCGGCATTGCCCGGCGGACACTGGTTGATGCCGGCTTCGCCCTGCGCGATGGCTTCGGCGTAGGCACGGCAGCGCGGGTAGCCGCACTGCGTGCACTGCGTCTGCGGCAGGCAGTCGTCGATCTGCTTGACGGTGATGCTCGGCGAAATGGCGTTCGACATAGCGCGAAAGTATGGCGACGCTTTACGCCCGGGGCAACCGGCGTTACCGTGCTGCTTTCACCGGAAAACGCTTATGGCTCAGGCAAGGCAGTCTTTCATCTCCCGCGGCGGATTATGGCTATTGGGACAGGGGCTGTTCATGTTGCTGGCGTTCATCGTGCCGTTGAAATCGGGCGCAGGGTATCTGGTGCCGGCGACGCCGGTGCAGGGAGTGGGGCTAGCACTGACCCTGTTCGGATTGGCGCTGATCGCGTGGGGGTTCCTGAGTCTCGGTGACGCCCTGACACCATACCCGCGGCCGCTCGATGGCGCGACGCTGCATCGGCAGGGCGCATACCGTTACATGCGCCACCCGATTTATTCCGGCGTGCTGCTGGGCGGGGTCGGCTGGGCGCTGTGGTGGCTGAGCGCTTACGGCGCGTTGTGCACGCTGGCGCTCGCCGTTTTCATCGACCGCAAGGCGCGGCGCGAGGAAATCTGGCTGCGCGAGAAGTATCCGGAGTACGCCGACTACGCACGGCGCGTGAAGAAATTCATCCCCGGCCTGTACTGAGCCGGGGATGAATAAGATCGGCGGATCTTACAGCGGTTGGGTGATGGTGACGGCGCCGCGCAGGTCGCCGGTCTTGAAGCCGGTCGCCTGATCCTTCGGGTACAGCTCCTTGAGCTTGGCGGCGACGGCCGGATCGAGTTTCTCCCCGTGGCAGGCGAGACACGGCGCGCCTTCCGGAATCGGCAGCGCCTTCATGTAGCGGAACACCGGTTTGCCGTCCTGCTCGACGACCGCGTAATGCTCGAGCTTCGCCGGGTCCTCGCCGGCGGCCTTGCGCTTCTCGAAGTCCTGCAGCACCTTAGTTTCCCAGGCATCCGGCGCGTTTTTCGGGTTGCGGTATTTAAGGCTGGTGCGGCCGATTTTCCACCCGTGTTTCCGGGAAATATCCGCGGCGATGGCTGAAGCTCGCTTGTTGCAAACTCCGATGGCGTTGACCGGCCCGCCGGCTTTCATCGCCGCCTGCAGCTCGGTGACCAGCGTGCCCTGCAGTTCCTTGACGGCATTGCGGCTGGCCTCGACGCGCGCGGCGTTGTCGTCGCTCCAGGCCGGAGCGGCCAGCAGCGCGCCGGTGAAAAAACAAACGGAAAGGAATTTCATGCGACACCTCGGTATCGTTGTCCAAGGTGGCAACGATACCGGGATGTCGGGCGGGTTCGATTGACGTGCATCAAGCTTGCCGCGTGCGGCGTAATGTCGCACCCAACGCCAGCAGACCGGAACCGAACAGCCACGCCGCCGCCGGCAGCGGCACCGCCATCGGCGCCGGCATCATGCCGTCGTATTTGCCGCCGCGCGTGCCAATCCACGTGCGCACGTCGGCAACGCCGTCGCGGTTCAGATCCCAATCGAGACGCAGGCCATGAAAGTAAGAATCGCTGACCACGGGATGGCGCGATTTGGACGCCGGGATCGGCGCGAAATAATCCTGGTTGGCGTAACCGGCGCTGTCGGACAGGCGATAGAGCAGGTCATCGGCAGTGCCGAACTGGTGGTCAGTGCCCCAGTTGCGCAGCGTGAAGTCAACCAGTGACCCGCCGGTGAACGCATAGTTGCCGTGCGTGTGTCCGCGGCGGGTGAGGGAAACAAAGCTGTCATTGTTCATGAAGCCGAAGTCGAACGCCGCGCGGTCCGGCGTGGCGAGCCGGATCCGGAGCTTGACGCTGTTGTTGCGGTCCGTGCCGTCGACCATCAGCACCATGCCCGGTTCGGTGACGATCAGATCGGACGGCCACACCGTGGATGCCCCTGCCGCCTGGCTGGAAAGGGCGCCAATGACGGCGCCGGTCAGAATCAGGAACCTGCCTATTTTCGTGAAACGCATAACTCAACCTCTTGTAGCTGGATCAGACTTCTTTCGTGAGTGCTCCATGCCCTGCCCGGCGCGCGATTACCGGTAAAAAATCCCCTGCATATTGCGGGCAAAACAAAGCGGGGTGCAGTTTCCTGCACCCCGCTTCCTTGCGACCTTTCAATTGTTGTGAATCGGTCTGCGACTCTTGCCGTTTTCCGTTGGCTTCTACGGCAAGTTTAGACGGCGTACTTCGTATCGGGCGCGCATTCTAAAGAAACCGCGCCATCCTAGCCAGATGCCCGAATATTTTATGTAACCGGCGGCACTCTGAGGACCACGGAAATCCTGAAAGAGTAGCCCGGATGGAGCGCAGCGACAAAATCGCTGGGAGCGATTTTGGACAGCCGCAGGCTGGCCCGTAGGGCGGAGTCCAGGGATGGACTCCGCAAATCCAGGGTTTTGCCGGGTTTACCCCGGATTCAGGGACTTGCGGCCCTGCTTCCGGGCTACAAAACCCGCGCACCGGATTGGCGCGCGGTTATTTGACCCGCATCCCCGGCTGGGCGCCGGTATCGGGGGAAAGTATCCAGAGGTCTTTCTTGCCGGGTCCGGCGGCCAGCACCATGCCTTCAGAGTTGCCGAATTTCATCTTGCGCGGCGCGAGGTTGGCGACCACGACCGTCAGGCGGCCTTCGAGGTCTTCCGGCTTGTAGGCCTCCTTGATGCCGGCGAACACGGTGCGCGTGATACCGCCGAGATCCACCGTCAGTTGCAGCAGCTTGTCCGCGCCTTCGACGTGCGCCGCCTTGATGATGCGCGCGATGCGCAGGTCGATCTTGGCGAAATCGTCGTAGCTGATCTCGGGCAGGAGCGGATGGCGCGCGAGGTCGCTGGTGTCGGCGAGGGTTTCGGAAGTTTTTTCAGCCATGGTCTTCATGTCCTTCTGGGCGTCATCGAGCAGCGCAGGGATGCTCTTCGGGTCCACGCGCGTGAGCAGGTGCTGGTACGGGCGGATGGCGTGATCGGTCAGCAGACCGTCCGCATCCGCCCAGGTGAGTGGCGGTATATTAAGGAATGCCTCCACGTCTTCCGCGAGCTTCGGCAGAATCGGCTTGAGGTAAAGCGTCAGCAGGCGGAACAGGTTGAGGCTGCTGCTGCACACCTGCTGCAGGTGCTCGTTCTGCGCCGGGTCCTTCGCCATCAGCCACGGCTTGCGGTCGTCGACGAAGGCGTTGGCCTTGTCCGCCAGACCCATGATCAGGCGCACCGCCTCGGCGTAGTCGCGGTTCTCGTAGCAGTCGGCGATCGCGCCGGCCGCTTGTCGCGTTTCGTTCAACAAGTCCTTGTTGACCACATCCCGGCTCAACCTGCCGTTGAAGCGCTCGGTGATGAAACCGGCGGTACGCGAGGCGATGTTGACGTACTTGCCGACCAGGTTGCTGTTGATGCGCGCCACGAAGTCGTCGAAATTGAGGTCGATGTCCTCGACCCGCCCGTTCAGCTTGGCGGCGAAGTAATACCGCAGGTAGCGCGGGTGGATGTGCTTGAGATACGAGGCCGCGGTGATGAAGGTGCCGCGCGACTTCGACATCTTGGTGCCGTTGATGGTGAGGAAGCCGTGCGCGAACACCGCCGTCGGCTTCCTGAAGCCCGCGCCCTCGAGCATGGCCGGCCAGAACAGCGTGTGAAAATACAGAATGTCCTTGCCGATGAAGTGGTACAGCTCGGTCCCGGAATCCTTGCCCCAGAATTCATCGAAGCTCAGGCCCTTCTGCGCGCACAGGTTCTTGAAGCTGGCCATGTAGCCGACCGGCGCGTCGAGCCAGACGTAGAAATATTTTCCCGGCGCGTCGGGGATCTCGAAACCGAAATAGGGCGCGTCGCGTGAGATGTCCCAGTCCTTCAGTCCGGACTCGAACCACTCGTCGAGCTTGTTGGCGACCTCGGCCTGCACGTGCACGTCGCGGTCGTTCTTGTGCTCGCGCGGGAACAGCCACGAGCGCAGGAAGCCCTCGAAGTCGCCGAGCTTGAAAAAGAAGTGCTCCGATTCCTTCTCCACCGGCGGCACCCCGGAGAGCACCGACACCGGGTTTTTCAGCTCGGTCGGCGCGTAGGTGGCGCCGCAGTTCTCGCACGAGTCGCCGTACTGGTCGGGCGTGCCGCAGCGCGGGCAGGTGCCCTTGATGAAGCGGTCCGGCAGGAACATGTGCTTGACCGGATCGTAGGACTGCTTGATGGTGCGCTTGCTGATGTGCCCGGCCTTGGACAGGCGCCGGTAGATCTCCGTGACGAATTCGCGATTCTCGTCCGAATGGGTGGTGTAATAGTTGTCGAAGCTCACGCCGAAGGCGGTGAAATCGCGATAATGCTCGTCGCGCATGCGGGCGATCAGGGCTTCCGGCGTCACGCCCTCCTGCTGCGCGCGCAGCATCACCGGCGTGCCGTGGGTGTCGTCGGCGCACACGTACCAGCACTCGTGCCCGCGCATGCGCTGGAACCGCACCCAGATGTCGGTCTGGATGTATTCCACGAGGTGCCCGAGGTGAATCGGGCCGTTGGCGTAGGGCAGGGCGCTGGTGACGAGGATTTTGCGTTTCTTGTCGGGCATAAAATCGGCGCCACCCTATCACGGATGGCGCAAAACATCAGTTTAACCCTCATATCATAAGGGAAATCCGGGCATTATGCCGCTGCCTCTCATGACTTTTTTCGGTCCGCGGTGTAGCATGTGCGCCCCCTGACACAGTGAATTCCGGAGTGAGTTAAATGGCCGACGTCTCCCAGCAGCAAGTCGAAACCGCGCTCAAAGAGGTGATCGATCCCTACCTCGAGCAGGACCTGGTCGCGGCCAAGGCGGTGAAGAATATCGCCGTCGACGGCGGCAAGGTGACCGTGGACGTCGAGCTGGGCTACCCGGCCAAGGGTCACGCGCCGACGCTCACTGCCAAGCTCAAGGAAAAAATCGGCGCCATCGCCGGCGTCAAGGACGTCGCGGTCAACGTGTCCTCGAAGGTCACCGCGCACGGCGTGCAGAAGGGCGTGAAGCCGATCGACGGCGTGAAGAACATCATCGCCGTCGCCTCCGGCAAGGGCGGCGTCGGCAAGTCCACCGTGGCGGTGAACCTGGCGCTGGCGCTGTCGGCGGAAGGCGCGACCGTCGGTATCCTCGACGCCGACATCTACGGCCCGAGCCAGCCGCGCATGCTGGGCGTGAACATGAAGCCCGAGTCCAAGGACGGCAAGTCGCTCGAGCCGATCATGAGCTACCATCTGCAGTCCATGTCCATCGGCTATCTCATCGACGAGGAGACGCCGATGATCTGGCGCGGCCCGATGGTGACGCAGGCGCTGGAGCAGCTGCTGCGGGACACCAACTGGAAAGACCTCGATTACCTCGTGGTGGATCTGCCGCCGGGCACCGGCGACGTGCAGCTGACGCTGGCGCAGAAGGTGCCGGTCTCGGGCGCGGTGATCGTCACCACGCCGCAGGACATCGCGCTGCTGGACGCGCGCAAGGGCCTCAAGATGTTCGAGAAGGTCGACATCGCCGTGCTCGGCGTGATCGAGAACATGAGCACCCATATCTGCAGCAAGTGCGGGCACGAGGAGCACATCTTCGGCTCCGGCGGCGGCCAGAAGATGGCCGAGCAGTACGACGTGGATTTCCTCGGCGCGCTGCCGCTCGACATCCGCATCCGCGAGG
>JBLMXN010000009.1:0-5612 GCA_050257795.1 Bacteroidota bacterium
GCGCTTTTGCTGGCAGAAATGCAGCAGAACCTTGGAGTACTCGTAGTTGTTGCTCATCATGTAGTGCCCGTTGTGTTCCATGGTGTCGGAACAGGCGCCTTCATGAAACACCGCCTTGAACTTCCTGAACTCGCCGTCCAGCAGGCGCGCCAGGAACTCGCGCTTGTCGAGGTAATCGGTGATCTCGCAGTCCGTGAGATTTTTGAACTTGTCCGCCTTCTCGAGGTTGTCGACGACGAGAATGTCGCGCACGCCGCGGTCGTTCAACGCCTTGACGATGTTCGCGCCGATGAAACCCGCACCGCCGGTGACGACGTACATCATGCCTCCCGCAACGACAGCTCGTGGATGATCTCCGCCGGGCTCGCGGTGGCGGCGCCGAGCTTGCCGACCACGATGCCGGCGGCGATGTTGGCCAGGCTCAGCGCGTCGGCGAGCTCGCCGCCCACGGCCCAGGCGCAGCCGATCGCCGCGATCACGGTGTCGCCGGCGCCGGTGACGTCGAATACCTCGCGCGCCCGCGCCTTGATGTGCAGCACGCGACCGTCGCGTTCGATCAGGCTCATGCCGTCCTCGCCGCGCGTGACCAGCACGCCCTCGAGATCGAGTTCTTCAGCCATGCGCGCCGCCTTGCGCTCGAGCTCGGCGTTGTCGCGGAAACGGCCGGCGACCTGTTCGAACTCCTTGCGGTTCGGCGTGATCAGGCTGGCGCCGCGGTAGCCGCTGTAGTCGTCGCCCTTGGGGTCCACCACCACCGGGCGCGACGCCGCGCGCGCGGCCTGGATCATTTCCTGGATGTAACCCAAGCCGCCCTTGCCGTAGTCGGAAACGATCACGGCATCGTGCTCGGACAGATGTTTGAGGTAGTCGTCGAGCAGCTGCACGCGCGCGTCCTTGCTCACCGGCGAATCGAAATCGATGCGCAGCATTTGCTGGTGCAGATGCCGGGAGATGACGCGCAGCTTCAGGGTGGTGTTGAGCAGCCGGTCGCGATAAAGGCGGCAGCGGATGCCGTCGTCGCCGAGCAGGCGTTCGAGGCTGTCGGCCTCGCGATCATCGCCGCTAATGGACAGGATCGCGCACTGCGCCCCGAGGGCGCGCACGCTGCGCGCCACGTTGGCGGCCCCGCCCGGGAGATCTTTCGCCTCCTTGACGGCCACCACGGGTACGGGCGCCTCGGGAGAGATGCGCTCGACGTCGCCGTACCAGTAACGGTCGAGCATGACATCGCCCACGACGAGCACGCGGGCACGGGTGATTTTCTCCAGAAGCTGCTGTAACACGTTCGTTATTGTCCTGGTCGACACGCACCGGCCGGCATGCGCCGGCCGTAATGGGGTCGATATTATCCGGGCATTTTCCGTCGCTGTCGATGCGCCACCGGCGGTTCAGTGCACCTGGATTTCACGGTTGATCGCCTCCAGCGCCGCCATCGGGTCCGGCGCCCGCGTGATCGGCCGGCCGACCACCAGATAGTCCGCGCCCTCCGCGACTGCCTCGGCCGGCGTGCGCGTGCGGCTCTGGTCGTCCGCGGCACCGCCCGCCGGGCGCACCCCTGGCGTAACCAGGACAAAATCGCGCCCGAAACGCTGGCGCAACATGGCCGCCTCGAGCGGCGAGCAGACCACGCCGTCCAGATCGGCGGTGCGCGCCAGTCCCGCCAGACGCTCGACGTGCAACGCCGTGCCGCGCGCCAGCCCGATGTCGTTCATGTCGTCATCGCTGTGGCTGGTCAGGAGCGTCACGCCGATAAGCAGCGGGCGATGCGTTGCGCCCTCGATTGCCTGGCGCGCCGCCTGCATCATCTTCAAGCCGCCGAGGGCGTGCACGTTCAGCATCCATACCCCCAGGCTCGCCGCCTGGGCGCAGGCGCGGGCGACGGTGGTCGGGATGTCGTGATACTTGAGATCGAGAAACACGTCGAAGCCGCGCGCGACCAGATTGGACACCACCGCCGGCCCGGCCGCGGTGAAAAGCTCCAGGCCGATCTTGAGGCGGCATTGCGCCGGCGTCACCCGCGCGGCGAAGGCCAGGGCGCCCGCGGCGTCGGGAAAATCGAGGGCGACAATGACGCGCGGACCGCTCATTCGTGCTCCTGCACCGGCTTGATGGTGTTCCAGCGGTTGCAGCCGGGGCACAGCCAATGCAGCGATTTGCCGCGGAAACCGCATTGCGTGCACGCGTACCCCAGATGCTGTCCGCGCAGCTCCCCGATGATGCCCTTCAGCAACAGCAGGTCGGTGCGCGCCGAATCCCTGGCCTTGATCAGATTCAGCTCCAGCAGTTTGTTGAGGCCATGCACGTTGGGCGCGCGCCGCAGCCACTCGACGATGAATTTTTCCGCCGCGTCCACGCCTTCGCGGTTGGCGATGACGTCGGCAAAGACCAGCGCCAGCGAAACGCCGCCGTGACGCTTCAGGGACATCTGAAAATACTCGTAGAGGCCCTGCTCGTCCTCGAGATGCCGGAAACCCTCGGCGATGCGGCTGGCAACCTCGCCGAGATAATGAATATCCTGCTCTTCGATGTGGCGCCAGTTTTCGATCGCCTGGCGGTACCGGCCTTCCTGCGCCTCGACGTCTCCGAGCAGAATGCTGGCGCGCACGCACTTGTCGTCGGCGGCGAGCGCCTGCTTCAGATGCTCGCGCGCCGCGGAATAGTTCTTGCGCGCATAAGCCTGCTCCGCGAGCTCACAGTAAAAATGCGCCACCATGTCGCTGCGGCTTTTGCCGGATACGCGCGCCAGCCGGCGCGTGACGGAAATCGCCTTCTCCCACTCTTTTTCCTGCTGGTAGATGTGCAGCAGCAGTTTCAGCGCCTGTTCGCTGTGCGCGCGGATCTCCGCCAACTCGAGAAAAAGATTTTCCGCGCGGTCAAACAGTCCAGCCTTGAGGTAATCCTGACCCAGTTCCATCAGCGCCTGGCTGCGCTGTTCCTTGTCCAGCGTGGGACGGGCGATCAGGTTCTGGTGGATGCGGATGGCGCGCTCGACTTCGCCGCGGCGCCGGAACAGGTTGCCCAGGGCGAGATGCGTTTCAACCGTATCCGAGTTGACCTCGAGCACGCGGATGAAGATCTCGATGGCCTTGTCCGGTTGCTCGTTCAGCAGGAAGTTGAGGCCCTTGAAGTACGCCGAGGGCAGATCGAGCGATTGCCGCGCCTGGCGCTTGTACTCGAAGCGGGCGGCGAGCCAGCCGGAAGCGGCGGCCAGCGGCAACAGCAGCCATAGCAGGTCGGTGGCGCTAAAGAACATCCCCAGGAACCCTTAACAAGGAAGTTAACCGCCAAGCCGCCAAGTTTTCAGCTCTGGCAAAAAGTTCTTCTGGGCGACCTTGATGCGCGCCATCCCTGGCGCGCACCCTTTCGGGGCGCGCTGAAGCGCGCCCAATTTTGCTCCTGGCAAAATTGTGGCGTCTTGGCGGTTCAAGATCATAGTCATATTGTTCGGACTTAAATGACATCTTTGATAGGGAGCGATCTCAGATTGATGACTTCCTGTTCGATCTGGCGCACTTCCTTGCGCGCCTGCACCAGCTGCCGTTGCATCCGCACTACCATGCGCAGGCTGGCGAGATAGCCCGCGGCCGAGCCGATGACGAACGTGATCAGCAGCACCAGCGACAGCGGACCGCTCCACTTCAGGCCGAAATAATAACTGACCTCAACTATCTGCCGATTCTGGATGGCGAACGCCATGCCGGCCAGCAGCACGATAATCGCGAGAACGGTATAGATGATGCGCTTCATGGGGCCTCCTTGGATGGCCGGCGCTGCATCCGCGCCGGCGCAACGTGGTCAGTTTGTCTTATTTTTGGCCATAAAAAAACGACATGGGTCGCCCACATGCCGTTTCGAACGCCGCGCATGGCGCAGGCCATGCTTACTCGGTTCCGTTGTTGACGCGCTCCCTCAGCTCTTTCCCGGGTTTGAAGTGCGGAACGAACTTGTCCGGCACCTGCACCGCCGCCCCGGTCTTGGGGTTGCGGCCGGTGCGCGGCGGCCGGTAGTGCAGCGAAAAGCTTCCGAAACCGCGGACCTCGATACGGTTGCCGGAGGACAGGGCGGCGGACATCTGCTCCAGCAGCTCCTTGACCGCCAGCTCCACGTCCCGGTAGTCCAGTTGCGGCTGCTTGGCCGCCAGCAGACTGATCAGTTCTGATTTTGTCATACTCCTCTACCTATAGAAAATAAGTAGAAAGATTTCAAGCAGTTTCGGCCGGTTTGTGAAAAACATTTCAACCCCCCGGAAACCGCCGTCCGGCGGGCGCGATACGGGATTTACCGCGCCCGCCAAGGCGGATTTACGAATCGGAACCGTCGTGCCCGCCGAGTTTTTCCTTGAGCTTCTCGCCCAGCGACGAGGTTGCCACGCTGCCCTTGCGCGAGTATTCCTGGACCGCCTCGTTTTCCTCTTCCATGTCCTTGGCCCGGATCGACAGGGAGATCTTGCGGTTCTTGCGGTCGATGGTCGTGATCTTGGCTTCCACGCTGTCGCCTTCCTTCAGGACCGAGCGCGCGTCCTCGACGCGGTCGCGCGCGATCTCGGAGGCGCGCAGATAGCCTTCGATGTCGTCCGCCAGCTTGATGACCGCGCCCTTGGCCTCGACGCTGGTCACGGTGCCCTTGACGATCGAGCCCTTGCCGTTGGCGGTGACGTAGTTCGCAAACGGATCGCCCTCGAGCTGCTTGACGCCGAGCGAGATACGCTCGCGCTCGGGGTCGACCGCGAGGATCATGGCCTCGATCTCGTCGCCCTTCTTGTAATTGCGCACCGCCTCTTCGCCGGGCATGGCCCAGGAAAGATCGGACAGGTGGATCAGGCCGTCGATGCCGCCCTCGAGCCCGACGAAGATGCCGAAATCGGTGATCGACTTGATCTTGCCGTGGATCTTGTCGTTCTTGTTGTGGTTGGCGGCGAACTCCTCCCACGGATTCGGCTGGCATTGCTTCATGCCAAGCGAGATGCGGCGGCGCTCGGTGTCGATGTCGAGGATCATGACCTCGACCTCGTCGCCCAGCTGCACCACCTTGGTGGGATGGATGTTCTTGTTGGTCCAGTCCATCTCGGAAACGTGCACCAGGCCTTCGACGCCCGGCTCGATCTCGACGAACGCGCCGTAATCGGTGATGTTGGTGACCTTGCCGAACAGGCGCGTGCCTTCCGGATAGCGGCGCTGGATGTCGACCCAGGGGTCGTCGCCGAGCTGCTTGAGGCCGAGCGAGACGCGGTTGCGTTCGCGATCGTAGCGCAGCACCTTGGCCTCGATCTCGTCGCCGACCGCCAGGACTTCCGACGGGTGCTTCACGCGGCGCCAGGCGAGATAGGTGATGTGCAGCAGGCCGTCGATGCCGCCCAGGTCGACGAACGCGCCGTAGTCGGTGATGTTGGTGACCTTGCCGAACAGGCGCGTGCCCGGCGGATAGCGGCGCGACAGGCCCACCCACGGATCCTCGCCCAGCTGCTTCAGGCCCAGCGAGACGCGGTTCTTCTCCGCGTCGAACTTGAGGATCTTCGCGGTGACCTCGTCGCCCACGGAGAGCACCTCGGTCGGATGCTTCACGCGGCGCCACGCGAGGTCGGTGATGTGCAGCAGCCCGTCGATGCCGCCCAG
>JBLMXN010000010.1:0-6556 GCA_050257795.1 Bacteroidota bacterium
CGGGCGTGCGGCGAGACGGTCATGGTGCCGCGCGCCATCTGCGCCGCCACGCCGAACATGAAGATCACGAACAGGATGCGCAGCGTGCGGTTGGCGAGCGCCTCGGCGATGGCGCTGCCGACGAGCGCGCCCGCGACGATACCGGGCGCGATCCGCCGGAAGATCGACCAGTCGACTGCGCCGCGGCGATGATGCGCCATGACCGAGGACACGGCGGTAAAGACGATGGTCGCGAGCGAGGTGCCGAGCGCGAGCTGCATGATGATCTCGGGGTGCACACCCTGGCCTTCGAAGACGATCGCCAGCACCGGCACGATCAATGCGCCGCCGCCGATGCCAAGCAGGCCGGCCATGACTCCGGCCAGTCCGCCCATGAGGATGAGGTTCAGGAGTTGCAAAACAGGTCAGTCCGCAGGATGGGCCGGGAAAGTGTAGCGCGGGGCGCGTCGGGGGTCATTCAGCGGCCGCCGTACATGTGATCGGGCAGCCACATGACGATTTCGGGGAACACCGCCAGCAGCACGATCGAGAGCAGCATGATGACGATGAACGGCATCACGCCGTAGACGATCTGCTTGAAGCTGATGTCGGGAGCGATGCCGTTGATGACGAACAGGTTCAGCCCCACCGGCGGATGAATCAGCCCCATCTCCATAAGAATGGTCATGATGACGCCGTACCACACCAGGTCGAAACCGTGCGCCTGCAGGCCCGGCATGATCACCGGCGTGACCATCAGGATGATCGCCACCGGCGGCAGGAAAAACCCCAGCACCACCAGCAGCACGTTCACCCAGAACAGGTACTCCCACTTCGACAGCGGCAGGTGCACCAGCCACTCGGTGGCGCTCTGGGTGATGTGCAGATAGCTCATCACGTAGGTGAACAGGAAGGCGGTGCCGATGATCATCATGATCATGCAGCTCTCGCGCGCGGCGCCCGACAGGATGTCCTTGATCTCGCTCCAGCGATAAACCCGGTACACCAGCACCACCATGATCAGCGAGCCGAGCGCGCCGACGCCGGCGACTTCGGACGGCGTGGCCCAGCCGCCGTACAGCGCCACCATCACCAGGGCAATGAGCAGGACGAACGGCGCGAGTCGCGGAATGGTTTCGAAACGCTGACGCCAGCTGAACTTTTCCTCGGGTGGCAGATGTGCCGCCTGTGCCGGATTCAGGGCGGCCAGCACGCGGCGCTTCTGGCGCACGCTGGCGTAGATCACCCACAGCGCGAAAAACGCCGCGAGCATGATGCCCGGCACGATGCCGGCGATGAACAGGCGGCCGATGGATTGCTCGGTGATGATGCCGTAGATGATCAGCGTGATGCTCGGCGGGATCAGGATGCCGAGCGTGCCACCGGCGGCGACCAGGCCCGCGGCCAGTTCCGGCGAGTAGCCGCGCTGGCGCATCGCCGGGATGCCCATGCCGCCGATGGCGGCGCAGGTCGCGGGGCTAGAGCCGCACATGGCGGCAAAGATGGCGCAGCCGGCGACGTTCGCCACCCCGAGTCCGCCCGGCAGCCGGTATAGCCAGCGGTGCGTGGATTCGTACAGGTCGACGGAGGCGCGGGTCTTGCCGATGGCCGCGCCCATCAGAATGAACAGCGGGATCGCGAGTAGCGTGAAATTGTTGAGCTCGCCGTAGAACGTCTGCGCAATCATCTCGATATTGGCGAACGGCATGAAGATGAACATGAACAGCAGCGCCACGCTGCCGAGGGCGAAGGCGATCGGCATGCCGCTGAAAAACAGCAGAAACGCCGCGCCGACGTAGAGCAGGCCGATTTCGAGCACGCCCACGCTAATCCCCCACCACGTCGTGTTCGATTTTCAGCGACGGGCGCAACAGATCATCGCCGATCTGGACCACGAACTGCAGGCACAGCATGGTCATCCCGAACCCCATGAAGGAATACGGAATCCACACCTTCGGCCCCCAGGTGGATTCGGTGACCCAGTCGCCCTGCCACGCCTCGAAGAAGTATTTCCAGATATACACCGTGAGAAAGGCACAAAACAGCAGCGATAAAATGTCGCTCACCAGCCGGCGCCAGCGGTTCCAGCGCGGCGACAGCGTCTGGTCGAGCACTTCGATGCCGACGTGGCCGCGTTTCATCTGAGTGTGCGCCGCCGCCAGAAAGGTCGCGGCGACGAGAATGAAGATATTGAACTCGAGGTTCCAGTCGTGCGGGTGGCGGAAAACGTAACGCCACACTACCTCGTAGGAGATTGCCACGGTGGAGACGATGATGAGGAGCGCCGCCACATAACCGCAGAAATCGTTGAGCCGTTGGACAGCGCCGGCGAACCCACTCCAGGCCTTGCGCATGAGTTGCTTCCCCGTCGGCCCCCTGTCACGCGACAGGGGGCCATCGGACGGATTACTTGACCGCTTCCGCCATTTCCATCAGCTTCTTGCCGTTCTTGACGTTGTCCTCGAAATTCTTCCAGGCGCTCTTCTTGGCAAGGTCGCGCCACATCAGGAAGGTCTTTTCGTCCATGTCGTGCACTTTCGCGCCGGCCTTGGCATAAACCTCGGCCAGATCCTTGTCGTCCTGCTTGGCGGCCGCGATGGCGAAGTTCTCGAGCGAGGCGCCGACTTCCATGACGATCTTCTGCTGCGCCGGGGTCAGCGAATTGTAGGTCGACTTGGACATTAGCAGCGGCTCGAACATGTACCAGAAGGTGTGATTGCGCGCCGTGGTCACATCCTTGCACAGCTCGTACAGGCGGAAGCTGATGAGCGAGCCGCTCGAGGTCCACACGCCGTCGAGCACGCCGGACTGCATGGCGCTGTAGGTTTCGTTGGATGGCACATTGGAGATGGCGCCGCCGGCAGCCTCGAGTAACTGGTCCATTGACTTGCCTGCACCGCGTACTTTCAATCCCTTCGTGTCATCCGGCACGATGATCGGCCGGTCGCGCGAAGCGACGCCGCCGGCCTGCCAGATCCAGGTGATGATCTTGACGTTGTGTTCGTCGAGGATGCGCGACAGCTCCTTTCCGATCGGCGCAGTCTTCCAGTGAGCGCCTTCTTCGTAACTGGTAATCAGCGCCGGCATCAGAGTGATATTGACCTCCGGGATCTTGCCGCCTGAATACGCCAGCGGATAGAGCGTCATGTCGAGGGCGCCGGTCGAGAGCGCATCGAGCTGTTGTGTCGCCTTGACCAGCGAACCGCCCGGATAAATCTCGAACTTGAGCTGCCCGTTGGTGCGTTTCTCGACATCCCGGGCGAACATGCGCACCAGGCGGTCGCGGAAGTCGCCCTTGTCGATGGTGCCGCCGGGGAACTGGTGCGAGATCTTGATCACCTTGGCGTCGGCCGCCGACGCCGTCGACGGCACGCCGGACAGCAGCGGTCCGGCGATCAGCATTGTCAGGGCAAGTAGCGGTAATTTTATTTTCATGACCAACCTCCTTGGCTAGATTTGAATAAACGGCCCCGGCCCGCGAACGGACCGAAGATGTCAGCGACACGGCACGTTATCAACGGCAGCGGCTTCGGTATCGAGCGTTTGCCGCGATGCGAATCGGGTTATTATTTGGTGACGGATGGCATGGATTATTGTTAGCGTACCGAGGCCAGTCAAGCGGATTCGATTACCATGAACGAAAATATCTACTCGCTGTTTGCCGCGCGCTTCCCGGACGACCGGCGCTCGCCCTGCATCGAGATGCCGGATGGCCGCTGTTTCAGCTACCTGGATCTGGAGACGGAAAGCGCCCGTTATGCCAGTTTCCTGACCGGCCTCGGGGTCGCGCCGGGCGACCGGGTCGCGGTCCAGGTGGAAAAATCGCCACAGGCATTGTTCTTGTATCTCGCCTGCCTGCGCGCGGGCATGATCTACGTTCCGCTCAACCCCGCCTACCGCCAGGCCGAGATCGAATACTTCGTCGATGACGCCGAACCGCGTTGCTTCGTGTGCACGCCGGCGCTGCTCGACACAACGCGGACGGCCGCGGCGCCACGCGGCGTCAATCATGTCTTAACGCTCGACTTGAACGGCCAGGGCACGCTGGTGGACGCCGCCGCCGGAACGCGGGTCACGCACGATATTCATCCGGTCGCGAGAGACGACACCGCGGTGATCCTGTATACCTCCGGCACCACCGGCCGTTCCAAGGGCGCCATGCTCACGCACCGCAACCTCGCCGCCAACGGACTCGCGCTGCACCGGGCCTGGGGCTGGCGCGACGGCGACGTGCTGCTGCACGCGCTGCCGACCTTCCACATCCACGGCCTGTTCGTCGCCTGTCACGGCGCCTTGCTGAACGGCAGCAAGATGATTTTTCTGCCGAAGTTCGACGCCGCCGAAGTCGCGCGCCGGTTGCCGCAGGCAACCGTGTTCATGGGCGTGCCGACTTATTACACGCGCCTGCTGGCCGAACCGGCATTCACCAAGGAGTCGTGCCGCCACATGCGCCTGTTCACCTGCGGCTCGGCGCCGCTGCTGCCGCAGACCTTCCACGAGTTCCGGGAGCGCACCGGTCACACCATTCTCGAGCGCTACGGCATGACCGAGACCGGCATGAACACCTCCAACCCGCTCGACGGGACGCGCAAGCCGGGCACGGTGGGCACGCCGCTGCCGGGCGTGAGCGTGCGCATCGTCAACGACAAGGGCGCGGAACTTCCCGCCGGCGAGGTCGGGCAGCTGCTGGTCAAGGGCGACAATGTGTTCAAAGGCTATTGGCGCCTGCCGGAGAAAACCGCCGAGGACTTCAGCGCCGACGGTTACTTCCGCACCGGCGACCTGGCGCGCATGGACGCCGATGGTTATATCTCGATCGTCGGGCGCGCCAAGGATCTGATCATCTCGGGCGGCCTCAACATCTACCCGAAGGAGATCGAAATCTACCTCGACAAGATCGACGGCGTGCTGGAATCGGCGGTGATCGGCGTGCCGCATCCGGATTTCGGCGAAGCCGTGACCGCCGTCATCGTGTGCAAGCCCGGCTGTTCCAACCTGACCGAGGCCGGCGTGATCGCGGCGCTCAAGGAACGCATCGCCGGCTTCAAGGTGCCGAAGCGGGTGTTCTTCGTGCCGGAGCTGCCGCGCAACACCATGGGCAAGGTGCAGAAAAACATCCTGCGCGAACGCTACGCGCCGGCGTCCTGACCGGCGCCGCGGCCGGTATTCATCTCCGGAATAACTGCGCCAGCTCAAACAGAACAAAACCGCCACTGAACAGAAACCCTCCCAGCGGAACCCACAGCGGGAAAATCCGCACGCCGGCCGGGTGCGGGTCGCGCCGCTTGATGCGCACCAGCGCCAGGTTGATCAGCGCGAACACGATCAGGACGATGAAACTCGTGGCCTTGGCGAGCGTCACCAGCGGCAGCCACAGCGCCAGCGCGAGCACCGCCGCCGTCACGACCGCCGTGGCCAACAGCGGCGTCTGCGTCCGCGGATTGACGACGCCGAAGGCGCCGTGCATCCAGCCTTCGCGGCTCATGCCGTACAGCACGCGCGCGGACTTGACGATCTGGATGAGCGCGCCGTTGATCACGGCGAACAGGCTGACGACGCCGATCAGGGTCGGCGCGGAGCCGGTCGCGCGCTGATAGATCAGCGCCAGCGGCGCGTCGCTGCCGGCCAGCTCCGCCGGCGCCAGCGCCAGCACCGAAACCAGCGCCACCGTCAGATACAGCGCCGTGGAAACGGTGATCGCGATCAAGATCGCGAGCGGCAGGACGCGCGTCGGGTTTTTCACCTCCTCGGCGACGTTGACCATGTCCTCGAAACCGATGAAGGCGTAAAACGCGATGAACGCGCCGAGGAGTATGCCCTGCCAAATGCCGGCATCCGGCGGCGGGACGAGCTCCGGCAGCCGCGCGGGCAGATCGGCGAGATCGCCCCCGGCGACACCGAGCACGAGCAAGAGGCCGCCGACCTCGATCAACGTAATCAGCGAGGCGGCGATGACGGACTCGCTGATGCCCCAGGCGGCTAGCGCCCCGAGGCCGAGCACCAGCGCGATGATGACGGCCCACGCCGGCGCGGCGACGAACACGTGCAGATAACCCACGAAGCCGTTGGCGAGGGTCGCCGCCGACACGATCCCGGTCAGGACCACCAGCGCGCCCACGACAACCGACAGCGCCCGCCTGCGCAATCCCGCCTGCACGTACACCGCCTCGCCCGCGCTCTTGGGATGGCGCGCCGAAAGCTCCGCGTAGGACAGGCCGGTCAGGCCGGCGAGCCCGGCGGCGACGACGAACGCCACCGGGGCGTACATCCCGGCCAGGCCCGCGACCTTGCCGATGAGCACGTAAATGCCGGCGCCGAGTATGGTGCCGAGCCCGTAGAGGGTAATCAGCGTCAGCGACAGTGACCGTTTCAGTTCGGCGTTCGGCGGCATGCGTGCCGGTCAGCTCCCGTCCATGAAGCGCGAAAAGCATAACGCACGGCCAGGACGACGTGGAAACGCGCCGCGGACGCCGCACGGTTCGCACGTTACCGTGGCCGGCCTCGACGCGCCGCGGCGCTTCACGATCCCGCGGAAAAATATTCGTGCAGCACGTGGACGCGGTAGTTGTGCGTCAGC
>JBLMXN010000011.1:0-37375 GCA_050257795.1 Bacteroidota bacterium
GACAGTTTCCAGCGCCATCAGCTCATTCTGCGCGATTGGCTGGCGCTCGACCGAACCATACTTGCCAACGAACGCACCTTCCTCGCCTACAGCCGTACGAGTCTGACGCTGATTATCGCCGGCCTCGCCTTCGTGAAATTCTTCGGGCATGTGTTTTACATCACCGGCGGCTACCTGTTTATCGCAGCGGGTGTCGGATTTTTCATCTTCAGCCTGACGCGATACCGTCGAATGGTGGCGCGCCTCAAGATCGTCCAGCAAGCCGAAGAGGACTTGTTGCATGAACCACTGGAGCAGGCGATGCTCGACACGGCCGAAGCCTTGCACAAGATGAGACAGGACGATGCGCGCAGGCAGGGAACGGTGTGAAGCCGGCCGGGCTTAACCGGGGCATGCCAGATGCGACGAGTTGCCTTCGCGATCAACTCTCGTCGGCGACCGTTTCGGGAGCCTCGACCATGTCCCGCTGCCTGAGCTGGCGTAATCGGTCGCCAGGAACATGTACATGGCCGGCACCACTAACAGGGTGAAAAGCGTGCCGCCGCAACTCCCGGTTGAAATCACCAGCCCGTATTGAAGCATTCCATTGAGCCCACTCCCGAAGCAGTCACCGGCGGCAACGCACCCAGGACCATGACGACGGTCGACATCGGAATCGTGCGCATCCGGTCCGCAATCTGGTGTACAGTAAAAAGGAAATCCGCGCGATTGCGGATTGGATTGACAGTGTCACGCGGGTATCGCGCGAAGGCGTGCGCGACGTGGGCGCCATGGGCGCGATCAGCGAGGGTCAGGCGCGGTTATTGGCGCCTCAGCTGTAGATCGGAGGGCGGGCATGTTCGAGCAAGGCGTCGTTCCACCGCTGCTGATACAGTTCGGACTTACGCTCACCTTGAGTTTCGTGATCGGACTCGAAGTTCACAGCTATCGCCGGGCCAACCAACTGGATCTCGGTTTCGGAACCACACGCACCTTCACCCTCATCGGCGTGCTGGGTTTCCTGCTCTACGCACTGGATGAGCGCGGACTGCTGTACGGCATAGGGTTTCTGGTTCTCGCGGGTTTTCTCCTGATTTATTACACCAAGCGGGTCGCCGAACCTCAGTTTTCTCTCCTGAGCTCGCTAATGGCGTTGCTGACTTACTTCGTTGGGCCGGTCGCCGTCCGGTTCCCCGACTGGTTCCTCATTCTGTACGTGGTAATCCTGCTCCTGTTGATGGGAGAAAAACCGGGAATACGCCGCTTCTCGGACGCGTTCCAAGGCCGCGAAACCGTGACCTTTGCCAAATTCCTCATCATGGCTGGCGTCATCCTGCCGCTACTGCCCGAGCGGCCGATCGCACCTTTCATCGACGTGACGTTTTATCAGGTCTGGCTCGCCATGGTGGTTGTCTCGGGTGTGTCCTATCTCAGCTATCTGGCGCAGACATTTTTTTTTAAGGAACGGGGGTTGCTGCTGACCGGCATTCTCGGTGGCCTGTACTCAAGTACCGCGACGACGGCGGTGCTGGCGCGACAGTCCGTGGAGACAGGCGACACCCGGCCCGTGTCGCCGGCAATGATTCTAGCTACCGCGATGATGTATCTGCGTCTCTGGTTGCTGATCCTTGTTCTGGGCTACCAGGATGCGGCGCTGCGGCTGGTGGCGCCGTTTCTCTGGTTTGCGATCGCCTCGGCCGTAGTGGCGCTGATCCTGTACCGGCGGCAGCCGGCAGCTCCCAAGGGCACACCCGCCGCGGCACTGAAACACCCCCTGGAACTTTCCACTGCGGCGTTATTCGCGGTCCTGTTCGCCGCTTTTGCGGCGTTGACCCAGATAATCGTTTCGCACTACGGGAGCATAGGGCTGCACATCCTGTCGTTTCTGACCGGGCTTACGGATATCGATCCATTCATTCTATCGCTGTTGGCTGGCAAGTATCAGGTCAGTTCGGTGCAGATCGCCGGGGCAATCCTGACCGCCTCTGGAAGCAATAATCTGTTCAAGTGCGGCTATGCGCTCGCGCTGGCACGCAGTCGTGCGGTGATTCCCGCCGCCGGCTGGCTCGGGGCGCTGTTCGCCATGACCGTTGCGTATGTATATTGGATCCTCTAGAGAACGCATGTTTGTTGCTCATGCCGCGGTTGTCCCGTGCCGGGTGCTTGCCGCCCGCGAATAATCCGGCCGCCAATTGGAGAGCCAAAATCGGTGTAGCGGTACATTCAATCATGTGTGACCAGGGACCGGATCAGATGGTAGACGCCTTCATGAATGGAACGTGTTCGACAGCGTTCGGCGACGGAGATTGACATCTCAATATGAAATCGTGGGTCGATTACATTCATATTATTACCGCACTGTTCGTTATTACCAACCCGATCGGTGCTATCCCGCTATTTATCAGTTTCACGCGGGATCAATCGCCGCCTGCACGCCAGCGTACCGTTCGCATCGCGGCAACGGCAGTCGCCGTCGTGCTGGTCCTCAGCGTGTTTCTGGGAGAACCGCTGTTGCGCTTTTTCGGGATCGGCGTGCCGTCTTTCCGCGTGGGCGGCGGCATTCTGATCCTGCTGATGGCAATCGCCATGTTGCAGGGACAACCCGGAGAGACCCGCCACTCGCGGGAGGAAAGCGCCGATCCGGAAGACAGGGAAAGCATTGCGGTGGTGCCGTTGGCCGTTCCGATCTTGGCAGGACCCGGTGCGATCAGCACGACGATCGTGTACGCCCATCACGCAAGGACGATATGGGATTTTGCGTTTCTCGTGTTTGCCGCTTTGCTCGTGGCCGCCGGCGTCTGGGTTGCGCTGTCCCTGGCCGAGCCGATCGCGAACCGACTCGGGCGTTACGGCATTAACGTCACGACCCGCGTCATGGGACTGATATTGGCCGCCGTGGCCGTGGAGTTCATCGCCGGCGGCTTGGTGCAGTTGTTTCCGAAACTTGCCTAACGACGCCCGATCGCCTCACGCCGGGTTGTCGTATCGGAAGCCTGGCGGCGCGTCGGAAGACGTCCGGCTCGATCCCGGCGCATGACAGCAGCAATCAGGCCTCGTCGGCGGCTGTGTCCGGCGACCTCTCAGTCGCGCGCAGTTTGGTGTGATCCGTTGCAAGGAACATGTACATGGCCGGCACCACGAACAAGGTGAAGAGCGTGCCTATAGCGATGCCGGTAGAGATGACCAAGCCCATATTGAAGCGTCCCACGGCGCCGGCTCCCGAAGCGGTCACCAGCGGCAGCACACCCAGAACCATGGCCGCCGTCGTCATCAGGATCGGGCGCAGGCGGATGCCGGCGGCTTCTTCCACCGCCGCGCGCTTGGACTTGCCTTCGCGTTGCAGGTCGTTGGCGAATTGCACGATCAGGATGCCGTGCTTGCTGATCAGGCCGATCAGAGTCACCAGGCCGACTTCGGTGTAGATATTGAGGGTGGCGCCGCCGATGCCGAGGCTGATGAAGATCATGGCGCCGCAGATGGACATCGGCACGCTCACCAGGACGATCACCGGATCGCGGAAGCTCTCGAACAACGCCGCCAGCGCCAGGAAAATGACAATCAGGGCGAAGAAGAACGTGACGATCAGGGCGCTGCTTTCCTGCACATACTGGCGCGATTGGCCGCCATAGTCGATGCTGTAGCCCTGCGGCAGGACCTCCTTCGCCAGGTTTTTCAGCGCATCCAGCGCCTGACCCAGGGTCACGCCGGGCATCGGCACCGCCGATATCGTCGCCGAATTGAGCTGCTGGAAGTGGTTCAGCGACTCGGGCACCACGGTGGTCTTGAGGTGCGCGATAGTGCCGACCGGCACCGATGAGCCGCTGGCAGTGTTGATGTAATAGTCATAGAGCTGCGCGGCATTGAGCCGCTCGCGCTGCATGACCTGGGGAATGACCTTGTAAGACCTTCCCGAGAGGCTGAAGTAATTGACGTATCCACCGCCCAGCATCGACCCGAGCGCACCGCCGACGTCGCGCATGGTCAGCCCCATCTGCGCTATCTTGTCGCGGTCGAGCTCCAGAATGGTCTGCGGCTTGTCGAACTTGAGGTCGTTGTCCACGAACGCGAACATGCCGCTCGCGCGTGCCTTGCCCAGCAGCGTTTGCGCAACCGCGTCCAATTGCTCGTAAGAATCGGTGGTGCCGACGATGAACTGTATCGGCAGGCCGCGGCCGCCGCCGGGAAGCGGCGGTCGCAGGAACGCCACCGCCTGGGCGCCGGCGATCCCGCCGAGTTTCTGTTGCACTTGCGGCAGCAGCTCCATCGTGGTGCGCTTGCGTTCGTCCCAGGGCTTGAACACCATGCCGGCGATGCCGGAATTGAGCCCGTTGATGCCATCGAGCTGAAACACGTGATCGGTCTCGGGATAGGAGGCGAACAGTTTGTAGACCTGGCGCGTACTGAGCTGGGTTTGCTCGAGCGTGGCGTTGGGGGCGGCGGTTACCAGCGAAATGATGATGCCCTGGTCCTCCTGCGGCGCCAGCTCGGTCTTGGCGGTGGCGTACAGAAAATAGATGCTGACCAGGATGATAGCGGCGAAAACACCGATCACCGGCAGGTAGTTGAGCGATCCATGCAGCAGGCGCGTGTAGCCGTGATGCAGGCGATCGAACTGCCGGTCGATGAACTGGACGAACCGGTGCTGGCCGCTGCTGTCGTGGGGCTTGAGGAAACGCGAGCACATCATGGGTGAGAGCGTCAGCGCCACGATCGCGGAAACCGTGACCGCGCCCACGAGACTGAAGGCGAACTCGGTGAACAGTGCGCCGGTGAGGCCGCCCATGAAACCGATCGGCAGGTACACCGCGATCAGCACCACGGTCATGGCGATGATCGGGTTGGCCAGCTCGCGCGCGCCGTTGATGGCCGCCTGCCGCGGCGGCACGCCCTCCTCTATGTGGCGGTGCACGTTTTCCACCACGATGATGGCGTCATCCACTACCAGGCCGATGGCGAGCACCAGCGCCAGCAGCGTCAGCAGGTTGATCGTGTAACCGAGCGCCAGCATGATGAAGAAGGTGCCGATCAGCGACAGCGGCATCGCAATCACGGGGATGGCCACCGACCGCGCCGAGCCGAGAAACAGGAAAATGACCACGGTCACGATCAGCAGCGACTCGGTCAGCGTGCGGATCACCTCGTCGATCGAGCTGTTCACGTATTTAGTGGCGTCGTAGACGATTTTTCCGTTGAGGCCTTCCGGCAGTTGCGCCTCGACAGACGGAAACGTCTTGCGCACCTTGTCGATGACCGTCAGAAGATTGGCGCTCGGCGCCACCTTGATGCCTATATACACCGCCTTCTCGCCGTCGAAGGCGACCGCGGTGTCGTAGTTTTCCGCGCCCAGCGTGACGTTGGCAACATCGCCCAGGCGCACGATCGCGCCGTTCTGCGACTTGATGACCAGCTGGCGGAACTCGTCGACCGAATGCAATCCGGTGGCCGCGGTGAGGTTGGCCGTCACCATCTGCCCCTGGGTGCGTCCGATGGCGGAGATGAAATCGTTGGCGACGAGCGCGGTGCTGACGTCGCTCGCGGTCAGGCCATAGGCCGCCAGCTTCTGCGGATCGAGCCACGCCCGCAGGGCGAACTGGCGGATGCCGAGCACCTCGGCGGTCTGCACGCCCTCCACGGTCTGCAGTTTGGGCTGCACCACGCGGATCAGATAGTCGGTGATCTTGTTGGTCGCCAGCACCTTGCTGTAGAAGCCGATGTACATCGAGTCGATCGGCTCGCCGATGGCCAGGTTGATCACCGGCTGCTGCGAGCCCTGCGGCAACTGGTTGAGCACGGCATTGACCCGGGTGTTGATCTCCGTGACGGCCTTGTTCGGATCGTAGTTCAGGCGCAGGTTCGCCGTGATAATGCTGACGCTCTGCGTGCTCGAGGAAGTGAGGTAATCGATGCCGTTCGCCTGCGCGATCGAGTTTTCCAGCGGCGTGGTGATGAAACCCGCGATCAACGACGGGTCGGCGCCGGTGTACGTCGTCGTCACCGTGACCACGGCATTCTGGGTTTCGGGAAACTCGCGCACCGGCAACTCGCCGAGCGAGCGCAGTCCCAGCACCAGGATGAACAGGCTCACCACGGTGGCGAGCACCGGTCGACGGATGAAGAGATCGGTAAAGCGCATGGCGTTTGTGCGTTATTCGTCCACCGGTTTTGGCGCCGGCTCGTTGCTGGGCTGCACCGCATTGTTGATGATCACCGGGCTGCCGTTCCTGAGCTTGAGTTGCCCGCTGGTGACGACCATGTCGCCCTCCTTGATTCCCTTGAGGATGGCGATCTGGTCCCCGCGCGACTCGCCGACGCTGATGAAACTCTGCCTGGCGATCATCGTCGGTTTTCCGTCGGCGCCCTTCTCGCCCGGCTCCACCAGGTAAACGCTTTCGCCGTACGGGTTGAACGTCACCGCGGTCTGTGGCAGCGTCAGGAAGCGCTCCGCCGCTCCGGCGTCGACCTTGAGAGAGGCGTACATCCCGGGCAACAACTCGTGCTTGGGATTGGCGAGCGTCGCCTCGACCTGGACGTTGCGAGTGCTCGGATCCACCTTCGGACTGATGGCGCTGATCTTGCCGTTGAACGTCTGTCCGGGATAACTGTCGGTCGCGACGACGACGGCCTGATCAATGGCAATGCTCGAGAGTTGCTGCTGCGGCAGGTAGAAATCGACAAAGACCGGATCGAGCGATTGCAGCGTGACGATCTTGTCGCCCGGATTCAGATACTGTCCGGGGTTGACGGTGCTGATGCCAAGCCGTCCGGCAAATGGTGCCGTGATGGTTTTCTTGTCGACCAATGCCTGTTGCTGCGCGACCTGGGCGCGTTTGCTCTTGAGGTCGGCGGCGGCGGCGTCCAGCGTTGCCTGGCTGATGGCGCGCGCGGCGTACTGCGCCTTGTCGCGTTCATACGTCGTGCGCGCCAGCTCGGCGGCCGCTTCGAGCGAGCGCAGCAGCGCGATGTCGGCATCGGCATTCAGCTGGACCAGAACCTGGCCGGCCTTCACCTCGTCGCCGGATTTGAAGTTGAGAGTACGCACGATGCCGGAGATCTCGCTGGCCAGATCGACGCCACGCACGGCGCGCAGGCTGCCGACGGCGTTGATCTGCGGTTGCCATGTTTGAAACGCGGCCGCCATCGCCGTCACGGTGACCGGCGGCGCCTTGTTGGTCGCGAAGAATTGCTTGATCTTGTATGCCTTGAAGGCCTGAAAGCCGAAGATGCCGCCAAACAGCAGGCCGACGATCAGCAGCATGATTACCATTCGTTTGACCATCAGAATTTCTCCGTCGATTTTTTCGAGTTGTCGTCCGGTCGTGAATTGTCGGTGGCGGCGGTCGCCTCGGCGCCGGTGGCCCCGGAGCGGTTCCACCACCCGCCTCCCAGCGCCTGAAACAACGCGGCGGTATCGGCGTAACGCGTGGCCTGCGCCTGAGCCAGGCTGACCCGGGCCTGCTGGTGCTGGCGCTCGGCGTTCAGCAGCGACAGGTAACTCACCGCGCCGAGCTGAAACTGTTCCCGTGTCAGCTCCAGCGCGTCGCGCGCGGCGGTTTCCGCCTCGGCCTGGGCTTTGAGAGCGCGCGCGTCGGTGTCGAGCGCGCGCAGCGCGTCGGCCACGTTCTGAAACGCCTGCAGCACCGTTTCGCGATACAGCGCCGCCGCCTGGTCATAGGCCGCGACTGCGGCGCGGCGCTTGTGCTTGAGTTCGCCGCCGTGAAACAGGGGTTGCAGCAGGTTTGCGCCGAGATTCCAGATGGACGGCGCGTTACCGTTGAACAGATCGCGCGACTTGTTGGACTCCACGCCATAGCTGGCCGACAGCGTGAACTGTGGATACAAATTCGCCGTCGCTACGCCGACCTGGGCGCTCGCCTGGTGCAGCAACGCTTCCGAGGCGCGAATGTCGGGTCTTTGGCGCACGAGGGACGACGGCAGACTGAGCGGCAGCTCCTGCGGCAGTTGCAGATCATCGAGACCGAACTCGGGCAGCTCTGCCTCGCTCGGCAGTTTGCCGGCGAGCACGGCGAGCTGATGGCGCGTCAGGGCGAGCTCCTTTTCCAGCGGCGGCAGCGTCGCCCGCGTCTGGGCGACCTGCGCCTGTTGCGCGAGCACGTCGGAGCGCGCGACCGCGCCGAGTTCGAACTGGTTTTGCACTACCTCAAGCTGCCTTTCCTGCAGCGCCACGATGTCATGCGTCGCCTGCATTTGCGCGCGCAACGATGCTTCTTTCACGGCCGTCGTCACGATGTTGGCGGTCAGCGTCAGGTAGGCGCCCTCGAGCTGGAATTGTTGATAGTCAACCTGGGAACGCAGGGACTCGAGCTCGCGCCGTGCGCCGCCGAACAGATCGAGCGCGTACGATACTTTCACCGAGGCGTTATACAGATTGAACAGGTTCGCTTTTCCGCCCGGGCCGAACGCGGCGCCCGAAATGCGCTGGCGCGTCGCGGAGAGGCTTGCATCCACGCCCGGGGAAAGCGCCGCGCCGTATTGGGCGCGCAGATTTTCCTGCGACTGGCGCAACGTCGCCTGCGCGGCGGCCAGCGTCGGACTGTCCTGCAACGCCTGGCGGATCAACTGATCCAGCGCCTGTGATTGAAACAGCGTCCACCACTGTGCCGGTATATCCTGCTCGGAGACGAAACGCTGCGCCGCGCCGCCAGTTCCCGGTGTGGCGGCGGTCTCCTGCGGCAAGGCCGCGCGCGTGTACGACTTCGTGTCTGGCGCTTCCGGCTGGCGAAAATCGGGCCCGACAGCGCACCCCGCCAGCATCGCGCCAGCCAACATCGTTCCGCCGATCAAACCTGCGCGCGCGTGGCGTTTCACGTCCGGCGCTTCGTGATTACGGCCGAAACTTGCAGTCTCATTTCAATTCCTCGATGGCTGCCAGTTGTTTCTTGAGCAGCGCTTCAAGAGTCTTTTTTTCATCGGCGCTGAATTTCGAGTAGATCTGTTTTTGTTTCTCCCACAGGAGCGGCAGGATTTTTTTGAGCAGGTTTTCCGCCTTCGGCGTGAGCGCCAGCACGATGCGGCGGCGGTCCTCGGTGTTCGCGTGGCGCTTGATCAGGCCCCGGGAGACCAGGTCGTCGGTAATCCGCGTCATGTTCGTCCGGGTTTCGCCGGTCACGTCGCACAGCTTGGACGGATTGATTTCGCTGTTGGGCGACGCAAACAGCATCATGAGCGCGGAAAAACTCACGTAGCTCAGGTCGAAAGGTTTCAGCAGCTGGTTGGTGACATCGCGCAGCGACTTCGCAATGTGGTAGTTCAGTCGCGTGAGGATGATTTCCTGCTTGGGAAGATCCGGCCGGCAGCTGGCCAGGCGGCAGATGCCCTCTTCCACTTCTGAGAACGGGGGGAGCAAAGGCGTCGTATCATTCATGAATCAATAATACATATCTGAATTATCAAACACTACATTATTTTTTTGAACGAGAGATTGGACCGGCAGGACTGCCAGAATTCCACTGCGCTGAAACGAAAGATAAGGGAAGCTGAGAATGCTTTAACAGTGACCGAAGACGACGTGGCGATCAGCCGACAAGAGCGCAAAAAACTGATGACTAGTACTTTATGTAGAAGATAAGTTAAACCTGTTAAGCTTTTGTTATTAAATATTTATCTTTATGGTGCCCGGGGCCGGACTCGAACCGGCACGGTGTTGCCACCAAGGGATTTTCGTACCCGCTACAGCTTTCGCTGCCGCGCCAAGGCGCATTTGGGGTCTGGACTTTATCTTTGCCGTGGCGCCGCGGCGCTGTAGGCAGGAGCCGTCAAGTCTCTACACTTTCCGTGACGAAGGATCGCCAGGCTTAGCTCGGGATTGCCACTTTCTGACAGAGGTTTCCCCGAATTTGACTCCATTCACGCCAGGCGTTTCCCTCCTGGGTGCTCAATGACTTAAGTCCCTTGCGTCTACCAATTTCGCCACCCGGGCTTTCAGGAAGACGCAATGATTATATAGGGGAAACGCACGGTTACAGTAATGATTGGGAAAAAAGATGGAGGCTGGGGTCGGATTCGAACCGGCGTCCACGGCTTTGCAGGCCGCTGCATAACCACTCTGCTACCCAGCCGTAATCTGAACAAAAAAGGGAGGACCGATAAGGGCGCCTCCCAGGAATATGGAGCGGGAAACGAGGCTCGAACTCGCGACCTTAACCTTGGCAAGGTTACGCTCTACCAACTGAGCTATTCCCGCGACAGAAACGCCATTGTAAGGACCGACATCGGTCTGTCAAGCTGAAAACGCAGGTTTTCCTTGCAGTTGAGTAACTTGCGTGAAATATGGCAACAGCGCCCGCGGGTTCAGTCCGGTTCGCGGGCGATCAGGTTGGGCCAGGCAGCCTTGAGGTAGCTGAGCATGGACCACAGGGTCAGGCCGGCGGCGAGATACAACATGCCCTCCCCGATCTGAAAGACCGGCAGTCCCCAGAACGACTCCTGCCACAACAGGAACGGGACGGCCAGCATCTGCGCCGTGGTTTTGGTCTTGCCGACGAAGGAGACCGCGACACGCGAGCGTTTTCCGACCTCGGACATCCATTCGCGCAGCGCCGAAACGGCGATTTCGCGGCCGATGATAACGAGCACGACCACCGCGAACAGGCGCGCATCGATCACGCGGGCGGTGACCCCCGGGTCGGCCACCAGCATGATCAAGGCCGCGGCGACCATCAATTTGTCGGCCACCGGATCCAGGAACGCGCCGAAGGGAGACGTCTGTTCCAGCCGACGCGCCAGGTAACCGTCAAGCCAGTCGGTGATCGCCGCCAGGATGAAAAGTCCGGTGGCGATCATGTGACTCCACGGGTGGGTCAGATAATAGGCGACGATGAACGCCGGAATCAGCGCAATCCGCAGCAGCGTCAGGACATTGGGCGTATTCAGCAGCATGTCTTGTGTTATGGTTCCTCGCCGTGGAAGCTGTCGTAGATTTTCTGCGCCAGTTCGCGGCTGATGCCCGGGACGCGCGCCAGATCCTGCACCCCGGCGCGGGCGACCTCCCGTATCCCTCCGAAATTCTTCAGCAGCGCCTGTCGACGCTTGCCGCCAATTCCCGGTATCCGCTCGAGCGGCGAATGGGTGCGTGCGCGCCCGCGGCGCTGGCGGTGCCCGGCGATGGCGAAGCGGTGCGCCTCGTCCCGGATTTGCTGGATCAGGTGCAGCCCGTGGGAATCGGCGGGCAGTATAGTGGGCCGCTTCGATCCGGACAAGAAAAGCTGTTCCTTGCCCGGTTTGCGTTCGCGTCCCTTGGCCACCGCCACCAGCCTGATTCCTTCGATCTGCAGCTCCTGCAACACGCCTTCGGCGGCGGACAGTTGCCCCTTGCCGCCGTCGATCAGAATCAGGTCTGGTAAGCTTGGTGCCAGGCGTCCCTGCCGTGATTCCAATGACTCCGTTAACTCCCCGCCTGGACCCCCCTGTCCAGCGGTTCGCTGGCCGGATGGTCCACCGGACGTACGGGAAATCTCCGACTCGCCCATCGCCTCCTTCACGCGCCGGTAGCGCCGCGTGAGCGCCTGCGTCATGGCACCATAATCATCGCCGCGCTCGATGCCCTCGATGTTGAAACGGCGGTAATCGGACTTCACCGGGCCGTTGATATCGAAGACCACGCAGGAAGCGACGGTTGCCTCACCCATGGTGTGGCTGATGTCGAAACATTCGACCCGCTCCGGCACCGCCTCCAACCCGAGCGCATCGCGCAGCGCTTCGAAGCGCCGGCGCATGTCGATCTTGCCGGCCAGTTCCCGGCGCAGCGCTTCGGTCGCGTTGAGCCGGGCCATCTGCACCCATTGGCGCGGCGTGCCGCGCGCCGCGACGGCGATGCTCACCTTTTTCCCCGCCAGCTGGGTGAAGGCGCGCTCGAGCAGCGCCTTGTCCGCGAGCGGCTGATCGAGATAGATCCGCGCCGGAACCGTGCGAGCCCCGGCGCCGGTGGCCGACAGGTAATATTGCGGCAGAAAGGCGGAAAGAATTTCGCCCGGCTCGGTTTCCGCCCCGGGCTTGGGGAAGAACGTTTTGTTGCCGAGATTACGTCCGCCGCGGATGAAGGTCACCACCACACAGGCCGCCTCCGGCGCGGCCGCGCAGGCGAGCACGTCGGCATCCCCGCCGGCGCCGGTGATGTACTGTTTTTCCTGGATGCGCTTGAGCGCCGCGATGCGGTCGCGATGCACGACGGCGGTCTCGTAATCCTGCTTCTCCGAGGCCTGTTCCATGCGCCGGATGCTGTCGTCGATGGCACTTTGGCTGCGCCCTTCGAGAAACAGGATCGCCTGTTCCGCGTCCTTCCGGTAACGCCCGGAATCGATGTAGCCCACGCACGGCGCCGAACAACGTCTGATCTGGTATTGCAGGCACGGACGCGAGCGGTTGCGGAAGAAACTGTCCTGGCACTGGCGCACGCGAAATATTTTCTGCAGCAGATTGAGGGTCTCGCGCACCGCGTAGGCCGAAGGATAGGGACCGAAATAGCGCCCCTTCTCCCGCTTCGCGCCGCGATGAAAGCCGATGCGCGGAAATTCCTGCGTGTCGGAAACGAAAATATAGGGGTAGCTCTTGTCGTCGCGCAGCAGGATGTTGTAGCGCGGGTGCAGCGACTTGATGATATTGTTCTCGAGCAGCAGCGCCTCGTTTTCGGTGTGCGTGACGGTGATCTCCACGTCCCGCGCCTGCTGCATCAACGAGGCGATCCGCGGCGACAGGCCGCTGTCCCGGAAATAATTCTGCACCCGCAGGCGCAGGTTGCGCGCCTTGCCGACGTACAGCACTTCGCCGCGAGCGCCCAGCATGCGGTAGATACCGGGTTGGCCGGGAAGCTTCTTGACCAGACTTTTGGCGTCCTCGATCGACATGCATCAGGCCATGAGCAGTTTCCTGGCCTCGCGCAGGACGCGGTCGAACATCGCGGCGGTCAGCCGCTTGGTCTGCGTGTTGTAACGGCTGCAATGATAGGAATCGAGAAGGTGCAGACCGTTCGGCAGTTCATGATGAAGACCGTGCGCGAACCGGTACTCCTTGCGCTTGAGCTTGAACGCCCGCAGCACGGCGTCGTGCGCCACCGTGCCGAGCGCGAGCAACACACCACCGGTTCGAAGTTTTGCGAGTTCGCTCTGCAGATACAAATTGCAGGTGGCGATCTCCGCCGGCAGCGGTTTGTTGGCTGGCGGCAGGCATTTGACGGCATTGGTAATGCGGCAGTTCGCCAGCCGCAGCCCGTCCCGGGCGGACACCGACGTCGGATGATTCGAGAAGCCATGCCGGTGCAGCGTCTCGTACAACAGGATGCCGGCATGATCGCCGGTGAACGGACGGCCGGTGCGATTGGCGCCGTGCATGCCGGGCGCGAGACCGATGACCAGCAGTCGTGCCTGCGGATCGCCGAACGGCGGCACCGGCTGCGCATGGTAAGTCGGGTACATGTCACGAATGCGGGCCAGGTGACTGGCCAGACGCGGACAGGCGAGACAGTCGCGGTTGAATTCAGGCATGGTGCGATGCAACAAACGGTAAAGCCGCCATCCTAGCGGACTTCACGTGGCGGCGACAACGGAACCTGGAAGGAAAGCGCGGCGGGCGCGCCGGTTCAGCCGGGTTGGCTCACCCGCACCATGTTGGTACCGTAGAAAATCTCCGCCATCTCGTGCTGCAGGCGCTGCGTGACGATCCTGGTGTCCTGCGGGGACAGGTCCGCTTCACGCACGCCGAACAGGTAATTGTCGAGCTTGGAGTCCTTCAGCATCATCTTGGTATGGAAGATGTTTTCCTGGTAGACGTTCACGTCCATCGCCTGATAGTGCGCGAGCGTGTTCTTGTCCACGAAATTCTGGATCGAATTTATCTTGTGATCGATGTAGTGCTTGGTGCCCTTGACGTCGCGCGTGAAGCCGCGAACGCGGTAGTCGATGATCACGATGTCCGACTCGAAGCTGTGGATCAGGTAGTTCAACGCGCGCAGCGGCGAAATCTTGCCGCAGGTGGACACATCGATGTCGGCGCGGAACGTGGCGATGCCGTTGTCCGGGTGGGACTCGGGATAGGTGTGCACCGTGACGTGGCTTTTGTCGAGGTGCGCCACCACGGATTCCTTCATCGGTTTCTCGGTTTCGAGCGCGAGGCTGGCCTGCACGCCGCGACTCTGGCGGTTGTGCGCCGCGTCGGGCAACGGACCGGGCGCTTCCGGATTGAGCGGCTCTTCGTGGATCGGCAGCTCGGAGATGAGCATGGTGACGCTCGCGCCCTGGGGGTCGTAGTCCTGGTGCGCGATGTTCAGGATGTTGGCGCCGATGATGCTCGACACCTCCGTCAGGATGGCGGTCAGGCGCTGGGCATTGTACGCCTCGTCGATGTACGCGATGTATTCCTTTTGCGCCTGCTCGCTGGGGGCGTAGCAGATGTCATAGATATTGAAGCTCAGCGTCTTGGTGAGATTGTTGAAGCTCTCGAGCCTCAATTTCTTGAGCGGACGAAACAGATCCAATTCCTAATACCCCCGTCGGAAAAAAAATGAAGTTGCTTACCGCTTATTATGGGTCATCTTTCCCCCGAATCAAATATCTTTTTGCCGTCACGCGAGCGCCGTGACCGCGCGCACCGCGTCGTGATACGCCCGGTTGTGCGCCAGTTCCGCGCGCGCCGGATGCCGACGCCCGTGCATGCGCACCAGCCGCAAATGCGACACCGGATCGTCGTGCTGGCCGAGGCCGGCGAGCAGCTGATCGGCGGCGGCGGAATCGTTGCAGACGAGCACCATGTCGCAACCGGCCGCCAGGGCCAGTTTGGCCCGCGCCACCACGTCGCCCGTCCCTTTGGCGCCCTCCATGGAGAGATCGTCGCTGAAAATAACGCCCTGGAAACCGAGCTGGCCGCGCAGGATTTCCCTGAGCCAGCGGCGTGAAAAGCCGGCCGGCTGGCTGTCGACGCGGGAGAACACCACATGCGCCGGCATGATGGCCTCCAGCCCGTAGTGAATCATGCGTTGGAACGGCAGCGCGTCTTCGGCCAGGATGTCCGCCAGCTCGCGCTCGTCCACCGGCAGCGCCAGGTGTGAGTCGGCGGAGACACCGCCGTGCCCGGGGAAATGCTTGCCGGTCGAAGCCATGCCGGCATGGTGCATGCCGGTCATGTAGGCGTGCGCCAGGTCGGCCACGACTTCGGGGTGGGTGTGGAACGCCCGGTCGCCGATGACCTGGCTGACGCCGCGGTCAAGATCGAGCACCGGGGCGAAGCTGAAATCCACCCCGATGGCGCGTAATTCCGTGGCCATGAGCCAGCCGCTGGTTTCCGCCAGGCGCCGCGCGCGTTTGGGATTTTCGTCATAAACCCGACCCAGATGCCGCACCGCCGGCAGCTCGGTGAACCCGTGGCGGAAACGCTGCACCCGCCCGCCCTCGTGGTCCACGGCGACCAGCAATTGCGGTTCCCGCAAGCCGTGGATTTCCCGCACCAGCGCTTCGACCTGTTCGGGAGACTCGTAGTTGCGGGAAAACAGGATCACGCCCCCGACCAGGGGGTGAAGCAACCGTTCCCGGTCGGCCGGACTCAGTGCGGTGCCTTCCACGTCCAGCATGACGGGGCCGAGCGACATGTCAGCCCCGGATGAGCACGCGCGTGCCGGGTGCGACGCGCTCGAAAAGTTCGATGATTTCATGGTTGCGCATCTTGATGCAGCCGCGCGACCCCGGTACGCCCATCGGGTCGTCGTCGGGGCAACCGTGGATATAGACATACCTGCGCATGGTGTCCACTTTTCCCAGCCGGTTTTTCCCCGGTTCGAGGCCGCAGAGCCACAGGATGCGCGTCAGGATCCAGTCGCGGTTGGGGAAGGCTGCGCGCAATTCGCGCGAATAAATCTCGCCGGTCGGGCGGCGCGAAATGAATACTGTATTTGAAGGTTGTCCGGCGCCGATTTTGGCGCGGATATAATGGGAGCCGCGCGGGGTTTTCTCGCTGCCGCTCTCCTCGCCCACGCCGTTGCGGGCGGTCGAGATTTTGGTCTGCATCAGCACGCGCCCGTTCCCATCCTTAAGAACCAGGGTCTGGCTGGGCACATCCACTTCAATGAGCGGGTGTGTCGCCATGGTTCAGGGTCGGACGAAGAGCGCCATGGTTTCAACATGGCTGGTTTGCGGAAACATGTCCATGACCCCGGCGGCCTCGAGGCGATAGCCTGAAACATGCACCAGATATTGGCTGTCGCGCGCGAGCGTGGCCGGATAGCAGGATACGTAAACGATACGCGACGGCAACGGTTCGACCAGGGCCTTGATGGCCTCCATGGCGCCGCTGCGCGGCGGATCGAGCAACAGCTTGTCGGGCCGGAATTCACCCCAAGACGCCGGCGTCGTTTCCTGGTACAGGTCCGCACTTCGGAACTCCACGTTGGCCATGCCGTGGCGTTGCGCATTTTGCCGCGCCCGTTGCACCAGATCCCCGTCCGCTTCGACACCGAGGACCTGTCCGGCGTGCCGGGCCAGGGGCAACGTAAAGTTGCCCAGGCCGCAGAACAAATCAAGCACCTGCTCGTTGCTTTTTGGTTCGAGCAGCCGTACCGCCTGGCTGACCATGGCGCGATTCACCGCGCTGTTGATCTGCACGAAATCCGTGGGCTGGAAGCGGATGTCGACGTCGAATTCCGGCAGCCGGTAGTAAAGGCCGCGCGGTTCGGATGGCCACAGGATGAGCGCCGAGTCCGGGCCGCCCCTTTGCGTGTAAATTTGCGCGCCGTGGCGTTCGCCGAAGGCGCGCAACTGTTCCCGGTCGCGATCCTGGAAGGGCACCAGGTGCCGGAATACCAGGGCGAAATCTGCATCACCCACGGCGACTTCGATCTGGGGAATGCGATCCGGGCGCGACAGCGCGCCGATCACGGCCCGCAGCGCCGGCAGCAGCGCGACGATTTTCGGATCGAGGACCGGACAGGTGTCGAGATTGGCGATGAAGCTGCGGCGCCGCTCGCGAAAACCGATCACCACCCCGCCCTGGCTGGGTACATGCCGCACGCCTAATCGGGCGCGGCGCCGGTAATCCAGGGCCGGGCCGGTAATCGGGGCCAGCCAATTCTGCGGTTCGACTTTGCCCAGGTGCGCCAGTTGTTCCGCCACGATCCGCTGTTTCGCCTGAATCTGAAGCTCGGCCCGCAAGTGCTGCAGGTCACAGCCGCCGCAGACGCCGAAGTGCGGGCACGGCGGCGTGACACGGTCGGGGCTGGCTTCGAGAATATCCACCAGGCCGCCGCTGTCGTAATTCTTGTATTTGTTGAAGTAGCGAAAGCGCACCCGTTCGCCCGGCAACGCGCCTTCGATGAAGACGGTTTTACCGTCGAGACGCGCCACGCCGCGGCCGTCGTGGCTGAGAGACACCACGGTGGCGATCGCCTGGTCAGCGCTGGCGGGAGGTCCGGAACGACGCAGGGGTTTCGTGGCCGATGAAGACATGGTCCGCACCGCCTTACTTCCAGGCATCGAGGAAGGCATGCAGATGGGGTTTATTGGTTTCGCGCAGCGTCTTGCGCACCAGCTCGGTTTCGCGCTTCCAGCCGGACTCGTCGAGATTGCCGCGCATCAGCTCGAAGCGCAGATAAATAAGGTAGGTATTCAGTGCGTCGGTCTCGCAGTAGTCGCGGATTTCGCCGATCTTGCCGGCCAGGAACTGGTTCCATACCTCGCTTCCGTGCATGCCGAGTTTGCCCGGGAACCCCAGCATCTGCGCGACTTCGTCGAGCGGCGCGCTGGCGCGCGGCTGGTAATAGGCGATGATGTCCATCAGATCGGTATGGCGCTCGTGGAAGCGGCTGATGTAATTGTTCCAGCGGAAGCTCTGATCATCAGCGCCGGTTTCCCAGTAGCGCGGCGCCGAGACGCCGTGCAACAACGCGCGGTAATGCAGCACCGGCAGGTCGAAGCCGCCGCCGTTCCACGACACCAGCGTCGGCGTGTAGCGCTCGATGCCGTCGTTGAAACGACGGATAAGCTCGGCTTCTTCCGAATCCGGCTCGCCCAGCGACCACACGCGCAAGGTCTCGCCCTGCCGCAGCACGGCGGAGATCGCGACCACGCGCTGCAGATGGTGGCGCAGGAATTCGGAATCGCCGGTCTGCTCGCGCCGCTTCGCGAACATGGCCTGCGCCACGTCCTTGTCGCTCAACCCGTCCAGGCCATACAGGCGCTTGCCGGTGGCGACGTCGGGGATCGTTTCAATATCGAATGCAAGAATATTCATATGAGTTCTAAACCGCCAAGGCGCCAAGGTCGCCAAGAAAGGCAAAAGGCAAACTGTTCAAAATCGTGGCGCCGTGGCGGTTCATAATAATTATTCTGGGAACACACCAGTGGAAAGGTAACGATCGCCGCGGTCGCAGATGATGGTGACGATCACGGCATTTTTGACTTCCTGCGACAATCTGAGCGCGGCGTGCGTGGCGCCGCCGGAAGAGACGCCGCAGAAGATGCCCTCCTCGCGCGCCAGCCGGCGCGTCATGTCCTCGGCCTCCAGTTGCGTCACTTCCATGACGCGATCGACGCGTGTGGCGTCGTAGATCTTCGGGAGATATTCCTTCGGCCAGGCGCGGATGCCGGGAATCTGCGAGCCTTCCGACGGCTGCACGCCGACGATCTGGATTTCGGGATTGTTTTCCTTCAGGAACTGCGACACGCCCATGATGGTGCCGGTGGTTCCCATCGAGCTGACGAAATGCGTGATTTTCCCCTCGGTGTCGCGCCAGATCTCGGGCCCGGTGCCCTCGTAGTGCGCCAGCGGGTTATCGGGATTCGCGAACTGGTTGAGCACCTTGCCCTTGCCTTCGCGTTCCATCTGATCGGCCAGGTCGCGCGCGCCTTCCATGCCCTGCTTTTGCGTCACCAGGATGAGATCGGCGCCGAAGGCCTTCATCACCGCGCGCCGTTCCACGCTCAGATGTTCCGGCATGATCAGCACCATGCGGTAACCCTTTATTGTCGCCGCCATGGCCAGCGCGATACCGGTGTTGCCGCTGGTGGCCTCGATCAGGGTGTCGCCCGGCTTGATCTCGCCGCGTGCCTCGGCGTGCCTGATCATTGACAGTGCCGGCCGGTCCTTGACCGATCCGGCCGGGTTGTTGCCCTCGAGCTTGGCGAGAATGCGGTTGGAGGTCCTGCCCGGCAAGCGTTGCAGTTGCACCAGCGGCGTGTTGCCGACGAAATCTTCCAGGCGTTTCATGCCGAAATATTAACCCGCCCGCGACGGTAAATCGACTTGGATGGCGCCGCGCACGATGACCGTCACTCCACCGTCGCCGGTCGGACCGCCTCGCTCCCGGCCTCGGCCTGCTCGAGATACTCGACGATCAGTTGCAGGGTGCGGCTGCCCTGGTATTCGTTGATGTCCAGCTTGTATACCGCGCGGATGCGCGCGTAGACGGGAACCCGCCCTTCCCGCACACTGTTGAAGGCGATGGCGTCAACCGTCTTCGTCTGCCCGGGAACCCGCAGAGTCATTTTCAGGTGCTTCTCGCCGACCACCCGCTGGTTGAGCACCTCGAAGCTGCCGTCGAACAGCGGTTCCGGAAATCCCTGTCCCCAGGGGCCGGCGTTGCGCAGCAGCTCCGCCAGCGGCAGCGCCAGCTCTTCGGCGCCGAGCTCGCCGTCGCTCAGGATTTTGCCCTGCAGATCGTCCTCGGAAAGATGACGGCTCACCTCTGCGTCGAACGCCTGGCGGAACGTTTCCAGGTCCGCGCGCCGCAGCGTCAGGCCGGCGGCCATGGCGTGGCCGCCGAACTTGCTCAGCAGTTGCGGATGCCGCGCGGCGATGGCGTCGAGCGCGTCGCGAATGTGCAGTCCCGGCACCGACCGCGCCGAACCCTTGATTTCGTCGCCGCCGGCGGGCGCGAAAGCGATCACCGGGCGGTGCGCGCGCTCCTTGATGCGTGACGCCACCAGCCCGATCACCCCCTGGTGCCAGGACTCGTCGTACAGGCACAGCCCCCGCGGCAGCGTGGCCTGATCGAGGTGCAGATGCTCCACCGCCGCGAGCGCCTGTTGCTGCATGCGCGCCTCGATGCCGCGGCGCTCGTGGTTGAGCGCATCGAGTTCTTGCGCCATGTTCTGCGCCGCGACCGGATCATCGGTCAGCAGGCATTCGATGCCGAGCGACATGTCGGTCAGCCGGCCGGCGGCGTTCAGCCGTGGTCCGACGACGTATCCCAGGTCCATGGCGGTCGCGCGTTCCGGCGTGCGCCCGGCCGCACGCAGCAGCGCATTGATCCCGGCGCAACAATGTAGCCCTACTTCGTTCGTCCTGTCATGAGAATAACCCTGGTTGATGCGTCGCAGGCCCTGCCCCACCAGCACACGGTTATTGTGATCGAGCGGCACGACGTCGGCCACGGTGCCGAGCGCCACCAGGTCCAGCAGTCGCGCGAGATTCGGTTCGATGACGTTCTGCCGCGCAAACCATCCGGTTTCGCGCAGGTGCGTGCGCAGTGCCAGCATGACGTAGAAAATCACGCCGACACCGGCCAGGTACTTGCTGGGAAAATCATCGCCCGGCTGGTTGGGGTTCACGATGACGCTGGCGGGCGGCAACGTCGGCCCCGGAAGATGATGATCGGTGACGAGCACTTCGATGCCGCGACGGCGCGCCTCCTCCACGCCGGCCACGCTCGAGATGCCGTTATCGACCGTGATGATCAGGTCGGGCTGCCGTTGAGCCGCGAGCGCGACGATTTCCGGCGTGAGACCGTAACCGTACTCGAACCGGTTAGGCACCAGATACTGCACTTCCCGGGCACCCAGGCTGCGCAGCGCACGCACTGCCAGCGCGCAGCTGGTGGCGCCATCGGCGTCGAAGTCGGCCACGATAAGCAACCGACGTTGCCGCTCGATGGCATCGGCCAACACAAGGGCGGCCTCTTTCGTGCCACCGAGGCGGGCCGGTGGAATGAGCCGCTCCAGCGACTGCTCCAGCTCCTGCGCCGAGGTCACCTGACGCGCGCGGTAGATGCGGTGCAGAACCGGATGCAAACCCGGCGGCAGATCAGCGCTGGAAATCAGCGGGCGGCGCTGGATGATCTTGCCGGCGGCGAGTTTCATGTGGGGGATGCGTGAGGCCGGTATTGATGCAAGGGTTGACGGCGGCGCCACCAGCGGCGTGTTTGCCTGGCGTCGAGAGCGAACCGCAATCCGACATCCGTGACAAGAACTGCTTTCGGAAGTTTTCCTGCTTTCAGCGCCCGCAGCAACGGTACCATCCAGTTTTGCTCCAGCCGGTTCATGGCCTCACGCCAGCGCGCGACGTCTCCATGCGCGAGCGCGTCACGGGTTTCAGCGAGCACCACCAGATGCTCGCCGGGCTCATCCGCGCGCCGGCGCCACGCGTCGAACCCTTCGGGAACATTCTCGGTGGCGGTGGCGGACAACCGCGCGAGCGAGAGACTGATCGGCTCTTCGCTCCATACCCGCGCCCAGGGTGGCGTTTTGATCCGCGGGAGCCGCCCGCCGCCCCAGAACCAGAGGCTGTTGATCGGAAGCTTGCCCTGCTGCGCACGTTCGGAATTGACGGCGCTGGCATGCAGCAGTATCTGAACTTCGTTCATGACGGTGTGCCAACGTTTGCCGTCGGTCCCCTGCGGCAGGAAGGCGCGTACATCTTTACCCACCACTTGCGACAACGGCGTCGTGGTCATTTCCGGGATTCGTGCCGGCTTGAGGTACCAGCGCTCCGGGTGCGGTGCCTTGAGCAGCCATCCATCGGCGGCGTACACCTCCATGATTTCGGAAACCAGGCGGCTGGTTTCATTCGGCGTTATATTGAGCTGGGTTGCATCCGCCAGCACCAGCCGGTCCCGATCGAGACCCAAGTGTACCGGATCGGCCCGCAGCCACCAGTCGTTGTCAATGATCCCCATGTCGAGCATGCGCGTCACCGCCGCCACCGGCAGATCAGCGCCGCGCTCGCGATGCACGTCGAACAAGGTAAACAGGTCATCCTCCGGAGTAAGCGGATAGGCGTGCTCCGTACGCTCGGCGCGCGCGAGCAGCGTCTCCAGGATGCGACACGGAACAGTGTTAGCGTCGGTGGCGGTAGCCGGGCCGAGAATTCCGGGGAGATAAAGTGTCAAAGACTGACCAGTCGTTGGGCTGTCGTGGAGATCCGTCATGTTTTTGTATTGCCGTGGCCTGTGCGGCATCGCCCAGTTCCGCGATTTTAAAAGAAAGATGCCGATTTGGGGGGATCGCCCGGTACCCCTGATGCCTTCCGCACGTTCAGGCCCCAAGTCCAGGCTTTTAGACCTATTTTTACCTTAATATATCAGTCGCTGGCCCGACTTTTGCATTAAATTAAGGGCTAAACCCTTAAATCCATGGATTTTCAAGGCAGGGTGCCATTGAACACTAAGACCGGATCGTCTCCCGCGCAAGGCAGTGCCATCGCCAGCAGCAACGTGGTGGCACTGGAAGATTTCGTGGAGTCACGGAACTTCAAGGTGGCGCACGATCACCTATCTCATCAGCTTTCACATTTCAGGCAATGGCGCGAGGACTTGGCGCGTGCCATTGCGGATTATCAAGCCTGGGTCGAGCAACAGGGTCTGGCCGATGGCGAACAGGACCTGCGTGTTTACGAACTGGTCGAGTCGCTCAAATCGGACCGATTGACGGTGGCGCTGGTGGCCGAGTTTTCACGCGGTAAGACCGAACTCCTGAACGCCATATTCTTCGCCGACTACAAGCAGCGGTTGCTGCCCTCCGCGGCCGGCCGCACGACCATGTGTCCGACGGAATTGCGCTGGGACGAGAAAGACGGTCCATGCGTGAAGCTGCTTCCGATCGAAACGCGCAAGACGGCGCTGACGATCTCGGAGTACAAGCGCACCCCGGTGCACTGGACGACGCTCCATATCCTGAAGCTGAGTTCTGCCGAGGAAGTGCGCGAGGCGCTGTCGGAGATCACCCGCACCAAGAAGGTCAACGCACGTGAGGCGCAGGAACTGGGGCTCTACGATGCCAAGATCCACGGCGACAAGCCGGCGAGCAACGAGATGATCGAGGTTCCCGTGTGGCGTCATGCCATCGTCAACTTTCCGCATCCGCTGCTCAAACAGGGGCTGGTCGTGCTCGATACGCCCGGCCTGAATGCCCTGGGCGCGGAACCCGAACTGACGCTGAATACCCTGGCCAATGCCCAGGCGATCCTGTTCGTGCTCGCGGCCGATGCCGGGGTAACCAAGACTGATCTGGAGGTCTGGACCAACCACGTCAACACCATCAAAGGCAACAGCCATCTCGTCGCCCTGAATAAAATTGACGCGCTGTGGGATGAACTCCACGACGACGCGGCGGTGGCAAAAACGCTCAATAAACAGGTCGAAGAAGTGGCGCGTGTTTTGCGCGTGGACCGCAAGATGATCTTCCCGGTTTCCGCGCAAAAAGGGCTGCTTGCCAAGATCAGGGAAGACCGCGCGCTGATCGACAAGAGCGGTTTGCCGGTACTGGAGCACAAGCTGGCGGAGGATATGATTCCTTCACGGCATATGCTTATCCGAAATCGGATCGTCCACGAAATCAGTAGCCGGGTCGAAAGCAGCCGCGGACTGGTTGAGTCCAAACTCGCCGAGCTCAACAAGCAGCTGGCCGATCTCAGGGCGCTGAGCGGGAAGAATCAGGACGCCATCCACAAGATGGTCGCCCGCATGCGCGAGGAAAAGCAGAAATACGACAAGGAGCTGGAGGGGTTCCAGCTCACGCGCGCCGCCCTCTCCAGACGGGCGCAGGTCCTGCTTGGGCACCTCAGCATGGCGAGCCTCGACGAGGTGATCGCCAAAACACGTCAGGACATGAACCAGACATGGACCACGCGCGGTCTCAGAACCGGTATGACGACGTTCTTCAGTGGTGCACTCGAGCGCATGGAAAAGGTCAGCAAGGAATCGGACGAAATCCGCAAGGTGATCGAGGCGATCTACCTGCGTCTGCACACCGAATACGGGCTGGCCAAGATCATCCCGCCGCGACTGTCGTTGCTGCCGTTTGTCGTGGAATTCAAGAAACTCGAGGAACGGGCCGGGGAATTCCGCGACAGCCCCGTGACGGTCATGACGGAGCAGCATTTCGTCATCAAGAAATTCTTCATCACCATGGTGAGTCAGGCACGCAACCTGTTCAATGAATGCAACGCCGCCGCGAAGAACTGGTTCCAAGCTGCCGTTTCCCCGGTCTTCGCCCAGATCCAGCAGCACAGGACGATGATCGATCGCAGCTTCGAGGCGCTCAAGAAGGTCCACGAAAACATGGACAGCCTCGGGGAGCGTATCACCGAACTGGAAGAGGTCCGCAAGGACTTCGAAGACCAGCTCAAAACCACCGAAACGCTGCTCGAACGCATCCACCGGCCGCTTGCCGGATAATCCGGGAAACTGATGTAAGTACTATATAAATCAGTATTTTATATAGGTAATCCGATAAATTACCTGCATATCATTCTGACGGATAGCGGTAATTACCAAACGCAAGTGCAACAAAAGAACTAGATTTAAAGGAAAACCCGGAAAGGCTGACAAGAGGACGCGGGCTCACTTACATCCAGGGGCGGAACACCATGTACACCATCCTGATCATTGACGATCAATTCACGAGCCGGAAGATCCTTGAGGAGCTGGTCTCGTCGCTGGGCGATGAAATCCTGGTCAAACCCTTTGCCGAGCCGCTCAAGGCGCTTGAGTACGTGCAGGTGCACGAGCCCGATCTGGTGCTCGCGGATTTCAAGATGCCACGGATGAACGGAGTGGAATTCACCAAGCGATTCCGCGAGTTTTACAAGGACATACCCCTGATCGTCATCACCGGGGTGGAAGACAAGCAGGTCCTGTACGATGCGCTGGACGCCGGTGCCACCGATTTTCTTTCAAAGCCCGTTGACCATCGCGAATGTCGCACGCGCTGCAATAATCTTCTCCGGATGCGCCAGCAGCATCAAATTATCAAAGGTCGCGCCAAGTGGCTCGAATCAAAGTTCACCGAAGCGGTCGTGGAAGTGCGACGGCGCGAGCACGAAACCTTGATGCGGCTCGCGAAAGCCGGTGAATACCGGGACGAGGAAACAGGGAACCACATCATACGCATGGCGAAATACTCGCGACTGATCGCCAATGGCTTGGGACTGGGCGCCGAGGAATGCGAAATCATCGAGTACGCCGCGCCGATGCACGACATCGGCAAGATCGGAATTACCGACACGATCCTCCTCAAACCCGGCCGCCTGACGCCGGATGAGATCAAGATCATGCAGCAGCACACGGTAATCGGTTACGAGATTCTGCGCGACAGCCCCTCGAAATATCTCCAAACGGGGGCACTGGTCGCGCTGGGTCATCACGAGCGCTTCGACGGTTCGGGTTATCCCAACGGTCTTGTCGGCGATGCGATTCCATTACCCGCCAGGGTTGTTGCCGTGGCGGATGTGTTTGACGCGCTCACCAGTGAAAGGCCCTACAAGAAAGCGTGGTCAATACAGGACGCGCTCAATTATCTCGCCGCAGAAAAAGCAAAGCATTTCGATCCCGCTTGTATCGAGGCGTTTCACGCACAATTCGACAAGATACTTAGCGTTCGCCAGAAATTTCTCGATTTACCTCTCGCCGATAACGGGTAGCCACAGCCAATGGATTCTGAGACTAGCGTTACGTCGATGCGCCATAGCATGTGGGCTTCACTGCACGAAAGGCTCGCCAAGCGTCCTGACAGCGAGCATGTACAAGCAGCGATCCGCATCGGGATTAGCCTGGTCGCGACCGCCTATGTAATTTTTGCTGCCCGCGAAGATGGAGTGATTACTCCTGCTGCCTGGAATGTGCTAACGATCGCAGCATTATTTATTTCGCTGTCGGTCGTCTTGCAAATCAGCATTGTCGCTCACCCAAGCACGTCTGTTGTCCGGCGAGTCATCGGCATGCTGGCTGACATTGCTATGAATACTTACCTGCTTTATACGCTGGATGAGATCGGCGTTCCCTTCTATGGCGTGTATTTGTGGGTAGCTTTCGGTAATGGCTTCCGTTATGGCCCGCGTTACCTGTACCTAGCGACCGCTCTGAGCGTGGCAGGTTTCGTTTTCGTTCTTTTTAGGAGTGAATACTGGATCATCCACCGCACGATGGGCGTGGGTTTGTTAACCGCGTTGGTAGTGCTCACCGCGTATGTCGCGAGTTTAGCGCGGCAACTCAACGACCGAAATCACGAATTGAGACAACTGTACGAGCAGATGGCGAAGCACGCGACACATGACTCGTTGACAGGGCTACCTAACCGAAAATATTTCCATGATCATCTGGCAGAGACAATAACGTCTGCTGAACGCGATAATAATACGTTTGCGCTGCTATATCTCGATCTTGATGAATTCAAGGCTATCAATGATGCCTTGGGACATGCCGTTGGTGACCAGATCATTGAAAACACAGCGCGTCGACTTGAGCGATGTATTCGAAAAGGCGATGTGGTGTCGCGGGTGGGTGGCGATGAATTTGTTGTCCTGCTACGGGATATCCTTTTTCTCGATGTCTCGAAAGTAGCCGACAAGATCATCGAAGTCTTGTCAGAACCATTCATAATCGCCGGAAACACTCTCCGCATGACTATCAGTATTGGTGTGGCGATGTATCCACAGGATGGCACAGATGCAAAGGCTCTAACCGACAATGCGGACAACGCGATGTATGACGCCAAACGCAGCGGTAAAAACGGATATCGAATCTACCGCAGCAAGAGTGTCCATCGTTTTTCCAAGAATCTGGACGACCAGATGCAGACGGATAGAAGCTGAGTAGCGCATGTCGCAATACAGATAACTCGACTCCATAATGATCTTAGATAATCATTCAACGGGATCCGGGCACTCATTCGTCTCCAGGCTGCGCGCGAAACTTAGTCGGCGCCCTGACAGCGAACATGAGCAGGCAGTAATTCGCCTCGTCATTGGTTTGGTTGGTTCCATTTATTTGTTAAACGTAAACGTCGTGGCGTGGCAGGTAAGCGCATTGGTTGCGTTCTTCGTCACATTCTCGGTGGTAGTGCTTCTTGGCATCATCATCTATCCTCAGAGGTCAGTTGCACGCCGTATTCTTGGCATTGTTGTTGATGTAGGCACGAATACTTGCGTTCTTTACCTCACGGGTGATACGGGCGCCGCAGTTTATGGCGTGTACCTTTGGGTAGCATTCGGTAACGGCTTCCGCTACGGTCCGCGCTATCTTTATGCGGCCGCCGCCCTCAGCGTAATCGGTTTCACGTTTGTGCTCGTGACGAGCGAGTACTGGATCGCACACCGCAGTCTTGGTGTTGGACTTCTTATCGCCCTTATCGTTCTGCCGATGTATGTCGCTAGCCTCGCCCGCCAGCTCCGGAATGCGATGGAGCGCGCCAACGAGGCCAGTCGGGCGAAAAGTCAGTTCCTGGCCAACATGAGCCATGAAATAAGGACGCCTCTGAACGGGGTTATCGGCATGAGTCATCTGTTGATGGGGACTCCTCTCCAGCCGGAACAGAAAGATTACGCGCAAACGGTTCACGCCTCCGCGCGCACGTTGCTGACACTTATTGAAGATATCCTGGACATCTCAAAGATTGAGGCGGGAAAACTCACGCTCGAAACCACCGACTTTGACTTGCATGGACTGGTAAACAGTATTGGCATGATGTTGGCGCCGCAGGCACATGCCAAGGGTCTCAACTTTTTCGTCCATATAGCCCCTGAAACACCATTTCTCCTTCGCGGCGATCCGCTGCATTTGCGTCAGATCCTGATCAACCTCGTCGGCAACGCGATCAAGTTCACGGAACACGGTGAAGTGGGATTACGAATCAAGCTCCTCGAAGAAGAGCCGGCCAGCACCCACATCCGATTCGAGGTTGCCGACACCGGGATCGGCATTCCTCCGGAGGCACAGGCACGTATATTTGAAAGCTTCACGCAAGCAGATGAATCCACCACCCGCCGATATGGGGGCACCGGTCTCGGAACGACCATTGCCAAACAACTCGTCGAGTTGATGGGCGGCAGAATCGGGTTACACAGCGCGTCCGACATAGGTTCGACATTCTGGTGCGAAATTAAATTTGAAAAACAGGCGTTGGCCATGCAAGCGCTCGCAGACAGCCAGAAGCTGGTGGATACCCGTGTTCTCATGATTTCATCCGGCACTGGCAACCGCTCGCTTGTACTCGGGTATCTGAAGATCTGGGGTGTCGAGCTGGTCATGGCGGAAAACAGCGCGCAGGCATTTGCACTGCTGGTGAATGCCGCCCACAGCGGCCGACCGTTTCATATTGTGTTGGTGGATCAGGCGCATCTTGATATGTACGCTTTGCAATTCATCGCCGCAGCCCGGTCAGAATCCTCGCTGTCGGATCTTTCCCTCGTGCTTATTCGCACCAGCGAAGACAGCAAGCCGGTTGACGAATATCTGAAGGCGGGCTATTCGTACGTTCTGGAAAGTCCAGTTGAAAAGCGGCTGCTTTTCAATGCCCTGCATGCAAGCACGACAGCCATGCAATACGACCACGAGGACGTGATTCGGCTGCATGATCGCCACAAGCGACATGCCGGGATCAGGCAGACCGGTCTCAAGATACTGGTTGCCGAAGACAATCCGACAAACCAAAAAGTCATCAGCAAAATCCTCGAGAGCGCGGGTCATCACGCTATTTTGGTGGAAAATGGCGAACGCGCACTGGATGCGCTCGCTAAAGAATCTTTCGATCTCGTCATTCTGGATATGCAGATGCCCGTCGTCGGTGGCCTGGACGTGGTAAAAATACATCGCTTCACCCATCCACAGGAACCACCCCTTCGCTTTCTCGTTCTTACGGCGGATGCAACCATCGAAGCGCAGAACGCCTGTCGCGAGGCGGACATTGACGCCTATCTGACCAAGCCCATTGATCCCGCGAAGTTGCTCGATCAGGTGGATCGTCTGGCCCCGAAAGGCACCGGCGTTGCTTCCGTTGACAAGAATCCAGCTCGCATTTCTGTCGCGAAGTCAGCTTCTCAACCAACTGCGCGCGTCCTGAATGAAGCCACGCTCAGCAGTCTGGAGACGATGGGAAAGCGTTCCACCTTCATTCCTGAACTAATTCATGGTTTTCTGAGCGACGCTGAACAACTCTTGAGCGATATGGAAGCGGCCATGAGAGCAAAACAATACGGGGATTTCAAAGATCTGGTCCACGCTCTGAAGGGCAGCGCCGGAAATGTAGGGGCGCAGGCGCTATACGAAATCTGTGCCCGCGCTTACGATATGACGGAAGAGGCGCTGCGTCATGAGACGGGATCGCTGATGCATGATCTGGTCAATCAGTATGAGGCCACGCGCTACGAGCTTCTGGCCTATCTAAAACGACGCGCGGCGAGCTGAAATATCTTTGCTCAGGGTCAGGTTTTTGCTCATGCCAGTTGTTTGACCGAAGCGGACGGCCGCAGAACTGCAAGTTTCTCCTGCGAGCGCGCTATGCGTTCCATGATCCGCAGATCCCGCTCGGTGAGCCGCAGTGCGGCGTCCACCCAGATCCTGCCGATGCGCATGAGCTCATCGTAACTAATGGGGTTATAGATCCGGCGTATTTTATGGATGGCTTCATAACCGTTGTACGCGCGGTTGTGTTTCCTCATGTAAGCGTACACCGCTTCTTCCCCCTGATCATTCTCGGCAAGCACATCCACCACGCCCATTTCATATAGTTCCTCGGCCCTGTACGTGCGTCCGCTCAGGATCAGCCGCTCAGCCCGCGCCGGATCGAGTCGCCTCGCGAGCAGGCTGTAGGCGCCCATGCCTGGGAAAAGGTTGAAAAGAATCTCGGGCAACCCCATGTGCGCTCGCCGCTCCGCGATAAAGACCTGGGTTGAAAGGGCCCCCTCAAAACCCCCGCCGAATGCGTCGCCCTGGACCAGCGAAATTGTGGTGATCGGCAGATGGTAACTTATGTGCAGCAGATCGATACACGACTTGGCATACCGAAAAAGGCCATCGCGGTCGGCGGCACGGATGAGTTTCAGAAATAGCGAAAGGTCTCCGCCAAGATTGAAGACGCCGGGGATGCGAGAGGCAATGATCAGGTAGCGCAGGTTGTCGGCATTTCCGTTTTCATTCTCGTGCCGTACGCGCTGTTCGATGGTGTGATAAAAGTGCTCCAGCTCGGTGAGTAGTTCCGGGGTACAGCAAGGACGGGGGCTGGGTCGCAAGTAGCACCACAGCGCCCGATTTTCCTGGTCATGCTGAATGACCAAGTCGCGATAACTTTCCTGCGTTAGGCCCACCCCTGGTTGTTGCTTGCCTTCCATAGTACCGTCCCCTTTTGGCCGCAAGCTCTTATCTTATCTGCTGGCCCAATGCGCTCCTCCTGGGCCACTTGGTCAATTAGTATCCTTGGCTTAAAACAAAAAAACAAGCGCGACCGACGATATCGTGTGACCCGGACTCGCTTGCTCCGTCTTGTGCGCACCGCTTGCTATCCTCCTTTGTTGCCTGGATTTTGGTATTGTGCGAATTTTGCAGGCCAATTCGGCTAATGATCTTTCTCAACCCCTCAAGTTAGGCTTGCCTGCAGGAAAGTCGGTCCGGGGCGGTTAAAGCAAGCGGCAGACCAGGTCAGCGTGGATAGGCGCCATAAGCCGTGAATGTGACTGAAGACACAGAAAATTGTTGCAGGATGCAAGACTGGGGGTTCGCGCTCAGTTGAATCGCTCAATGACCACGGCGGCGTTATGCCCACCGAAGGCGAATGATTGTGAAAGCCCGACGCGGAGATCGCACTGCTCAACGCGCCGAACAAAATTCAGGTCACGCAACGGTGTTTCGAGGTTTTTGCAAATGTGCGTTGTCCCGTCGCGCAAGGACAGCGCCGTGACCAAGGCCTCGAATGCGCCGCTTGCGCCGATCGTGTGCCCGATCAGCGATTTGGTGGAATTGACCCGCACGGATTTCCCAAACACGCGTTCGATGACGTCGGCTTCGATTTCGTCATTTATTTTGGTGCCGGTGCCGTGGGCATTGACGTAATCCACGTCATTTGGCGTCACGCCTGCGTCAGCGAGCGCGGCCCGAATCATTCGCTCGATCTGCTCACCGCCATGTGCGAGGCTCATCATGGAGTGAGCATCAAAAGTCTCGGCAAAGCCGGTCAGCTCAGCCATGATCGTTGCGCCCCGGCGCTGGGCATGTTCGAGCTCTTCGAGCACGAGCACCGCCGCCCCACCCTGGCTGAAGAGAAACCCTGAGCGATTTTCGTCGAAAGGTCGGTTGGCAGTTTCCGGGCCTGTGTAGTCGTGCACCAGCGTTCTGGCAATATCGAAGCCGCGAAAGATGTGGCCATGTTCATCGTACAGATACTCGCTGCCGCCCGTCACGGCGATATCTACCTGTCCCTCGCTGACCGCTTTATAGCCGTGCCCGACGGCGACTGTACCCGAAGCGCAGGCTACGCAATACGTCAAGTTGGGGCCCGTGAGAGAGAACTTAATTCCCACGGCTGCCGAAGCGGCGTTCGGCATCAGCATCGATACCACAAAAGGGTTGTATCGCGGGCCATGCGACATAAGCTCGAGCACGGTACCCACGGTTTCATGGTCTGCGTCGGACGTTAGATTATCCGAGCATGCCGCAAGAGACGCGCGCGCGCGCTGCAGTAAATGATGGGCGTGATTGTGCAGAAAGGTGTAGGCGCCGCCTATGCCGGTGCCGAGGTAGACGCCGGCCCGAGAAGCGTCGGTGCCGGACAATATGAAGTTGCGTGAGCGTTCGCCAGCCGCCATAAGGGTAAAGCCAGCGCGCGCTATGGCCTCGCGTGCAGCTCCTAGAGCGAGCATGGCAATCGGGTCAAGCTGCAGCCGCTCGGCACGCGCCACACCCAACGACTCGGGGTCGATGTCAGGCAGTGGCGCCCATATCCGAGAATGCAGGTCGGCGTAGCGTTCCCACTGCGCCGGAATAGGTGTGACAGTTGTCTTGCCTTGGAGGCAATTCTGCCAGAATGCATCCACACCGGTACCGATGGGACTGACCACCCCGGCGCCAGTGATCACGACCCGACGGCTCATGCAGAGGGAGAATTTTGCAGTTTCTTGTCGATGAAATCAACGATGGCTTTGACGGTGCGGAGTTCCGTTATCTCTTCCGGTGGCATGCTGCGCTGAAACTCATCTTCGAGCGCGACGTAAAGCGTCATTTGATCGAGCGACGACGCCTGAAGATCGTCGCGCAGGGAGGCATCCAGCCTGATTTCGTTTTCATTTCGATTTAACACATCGGCGATGACTTTAAGTACACGTTGTTGCAGATTCACATTCATGGGTCTACTACTGGGCGGTTGGAAAAATCGTAAATGCGCTGAGAGTGCTGTGCGTTTGATAATCACGGGGAGAAGTTCGCCGCGGGACGTATCGCGCGCCAGTCGGCCAGGCGATTCAGGTTCTCGTCGTCGGCAGAAAGCGACAAACTGTTCGGCAGTGGCGCAAGCTCAATGTCGTAAACCGACCGGCGCAGATCGGCATAATCCGTTAAGGAATCCACCCGTAACGGATCGATACCGCCGGACATGGGATGTATTCGCTGTGACGCCGTAAATCGATTATAGATGGCGATTCGCCTCACCTCATCCGATAGACCGGGGGTCCTGAGGAGAAAGCCATAATAGTTGACGTAACAGTGATAGAGAAGATCCAGAAGCCGTTTGTGCGAAAGCATGGAATGCGCCCAAGTTGGGTAGGTCGCGTCAAAACGATCGAGGTTCTGTTCTGTGATCATCCCCATTCGGCGGAAATCATCATACTGTTCGGTACCTGGGATTGGTGTCAAAATATAAAAAGATGCGACTTTCGGCCGCAATGTTTTCAGCATCTCAAGGTGATTCTGAATCTCATTCTCTCCGTCATTGGGGAAACCGATTATGTTGGAGAAATGAGGACGAATACCCGCCGCCTCGCACAAACGCACGATCTCGGCATATTGCCCCGGTTGATTATGGTATTTTCCTGCGGCCTTGAGCGTACTGCGGGTAAAGGACTCAACGCCCACGAACATCTCGAAACAGTGTGCGCGGCCTAACAATTCAACAAGCTCCGGGTCCTTTGCAATCTGAGTATCGCACTGGCAAAAGAACCGGAGATTCAACCGCTCATCTATCATCGCCTGCAGCAGTTGCCTAACCGCGGGAAACTTGTTGAAGTTATCGGATACGAACATGATTGTATCGACACCGCCGCGCTTAGCGCGTTTCAGGCTCTCGATGGTGCTCTCAATATCGGGGTTGCGTACTTGCCGCCCCGATATCTTTATGACCGAGCAAAAATTGCATCGATAGGGACATCCGCGCACAGGATAGAGACCCAGCATGGGCGCCCAATATCGCGTCAGGTCTGCGGCGTTTGGGGGATCGATCACCGTGCCCGTCAGTTGCTCCGCCCATCGACGGTCAGTCCCATAGACCGGCTGTAATTCGCCTCCTATCGCGTCATCCAAGATTTGGTGCCAGATCAGTTCTGCTTCCGCGAGCGCGAAGCTCACTCCCCGCCCCTGCAACGAGGAGGTATCGCACGTCATGGGATGCGGTCCGCCAATTATGCAGTGACGCACGCCGTGATGACGGGCATAAGCGGCCAAATCGAGCGCGCGGTGAAACTGATGGGACTGAACGCCGACCAGCGCGACCAGCGTGGTCACATCCGGGTCATAGCGCAGCCAGCGAAGGTAGTCGAGGTCCTGCCATACGTACTCATCCACCGTATGAACGGTAACGGGCACATCACCTATTTTCTCGGGAGTCAGGCTGGCGATTTGGTAGAGGGTGGCATTTGGCATGAACCCCTTCTTGAACCGCTCCACCGAGCCATCAATGCGGTACTTGCTTGGCTTAATAAGGACTACCCGAAGCTGAGTCATATTGCTCCTGCAACAAGCCATCCACTCTCGGTCGTCCTGCGATTTCCCTGACGGCCTGTTCGATGCAGTCTACCACGAGTTCAACGGTTCAACGCAACACGGAGTTTTCGCTTGCAGCCAAGATCAATTTGTCTATTTATCTGGCACAGGTAAGACACACTGCAGGCATGGTTTCGCCAGATGGTATTGCCGCCGCCCGGCTTTAGGCAGACACGCATGTACTCCACCTTCAGGATACACCTCTAAAAACTCAGGCTGGATGGGTACGTAAAAAGTTTTCTGCCAGGGAAGATCGTCTTGCGCTGGGTGAAGTCTGCGGGACGTGGTTTACCTGGCCGCCTGCTCGGCTCAACAACCAATCTTCCGCCGGAAGTGGGACAACCGCGCTGCGACGAAGCAACGTACGCCCCCTGCTTCGGTTTATACCATCGACGGGATATTAACTTGAAGACCGCTTTTTGAGTTGCCCGTCCTGGCTGGCCCAGTCGACCATGCGTTCGGGGATCCGTTCCAGCGGCATGACCTCGCACGCAGCCCCTTGCCGGATTGCCTGTTCCGGCATGCCGAAGACCACGCAGCTTCTTTCGTCCTGGGCGATGGTGTAGGCGCCGGCGCTTTTCATGGCGCGCAATCCGCGCGCGCCGTCGCTGCCCATGCCGGTGAGAATGATGCCAAGTGCGTTGTCCCTGGCGAACTGCGCGGTCGAATCGAAAAGCACGTCCACTGACGGCCGATGCCGGTTCACCGGCTCGTCCTCGTAGACGCACACGGCATAGCCGCCCCCGGCGCGCATCAGGGCCATGTGCATTCCGCCCGGTGCGATCAATACCGTGCCCGACCTTAGGCGGTCGCCATTTTGAGCCTCACGCACATCCAGCCGGCACTGATTATTGAGCCTTTCGGCGAAAGAAGCGGTGAATCGCGGCGGCATGTGCTGCACGATTGCGATGCCGGGCATCCGGGACGGCAACCGGGAGAGAATATCGGCGATAGCCTGGGTGCCGCCGGCGGAGGCGCCGATCACAATCACGCCCCCGCGACATGGCATTGTGGGCGACAACAGTTGCGGCGTCTGGGCTCGCTGAGGCGCCGGGACCGGGCGCACGTGGGCGGTAGCCGCCGCGCGCACCTTGTCGCGGATTTCCTCCATGAGCTCGCGGCGTATTCCGTCGCGCAGCCCACCCTGCGGTTTTGCGACGAAATCGACGGCGCCCAGATCCAGCGCCCGCAGCGTGGCGCTGGCACCCTTTTCCGTGTGGGAAGAAACCATTACTACCGGCAGCGGGTGCAACCGCATCAGTTTTTCGAGGAAGGTGATGCCGTCCATCCCGGGCATTTCGACGTCCAACGTCAGCACGTCGGGTTTCAGTGCTTTTATCTTTTCACGCGCCAGCAGCGGATTGGCCGCGGTGCCGACAACCTGTAAGTCCGGGTCTTCGTGAAAGATCGCCGTCAGCAGCTGGCGCATCACCGCAGAATCGTCGATGATGAGCACTTTTATTTTCTGTGCGTCGTTCATTAAGCGCCGTGCCGTTCGTTACCGGACGTCCTGTTCATGTCAGAAAAGCGTGACGTCACCGTCCAGCTTCTGTTTCTTCAGGCTGATCAGGTACACCATTTCCTCCTGCGCCGTCTGCTCCGCCTCGTTCGACCCGAGGTACTTGAGAAAGACCCTGCCGGAATTGGTGTTGAACAACACCCGTCGTGGCTGATACCCGCCGACATCTTCCTTGACGACAGGAATCTGTTCGGCTTCCAGAAAACGCCTGACGAAGTCGATGTTGCGCTGCGGCACGCCGTCAAGGCTCTCGCGTATCTTCAGCACGTGCCCGCCGCCGAATATTTTGGCCTGGAAACGGCGACGCTTACCACCAACTTTCATTATATCGCTAATCAGCAATTCCATGGCGTTGACGCCGTAACGCGCGCTCGTCGGGTTGTCGGGATCAGTGCCTACCGGCAGCATGAAATGGTTCATACCGCCGATGCCTTCGACCGGGTCGTACAGGCACGCGGCGATGCAGGAACCCAGCACCGTGTCGAGCACCAGCGGTTCGCGGCTGGCGCGTACGCCGCCGATGTGGATCGTGACGCGGGTCAGATCCTCGACTATATCGAACGGCAGACTTGATCCATTGGAATGGCGGGATCGCGTAGACTTCATTGCGGCTTCCCGCGGTATTGATAGATGCTGTGACCTACGGGGCGAAAAATGTCGCTCACGCCGTGCATGGCTTCCGAGTGGCCGAGCATTAGGTAGCCGTTCTTCTTGAGAGCGCCGCCCATGCGCTCGAACAATTTCAGCTGCGTAGGCTTGTCGAAATATATAAGCACATTGCGGCATAGAATAACATCGAATAGCACGTGCATTGGCCATGGGTCGCTTTGCAGGTTCAACCAGTTGAACTGAATCAGGGCCTTCAGAACCGGTTTCGCCATTACCCGGTCCTCGTGCCTTCCCTGCCCTTTCATAAAATATCGATGCAGCAGTGCTTCCGGAATGCATTTCGCCTGTTCCATCGTGTATATGCCCTCCCTGGCCCGGGATAAAACATCGGTATCGATATCCGTGGCGAGGATACGGACATCCTTGGCGTTGAAGGAAGGCATGGACTCAAGCGCGGTCATGGCCAGCGAGTACGCCTCTTCGCCGGTGGACGTCGCGGCGCTCCAGATGCGCATCGGTCGCTCCCGGTTCGGATCCTGCCGATAGGCTGCAAACACTTCGTCCGCCAGGAAGCGATAATGATGAGGTTCACGGAAAAAATCGGTCTTGTTGGTGGTAATGGAATTTATCATCGCCACCAGCTCTTCCCCTTCTGGATCGGCCTGGGTGAGCAGCGAAAAATAGTCTGCGTAGCACTGAAGTTCATGGTAACGCAGCCGTTTGGCCAGGCGCGCGCATACGAGCGCTCGCTTATGGTCGGATAGCGCAATGCCTGTATGAGCGTATATGAATTCCCGTAATTGACGGAACTCATGATCCGAAATAGTCATATAATCGTCGACGGCATTCCTTCCGGCGCTTCGATGCGCGGAGGACTGCGCGGTCGGCGGCTGCTGACCGGTAACGGTCGTCATGAACGCTCCTTCGGATGTGCGCCCGCGGAATGACCGCATGGTGAAATCAGAATTCCGTCCAGTCGCCGCTGGCTACATTCGCTTTGGCAGTGGTTCTGGGTTTCAATACCTGCACGTTACGCGGACGATCGAACACCAGCGCCGGCGTGTGGCCGGCATCCTTCGCTGTGCCGGTCACTTTGTTTTCGTCTGCCTGCGGCTTGACAGGCGGGGATCCGACTGCGGCTTTTGTGCTTGTCTGCTGGGACGGTCGCGCATGCGTGCTTTCGTTCAGCTTGAAGTACGACACCAGCTCGCGCAACCGCTCCGCCTGCGCGGCGAGCGACTGGCTGGTACCGGAGAGTTCCTCAACCTGGGCGGCGTTGCCCTGCGTGACGCCGTCCATCTGCATGATGGCGCGGTTCACCT
>JBLMXN010000012.1:0-3164 GCA_050257795.1 Bacteroidota bacterium
TTCTCGTTCGAAGACATCGACCTGTCGGACCTGTTCGCCGGCCTGCGCGGCGGCCGCGCGCATGCGCGCCGCGAACACGGAAAAATCCAGATGCCTGGCGAAGACTACGAGGTCGCGGTGCACATCACGCTCGAGGAAGCGTTCCGCGGCACCGAGGTCGAGCTCGACCTGAGCATGCCGGAGTTCGACGCCAACGGCCGGCTGCATCGCGTGCCGCACACGGTCAAGGCGCGCATCCCGAAGGGCGCCACCGACGGCCAGCGGCTGCGCCTCCCGGGGCAGGGCGGCAAGGGCTTGAACGGCGGGCGCAACGGCGATCTGTATCTCAACATCGTGCTGCATCCGCATGCGCTGTTCCGCGTCAGCGGTCACGACCTGTACCTCGATCTGCCGCTGGCCCCGTGGGAAGCGGTGCTCGGCACCACCGTGGATCTGCCGACACCGGGCGGTCCGGTGCGGTTGAAGGTGCCGCCGGGCACGCACGCCGGACAAAAACTGCGGCTCGCCAGGCGCGGATTGCCGAAGCCGCATGCCGGCGAAGGCGATCTGTACGCGGTGGTGCAGATCGTCGTGCCGGGCGTGGTGAGCGATCGCGAGCGCGCGCTGTACCAGCAACTCGCGCAAGGCTCAACCTTCAATCCGCGCGGGCATTTTGCACAGGAGCTCAAGCATGAAAGTCGAACTCACTGAAGTGCTGTGGCTCGATGAGCAGCAGGAATTGTCGCTCGCGGAACTGGCCGGGTTGTCGGGCCTGTCGGAAGCGGAGCTACGCGAGCTGGTGGACTACGGCGTAATCGCGCCGGTCGATCCGGAGGCGGAGCCGCCGGTGTTTCGCGCCGACTGCATCGTGATCGCGCGCACCGCCTGCCGTTTACGCGCCGACTTCGAGCTGGACGTGCCGGGACTGGCACTGGCACTGACGCTGCTCGGCCGCATTCATGACCTCGAAGCGCAGTTGCGCGAGCTCAGCGCGCAGTTTCCCCATCGGCCGCGAAAAAATCGTAATGAGGGATAACTGGGCGCGATTCCAGGCGCGCAGGGACGGGCGCTATAATTGGAAATATTCGATTACCGGAGATATCTGCAAATCCCATGAAAAATTCAAAATGCCTTAACCGCCCACACCGCCTTCGTTCGCTGTGGATCGCGGGCTTTCTGGCCGCCGCTTGCGGTTTCGCCATCGGCACCGCCTTGGCCGAGAAAGACAGCGACGCCGTGCAAAACAGCGTCGACAAGACCGAACGCGGTTTCGGTGAGCTGCTCAAGGGCATGGGCCAGGAAGTAAAGAAGGTCATCAATTCCGGCGACGCGAAAAAAGACAAAAAGAAAGATGCCAAGCAGACGGACGATAGATCCGACAAGGGCAAGGAAAACAATAAATAGCCCGGAGCCTCCTTCACCATCGCCGGTGTGGCGGCTTATCCCGTGAACCGCTGATTGATCGCGCGCGGCCGAATTTGCGCGGTTGTGCATCAACATCATTAAGGAGATCGGCGATGGATTTCCAGTCCCTCAATATCGGCGACGCCGCGGACGCCTCCGGCGTCTCGGCCAAGATGATCCGGCACTACGAAGAGATCGGGCTGATCCCCAAGGCCCGGCGCACGGACGCCGGCTACCGCACCTATTCTGGCAACGAGGTCCACGAGCTGCGCTTCATCAAGCAGGCGCGCAACCTCGGCTTTTCCACCAAACAGATCGGGCAACTGCTCAAGCTCTGGCGCGACCGCCGGCGCCCGAGCGGCAAGGTCAAGCAGCTGACGCTGGAGCACATCCGCGAGCTGGACGAAAAGATCCGCGAGATGCAGGCGATGAAGGCGACGCTGGAGCACCTGGCGCAACACTGTCATGGCGACGATCGCCCCGACTGCCCGATTCTCGAAGAGCTGGCCTCGCCCAAGTCGACGGCGCACGCGCCGCATTGCCACGACGAAGACGCCAGGGCCGGCAAGCCCGCGGCAGCGCGGCGCACACCGCGGTAACGTCAGGCGCGGAGCACCCGCGCGGCCTTACGCCCCGAACCGCACGGCGTAAATCGGCGGCAGGTGCGCCGCCAGGCTTTGCCAGGAATCGCCGCGGTCTTCCGACAGCCACAGGCCACCGGTGGTGGAGCCGAGCACCAGCCGGTTTCCCGATGCGTCGACGTCCAGGCCGTGGCGGTAAACCAGATCGTAGGCGTGCTCCTGCGGCAGTCCGAGGCGCAGCACCTCGAAACTCTTGCCGCCGTCGCGGGTGCGCGTCACCACCAGCTGCTGATCCACCGGCACGCGGCATTCGTCCTTGATCGCCGGGACGAACCACGCGGTGTCGGGATCCTGCGGGTGCACCGCCACCGCGAAACCGAACGCCGACGGTTTGACGTGCGTCATCTCGCGCCAGCTGGCGGCGCCGTCAGTGGAACGGAAGATGCCGTTGTGATGCTGCACCCAGTACACCTCCGGATTCGCCTGGCACTGTACCAGGCGATGCGGGTCCTGGATGTTGGGATCGAAGGCGCGTTCCGGCGGCACGTACGCGGCGCGCATGCCCTGGGCGCGCGGTTGCCAGCTGGCGCCCGCGTCCGCCGTGACCCACACGCCGCCGCAGGACAGCGCGACCGCGACGCGCCGGGCGTCGCGCGGGTCGACGCAGATCGAATGGATGCCCGGCTGGTCGTAACCGCCGCCGAACCATTCCTTGCGCTCCGGGCAGTTCCACAGCGACTCCACCAGCGTCCAGGAATCGCCGCCGTCGCGCGAGCGAAACAGCGCGCCCGGGATCGTGCCGGCCCACAGCGTGCGCGCCTCGTTGCGCCCGCCGGCTTCGAGGGACCAGATCTGATCCACCGACGCCGGTTTTTCGGTTGCGTCACCCGCGACGGGAGCAAAGGCGGGTGTGGCGCATTCGTCCCAGGCCTTGCCGTCGCGCGTGCGCCGCAGCTTCGGGCCGAAGTGGCCGAGCCGGAGCGCGGCGTACACGGTGCCGTCGCGCGCGTCCGGCAACACCATGGTCACCGGGTCGCCGAGAAAATCGGTTTGCGCGATGCGCCAGCGCGCGCCCTTGCCGCGCGCAAGCATGATCAATCCTTTGCGGGTGGCGACGTAGATTCGCTCTGCCATAATCCAGTCTCCAAAAATCAAAAGATTGTTCAGCCCCCGGAAAGCGCCTGCACCACGAAGACCTCG
>JBLMXN010000013.1:0-2683 GCA_050257795.1 Bacteroidota bacterium
CCCGACGTGGTCATGGCGGCCGCCGGTGACGTGCCGACGCTCGAAACGCTCGCGGCCGTTGACCTGTTGCGCCAGCATCTGCCGGATCTCAAGGTGCGCGTGATCAACGTCGTCGACCTCATGACGCTGCAGCCCAGGGAAGAACATCCGCACGGCCTGTCGGACCGCGACTTCGACACGATCTTCACCACCGACAAGCCGATCATCTTCGCCTACCACGGTTATCCGTGGCTGATTCACCGCCTGACCTACCGGCGCACCAACCACGACAACATGCACGTGCGCGGGTACAAGGAGGAGGGCACGACCACTACGCCGTTCGACATGGTGGTGCGCAACGACCTCGACCGGTTTCATCTGGTGATGGATGTCATCGACCGGGTGACGAAACTTGGTTACCGCGCGGCCGGGCTGCAGCAGCTGATGCGCGACAAGCGCACCGAGCACCGCCAGTACATCCGCGCGCATGGCCAGGACATGCCGGAGATTCGCGAGTGGAAGTGGCCGTACTAGTCCGGGTGCCGCCGCCGCGCGCGGAGTAGAATGGATGCGCGATGAAAGGAACACCCGCTCCACATGGGGTTTTATCGGTGGCGGCGAAACCCCTTGACCTTCCCATTGTGGGAAGGTCTATCTTGTTTCCGGCAAGAAGGAGGTTTTTATGGGCATCAGCGAAACCCGTTTTTCCGTCAAAGGCATGAAGTGCGGCGGCTGCGTCGCCAAGGCGACCGAGGCAGTGTCGAAATTGCCCGGTTACCAGGCGTCCGAATTCGATCTCAAGGCCGGCTCCGCCGTGGTCAGGGGCAGCGTCGATCCGCAGGCCGTGGTCAAGGCCCTGACCCAGGTCGGCTATCCCGCGGAAGTCGATGAAGGCTGACGCCCCGACGCTTCGTGGCCCCGTGACCGCGGCGATTCCGGCGCAGGCGACCACTTACCGGCTTTCCATCTCCGGCATGAGCTGCGCCGGCTGTGTCGCCACGGTCGAGAATGCGCTCAAGAACGTGCCGGGCGTGGCTGAAGCCAGCGTCAACTTCGCCGAGCACACCGCGACGGTGCAGGGCGCCGTCGAAGCCAGGGCGCTCATCGCGGCGGTCACCGCTTCCGGTTACGGCGCCGCGGAGTTGCGCGGGGCCGAGGACGAATCCGAAAAGGAAGCCGCCGAGCTGGCGTATTACCGCGCGCTGCTGCGCAAGTTCATCGTCGCCGGCGTCGTCGGCCTGCCGCTGATGCTGGCTGAGCCGTTCGGCCTCATGCCGATGCTCGACACGCCGGGCGGCCGAGTATTCTGGCTCGCGGTCGGTGTGGTCGCGCTTGGAGTGCTCATCTACGCCGGCGGACATTTCTTCCGCGGCGCGTGGAAGGCGTTCCGCGCGCACAACGCCAACATGGACACGCTCATCGCACTCGGCACCGGCGCCGCGTGGGTGTACTCGATTCTGGTGGTGGTGTTTCCCGGCATCGTGCCGAGCCTGGCGCGCCACGCCTATTTCGAGGCCGCCGCCGTCATCATCGCCCTGATCAACCTCGGCCAGGCGCTCGAGATGCGCGCCCGCGGCAAGACCTCGGAAGCAATCAAACGCCTGATCGGACTGCAACCGAAGACTGCGCGCGTGATTCGCGACGGCAAAGAGATGGACGTGCCGATTTCTGAAGTCGGCCTCGACGAAACCATCCGCGTGCGTCCCGGCGAGAAAATCCCGGTGGACGGCGCAATCATCGACGGCCACTCCTCGGTGGATGAATCCATGCTCACCGGCGAGCCGATGCCGGTGGAAAAGAAAGTCGGTGATGAGGTGGTGGGCGCCACACTCAACAAGTCCGGCAGCTTCCTGTTCCAGGCCAAGCGCATCGGCGCCGACACCGCGCTCGCGCGCATTATCGAGATGGTGCGGCGCGCGCAGAGCACCAAGCCCGCGATCGGCCGGTTGGCCGACAAGATCTCCGCGGTGTTCGTGCCGACAGTGCTGATCATCGCGGTGGCCACGTTCCTGACGTGGTTCAATCTTGGCCCCGAGCCCCGGCTTTCCTACAGCCTGGTGGCGACGATGACGGTGCTCATCATCGCCTGCCCGTGCGCGCTCGGATTGGCCACGCCGATCTCGATCATGGTCGGCGTCGGCAAGGCCGCCGAGTACGGCATTCTTATAAGAAACGGCGAGGCGCTGCAGCAGGCCGGCAAGCTCACCACGATCGTGCTCGACAAGACCGGCACTGTGACCGCGGGCCGGCCCACGGTCACCGCGCTGCTGTCGGCGCCGGGCTGGGACGAACAGAAACTGCTGACCGTCGCCGCCAGCATCGAGACCGGTTCGGAGCACCCGCTAGCCGAGGCCATCGTCGCGGCGGCCAAGGAGAAGGGGCTCAAGCTGTCGTCCGCTGCGGGTTTTGAGGCGATCACCGGTCACGGGGTGTCCGCCACCGTCGATAACAAAAAGGTATTGTTCGGCAACGCCCGGCTCATGGAAAAGTACGGTGTCGGTCTTGCCCAACTCCCCGCGCGCGCGGCGGAGCTGGCGGCCAAGGCGCAGACCCCGATGTATCTGGCGGTGGACGGCACGGCCGCCGGCATCGTGGCGGTGGCCGATCCGGTCAAGGCCGATTCCAAAGCCGCCATCGCGCGACTGCATGAAATCGGTCTCAAGGTGGTCATGATCACGGGCGACAACCGCGCCACTGCGGAAGC
>JBLMXN010000014.1:0-7960 GCA_050257795.1 Bacteroidota bacterium
CCATTTTCCGGGGTAATGCCACCGATGGCAACGATGGGTACATGCAGTTTCTGGCGTGCCTCGCGCAGCAGCACCAGATCGGCCTGTACCGCCTGGGGCTTGGTGCGCGAGGGAAAGAACCGGCCGAAGGCGACGTAGTCGGCGCCGTCCGCCTGCGCCCTGAGCGCGCGTGCGAGCTCGTTGTAGCAGGACACGCCGATGATCGCCTGCGTTCCCAGTTGCGCGCGGGCGTGCGCCAGCGAGGCATCTTCCCGCCCCAAATGCACGCCGTCGGCCTGAACCTGCCTGGCCAGCCCCACATCGTCATTAACGATGAACAACACGCCATGTTGATGACACAGCCCGGCCAGTTCGGACGCCTGCCGAAGGCGCGACGCGGCGTCGTGTTTCTTGTCTCGATACTGAATGACGCGCGCGCCGCCTGCGATTGCATCCGCCACGGCAGTGGCGATGCGCGCGTCGGTGAGATAGTGAGTGTCGGCGATCGCGTACAGTCCGGCGAGGCGGGAAATGTTGACCATTTTTTGACCACCCAAATTGCGCAGAGTAGTATGCCAGCTTCTGTAGCAGCACTGAAAGCGCGTGCCGGCGGATGCACGGAGGGGATCATGAAGAACGAGGTATATGGATTGAAATTCGTGATGCTCACGCCTGTCCGCCGCACAGCGTTTGATCGTCGAACCAGAAAATGACCGGGAGGATGACATGTCAACGGATCCTGCGGAAAAAGCGTTGCTGGGGGAGATGAAACTCCGGGAACTGTCGCGCCGCGCAAAATTGATGGAGCGCGCCAAGGGACGGAAATTATTCTCGTGGACCGACTACTTCTTTCTTTTTTTCATCGCGATGTTCATGTTTTTGGCTTATCTGGATCGGGCGCATATCTCTCAAGGCGACCTCCGGTTATTCATGGTCGTGATGTTCCTGCAGGCGCTGCATACGACCCGCCAGCAGAAACGGCTGCAAGCTATTGCCGAGCTGCTCGATTGGCGTGAAAAAGACGACGCATCATCTCGGTGAGAATTGGCCTGTCATTTCCGCGGACTCTTCCAGGTCGAGCACGGCCCGCGGCTTGGCCGCCGCACTCGAACGCGGGGACTCTTGATCATGCCCCGTCTTGAATTCTGGTTTGAGTTTGGCAGCACCTACACGTACCCGGCCGCCATGCGCATCGAGCAGCTGGCCGGGGCCGCCGGCGTCGCCGTCGATTGGAAGCCGTTTTTGCTGGGCCCGATTTTCCGGGATCTGGGTTGGAGTGATTCGCCCTTCAATCTCCAGCCGGTGAAGGGAAGATACATGTGGCGCGACCTGGAGCGCATTTGCGCGGCGCTTGCAATTCCGTTTGTCCGTCCTTCGAAATTTCCGCGCAAGGGCCTGCTGGCCGCGCGGGTGGCGTGCTGGTTCGATTCGGCGCTGTGGATGGCCGAGTTCGCGAAGGCGGTTTTCCGCGCCAACTTCGCGGAGAACCGGGAAATCTCCGACCCCGAAGTCGTGCTCGCCTGCCTCAACGGGCTCGGACTCGATGGCCCCCGTCTGCTTGCCCAGGCACAGACGGACGAAAGCAAGGCAAAGTTGCGCGCCCAGACCGGGCACGCCAAAAAACTCGGTATTTTCGGGGCCCCGACCTTCCTGATCGGTGAGGAAATGTTCTGGGGCAACGACCGCCTGGAACAAGCCCTGGCCTGGTCGAGGTCCGGTTAGGTCGCGTCCTCGCCCTCGGGTTCGTCCATCTCCCACGCCCAGTAGAGCCGGTTCGGCAGCTGCTGGCCCATGCCCGGGCGGAACGCGTGTTTCAGGGTTTCCCAGGTGTAGTGCAGTGCCTCGTCCACGGCGTTAACCGGGTCGAGCCCATGCGCGAGCGAGGCGGCGCAGGCCGAGGCCAGCGTGCAGCCCGAGCCGTGGTAACTGCCGGGCAGGCGCTCGAACTCGAAAGTCTCGATCTGGCGCATGTTGCCGTACAGCCGGTGGATCACCTGCGGCGTGTTCTCGTGCGTGCCGGTGATGAGCACGTATTCGCTCCCAAGCGACATCAGCGCCTGGGCGCAGGCGTCGAGCGTGTCGGCATCGGGCGCGAGCGCGCGCGCCTCCAGGCTGTTGGGCGTGATCAGCGTCGCCTGCGGGATGATCAGGCTGCGCAGCGCGCCGTCGAGCATGTCGTCGGCCAGCGCGTCGCCGCGTCCGGAACTCTGCACCGGATCGACGATGAGCGGAACGTCGGGATAGTCCTCGACGATGCTGGCCACCGCTGCGGTGATCTCGCCGTTGCCGAGCATGCCGAGCTTGAACGCCGCCACCGGCATGTCCTCCAGCACCGCACGCGCCTGCGCGATCACGAGCTCGGTCTCGGTACAGGTGAACTGCTTGATGCCGGTGGTGTCCTGCGCCGTCACCGCGGTGACCACGACGGTCGGGTGACAGCCGAGGCTCGCGAGCGTCAGCACGTCGGCCGTGACGCCGGCGCCACCGGTGGGGTCGGTCCCGGCAAACACCAGCACGACGGGCGGCGCCTCAGTCATGGCGCGACACCGCGTTGCGCACGAGCGACTTCAGGGCTTCGATGAAGCGCGGGTGGCTGTTGAGCGCCGGCACCACGCGATAGTGCGCGATGCCTTGCGCGCGCGCGATCTCGGCGTAGGTGATGCCGAGCTCGAACAGCGTTTCGACGTGATCCGACACGAACGCGATCGGGTAGACCATTATCTGCTTGGCCCCGGCCGCGGCTTTTTCCCGGATCACGTCGTCGGTGTACGGCCGCAGCCATTCGAGCGGCCCGACGCGGCTCTGGTAGCACAGCGTCGCGTGCGGCCAGCCGAGCTGGGCGCGCAGCGCGTCATAGGTCGCGCGGATCTGGCGTTCGTAGGGATCGCCCTGGTCCACGATCTTGCGCGGCAACCCGTGGGCCGAGAACAGCAGCTCGATGCGCCTGGGGTCGGGGTCGGGAAATTCTTGCGTCTCGGCGCGCAGCATCTCCACGATCGCGCCCTGGTAATCGGGCTGGTCGTACCATTGCCGCACCAGCGTGACCGCCGGGTGGTAATGCTGCTTTTGGCATTGGCGCGTGAATTCGTTGTAGGCGCTGCCGCTGGTGGTGACGGAGTACTGCGGATACAGGGGCAACAGGATCACGCGGCTGTAATTCCTGCTCTTGAGCATGGCGACTACTTCACTGGTGAGCGGATGCCAGTAGCGCATGCACACGTGCACGTCGAAGCCGTCGCCGAGACTGCGCGCGAGCGCCGCGGCCTGCGCGTTGGTGAATTCGAGGATCGGCGATTTCCCGCCGATCGCGGCATAACCCTTGGCTGCCTCGGGCGCGCGCCGCCACGCGACCAGCGCGGCGAACGGGCGCTGGGTGAGGAAGCCGAGCGGGAGACGGAAAATATCCGGATCGGAAAAAAGGTTAAACAGGAAGGGACGAACCGACTCCAGGGAATCCGGTCCGCCGAGGTTGCACAGCACCACCGCGATACGCTCCGACATCGCCGGGATTCTACCGCTGCGTTGACGGTTTCACCATGAAACTGAAAATGCGATCATACGCGTTTTCGGTTGTGCCAATCCCGGGGAAGTGAATGAAGGCATACATGTGTGTGATCTGCGGTTTCGTCTACGAAGAAGAAAAGGGCCGACCCGAGGACGGCATCCCGCCCGGCACGACGTGGGACAAGGTGCCGGAGAACTGGAAGTGTCCCGATTGCGGTGCCGCCAAATCCGATTTCGAAATGATCGAGATCTGACGCGAACTCGGCAATCCCGGGGTTTTTTCAGTGCGCCGCGGGTCCCAGGGCAAGGATGCCATGGGCTACAATCTGAAGGGCAACGCGCGGTTTCACCAATAACAACAGGACGCCGCAGACAGGGACATGATGAACGTCACCCTTTGGATTTTGGTCGCCACGGCGACGGCTTGGCTGCTGGCCGCCGCGCGCGCGCCGGGACTGGTCTGGGCCGCGGCCCTGGCGGCGGGCATCGTCCTGTGGGGCCAGCTCACGCATCCGTCGACGTCGTGGTGGCTCGTTGCCTGGGGGGTGTTCCTGGTCGCCATATTGCCCCTCGCCATTACCCCCTTACGTCGTGCCTGGATCAGCGCGCCGCTGCTGCGACTGTTTCGCCGGATCATGCCACGCATGTCCGACACCGAGCGCGAGGCGCTCGAGGCCGGCACGGTGTGGTGGGAAGCGGAGTTGTTCGCCGGCCGCCCGCGCTGGAAAAAACTTTTCGAGCTGCCGCCACCAAAGTTGTCGACGCAAGAGCAAGCCTTCCTCGACGGCCCGGTCGAGGAGCTCTGCGCCATGCTCGACGACTGGCGCATCACGCACGAGCTGCGCGACCTGCCGCCGGAGGTGTGGCGCTACATCAAGGAGAAGGGTTTCTTCGGGATGATCATTCCGAAGAAATACGACGGCCTCGAATTCTCCGCGCAGGCGCACTCGGCCGTGGTGGTGAAGATCGCGAGCCGTTCCATCACCGCCGCCGTCACCGTGATGGTGCCGAACTCGCTCGGGCCGGCGGAGCTGCTGCTGCACTACGGCACCGAGGCGCAGAAGGATCACTACTTGCCGCGCCTGGCGCGCGGCCAGGACGTCCCGTGCTTCGCCCTCACCAGTCCGGAAGCCGGTTCCGACGCCGGCGCCATGCCCGATCGCGGCGTGGTGTGCCGCGCCGAATTTCAGGGGCAGAAAGACGTGCTCGGCATCCGCCTCAACTGGGAGAAGCGCTACATCACGCTCGGGCCGGTGGCAACGGTGCTGGGCCTGGCGTTTCGCCTGTTCGATCCGGAGCACCTGCTGGGCCAGGAAGTAGACCTCGGCATCACGCTGGCGCTCATTCCCACCGACACGCCCGGGTTGAAAATCGGCACGCGCCACAACCCGCTCGACATCGCGTTCCAGAACGGCCCCAACTGGGGCGAGAACGTGTTCATCCCGCTCGAATGGGTAATCGGCGGGCGCGAACGCGTGGGCCAGGGGTGGCGCATGCTGATGGAATGCCTCGCCGCCGGCCGTTCAATCTCGCTGCCAGCGCTGTCATGCGGCGCCGGCAAGCTTGCCTGCCGCGCCACCGGCGCGTACGCGCGCATCCGCCAGCAGTTCAAGCTGCCGATCGGCAAGTTCGAGGCGGTGGAAGAGGCGCTCGCGCGCATCGCCGGATACACCTACATGATGGACGCGGCACGCACCCTCACGGCACGCGCGGTGGACCTGGGCGAGAAACCGTCGGTGGCCTCGGCGATCGTGAAATACCAGCTCACCGAGCACATGCGCCGCGTGGTCAATGACGCCATGGACATCCAGGGCGGCGCCGGCATCTGTCTCGGCCCGCGCAACTTCATGGGCCGCGCGTACCAGGCGCTGCCGATCAGCATCACGGTCGAGGGCGCCAACCTGCTGACGCGCGCGCTCATCGTCTACGGGCAGGGCGCGGTGCGCTGCCATCCGTACGTGCTGAAAGAGATGCAGGCGGTCGCGGACAGTGATGAGCGCCGCGCGCTGAAAAATTTCGACGCCGCGATTTTCGGCCATGTCCGCTTCACTCTCAGCAACGCCGCGCGCGCTTTCTGGTTCGGCCTGACCGGGGCGCGTTTCGCGTGCGCCCCGGTGCGCGGGCCGGCGCGGCGCTACGTGCGGCAGCTCACGCGCCTGTCGGCGGCGTTTGCCTTCATCTCCGACGTCGCCATGCTCACGCTCGGTGGCGCGCTCAAGCGCAAGGAAAAAATCTCCGGGCGATTCGCCGACGCCCTCGGTTTCCTTTATCTCGCCTCGGCCGTGATCAAGCGCTTCGAGGACGAAGGCCGTCCCGCCGAAGACGTGGCGTTGTTGCGCTGGGCCGGCGATTATTGCCTGCACGAGGCCGAGAAGACGCTGGTGGTGATCCTGAAGAATTTCCCCAACCGCTTCCTGGTCTGGCTCCTCGGCGGGCTGGTGTTTCCGGCCGGGCGGCGGTACCACGTGCCCGGCGACGCCATGGGCCATGACTGCGCCGCGCGGCTGCTGGAACCGTCAGCCTTGCGCGATCGTCTGACGCGCGGTATGTACGTCTCGCACAGCACCAGCGATGCCACCGGACGGCTGGAAAACGCGTTGCCCAGGGTGATGGCGGCCGAGCCGCTCGAGCGCAAACTGTCCAAGTTCGTCGAGACCCGGCCGTTGCTGCACGGCGATCACGCGGCCCAGGTCCGCGCGGCGCTGGCGCAGGGCGTGCTGAACGAACACGAGGCCGAACTGGTGCGCGCCGCGTATGTCGCGCGCCGCGCGGTCATCGCGGTGGATGATTTTCCCGCCGACCGGTTCTGAGCACTGTGCCGTTGACCTATCATTGATCGGGACGAACAGAAGGAATTCATGACAAACCGGATTTACATCGTCGACGGGGCACGCACGCCGTTTCTGAAGGCGCGCGCTGAGCCCGGTCCGTTCAGCGCCTCCGATCTGGCGGTCGCGGCCGGCCGGCCGGTGCTCGCGCGTCAGCCGTTTGCGGCGAGCGCACTCGATGAGGTGATCGTCGGTTGTGTCATCCCGGCGGCCAACGAGGCCAACATCGCGCGCCTCATCGGGCTGCGCCTTGGCTGCGGCAAAAGCGTGCCGGCGTTCACGGTGCAGCGCAACTGCGCCTCCGGGCTGCAGGCGATCGCAACCGCGGCCGAACACATCGCCCTCGGGCGCGCGCAGCTGGTGCTGGCGGGCGGGACCGAGGCCATGAGCCATGCGCCGATCCAGTGGAACGCGGCCATGAGCCGCTGGCTCGGCCGGCTGATGCGCGCGCGCAACCCGCTCGATCGGGCGCGGACGCTGACGCGTTTCCGCCCGGCCTTGCTCAAGCCGGTTTACGCGTTGCTGCTCGGGCTGACCGACCCGCTGGTGAACTTGTCCATGGGGCAGACCGCCGAGATACTGGCGCACCGTTTCGGCATCTCGCGCGAAGCCCAGGACGTCTACGCGCTGCAAAGCCATCGCCGGCTCGCGGCGGCGTTCGACGCCGGCCAGCTGCGCGCCGAGATCGAAACGCTCTATGGCGTGGATGGCAAATTCTACGACGAAGACACGGGCCTGCGGCGCGACACCGACCTGGAACAGCTGGCGCAGCTGCGGCCGGTGTTCGACCGCAAGTACGGGGTGGTCACCTCCGGCAACAGCTCACAGGTCACCGACGGCGCCGCGATGCTGCTGCTGGCTAGCGAACAGGCGGTGCAACGTTACGAGCTGCCGGTGCTGGGCGAATGGCTCGATCACGAATGGGCCGGGGTCGATCCGAGTCAGATGGGGCTCGGGCCGGTGCACGCCGTCGCCAAACTGCTGGTGCGCCAGCAGCTCAAGATGCGCGACCTGCGGCAGATGGAATTGAACGAAGCCTTCGCGGCGCAGGTGCTGGCGTGCCAGGCGGCGTGGGACAGCGCGCAGTATGCGCGCGACGAGCTCGGGCTCGACGCGCCGCTCGGGGCCATGGATCCGGAGCGGCTCAATCCCGAGGGTGGGGCAATCTCCAACGGGCATCCGGTGGGCGCGAGCGGCGCGCGCCTGGCGCTGCATCTGGTGCACGCCCTCCGGCGCCAGGGCGGCGGCCTCGGTATCGCGACGCTGTGCATCGGCGGTGGCCAGGGTGGGGCCATGCTGCTCAAGGTCGAGGAGGCGGCGGCATGACCAGGGAGCAGGGGCCCCGCGAAGCGGGGATGCGACCGGCCGCGATTGCCGCCGGCCGCCGACGCGATGACGTTGCAGGTTGCCATGCACCTAAGGAGGCGGCATGAGCCAGCACTGGCACCTGGGTTTTCGCGGCGATCATGCCGTCCTGACGCTGGACCTGGCCGGGCAGTCGGCCAACGTCCTGTCGCAGGAAGTGTTGGATGAATTCGATCAGCGGCTCGGTGAGATTGAAGACAAATCCCTCGCCGGCGTGATCATTCGCTCGGGCAAGGCCTCCGGCTTCATTGCCGGGGCCGACGTGCGCGAGTTCGAGAAAATCG
>JBLMXN010000015.1:0-20824 GCA_050257795.1 Bacteroidota bacterium
TTCCCGTCCTGGTTCTCCAGGATGGCGCGCTGGAATTCCGTCCGGCCGGGTAGTTTCTTGAAACGCGTGGCGCAGTGCGCGAGCAGTTTGCTCGATTCCAGGACATTTTGTTCCCCGGCCATGTGCCGCAACGCCGGTTGCACGAACTGATAGAAAGTGACCATCACCGCGACCGGATTGCCGGGCAGCCCGAAAAACGCGGCGTCGCCGATGTGCCCGAAGGCGAGCGGTCGTCCCGGCTTCATGGCGATCTGCCAGAAGCTCACGCGGCCAAGCTGATTGATGACCTCTTTCACATAGTCGGCGTCGCCGACCGAAACGCCGCCGGAGGTGATGACGGCGTCGGCGATTGTCGACGCCTGCGCGAAGGCTTCGCGCACCGCGGCGCGCTGATCGCGGATCACGCCCAGGTCGAGGATCTCGGCATTCAGCCGTTTCAGCATGCCATAGAGGGTATAGCGGTTGCTGTCGTAGATTTCCCCGGCGCCGAGCGGCTCGCCGAGCGATCGCAGCTCGTCGCCGGTCGAAAAGAACGCCACGCGCAAAGGCCGGTACACGCCAACCTCGGCCATCCCGATCGATGCGAGCAGTCCCAGGTCTGCGGGCGTGAGCCGTTTTCCCGCGCTCAGCGCTACGTCGCCCCTGGCAAGATCTTCGCCGGCGGCGCGCACGTTGCGGCCGGGTTCATGTCCGGCGCCGATGTGCACGGATTCACCGTGTGCCCGCACATGTTCCTGCATGACCACGGTATCCGTGCCTTGCGGCAACGGTGCGCCGGTCAGGATGCGCGCGCATTCGCCGGCCTGGACCACGCCGGTGAACGGCCGGCCGGCCCACGCCGTGCCGACGACGCGATATTCACGTTCATCGCGCGCGGGCAGGTCGGCGCCGGCGAGCGCATACCCGTCGACCGCGGAGTTGGTGTGACCGGGAACGTTGATCGGCGAGTGCACGTCCTGCGCCAGCACGCGTTCCAGCGCGCTGCGCAGCGCGATGCGTTCGACACCGTGTATCGGTGTGATCTCGGAAAAAATGCGGCGGCGCGCCTCGTCGACCCGCAATCGCTGTTCGCGCTGGAGGCGTTCATCAACCGGCGTGAGAATCGCACTGCTCATGATAGCTCCCGCGCCAGCGGGTGGAGTGTTGGCGCTGGCGTTGCCGACCGCTCGAATCCGAGCGCGCGCAGCATGAATTCTGCAATTTCATGGGGACGGTTCAAATCGAGCTGTGGCACGCCGGGATCAATCGCGAGGGGTGCATCCGTGGCGACGGCAATGATCGAGCGGTCATCGTGGCTCAGCAGCGGATGACCGAGGCGCGGGCGGTGCAGTTCGATTTTGGGAAACGACTCCGCCTTGAAGCCTTCGATGAGAATCAGGTCGAGCGATGCCTGATCGAGGTGACGTAAAGCGTCCTCGAGACGAGGCTCGCGGGCACTTGCGGTTTCCGTCACCAGTGCCCAGCGCCGGCGCGAGGCCACCAGCATCTGCGCGGCGCCAGCCTTGCGCAGCTCGTAACTGTCCTTGCCCGGGATGTCGGTATCGAAACTGTGGTGCGCGTGTTTGATCACGCCGACGCGCAGGCCGCGCGCCTTCAGCAGCGGCAGCAGCCGGCGCAACAATGTGGTTTTGCCGGTGCCGCTGTAGGCGGCGAAGCCGAGCAGGGGGATGACGCGCGTCATGGCGCGGTCTCCGCCAGCCGGGCTTCGAGCGTCGCGCGTTCCTCGTCATGGTTCACGTTGATGAACGCTTGCGCCGCGTCACGAAAATCGGCGACCGCCAGGCGATGGCGCGTGAACCATTGGTCGATCTTGCGTCCGCCGGCACCGAGAAAATCCAGCAGATCGGCACCGAGCTCGCGGCGCACAAGCAGGAACACCGGGTGCGCGCGCTCGCCGTCGTGCGCCACGGCGATCCCGGCCTGCTCAGCGGCGAGCGCCCGGGCGAGACGCGCCACCAGATCAAGCGGCAACAACGGCGAGTCGCACGGAGCCGTGACCACGTAGGGCGTGGTCGCCGTCAGCAGTCCGCTCGCGATTCCCGCGAGCGGTCCGAGAAAGCCGCTGAATCGGTCCGGCACCACGGGAAACCCGAGATGGGCGTACGCGTCGAGATTGCGGTTGGCGTTGATGAGCAGTGTTCCCACCTGAGGTTTGAGACGCGCGGCGACATGCGTGATCATGGGCTCGCCGCGCAGCGGCACCAGGCCCTTGTCGACGCCGCCCATGCGACTGCCGCGCCCGCCGGCGAGGATGATGCCGGTAATTTCAGTCTGCGGTATGTCTGTGACGGTCATCGCTTGCATCTCCGGAACCTGGCGACCAATGTCGCGCGGCGTAGTCGAACACGAGGCCGACGACGAAAGCCACTCCGACGTTCCATAGCGCGACTGCGGCGGTGGAAAGCAGCACGACCCGCTCCAGGCGATGCGCCCGCTTGAACGCGGCACCGGGTCCCCAGGCGAGTTGCGCCCCCGCGAGCAACAGGATAACGCCGAGAATCGGAGTTGGAAACATCCGGAACAGCGTCTGGATGGAGCCGCTGAAGAAAATCCCCAGCACCAGCAGGGTCGAGCCGAGGATGATCAGCGCGCCGCCGGTGCGCGCGCCGAAGCGCGCGTGCCCGGCCATGCCGCCGGCGCCGTGGCACATGGGCACGCCGCCGAGCGCGGCTCCGCCGAGATTCATGATGCCGGTCGAAAGCATGACTTTGCGCTCGCTCGCCGGCCGGTCCGGGAACAACCGGTTATTCTCGCGCGTGATGGCGATGACGGCGTTGCCAAGCGTCAGCGGCAACTGGGGCAACGCCAGCAGCAGCGAACCGGCGGCGAGATCGGCCCACGACAGGCTGGCCAATGAGAAGCCGGGCAGGCGCAGCTCAGGTTCGATCGCGCGCAGCTCGCGGGCGAGCGTGGGGTCCTGGAACAACGCCATAACCGCGCCGAAGCCGAGCAACAGCAGCATGGCAGGTATGGCGGGGCGGCTCAGGAGCACGAGCGTTCCCGCGAGCGCGGCGCCGGCAAGCGGCCAGCCATCCGCCATCATGCGGATGGCGACTAGCATGAGACTGAGTCCGAGGCCCAGTACGATACCCGCGGCGACGCGGTGGCTGACCCAGGCTCTCAGGTGCTGCGCGAAACCGGTGGCGCCCAGCAGCAGCCACAGCGCGCCGGTGATCAGACCCGCCGCGCCGACGGCATTGGCCGTGATCGCCGCGTTGCCGGCCTGCGCCGTCGCGACGGCGCCGATGGCCTTCATCGGCTGCACGGGAAATGGCGTGCCGTAGCAGGAACCGGACGCGATCATGGCGAACCCGAACGCGAACAGGACGCCGCAGGGGTCCATGCCCACCACGCTCACGTAACCGGCGATGAACGGGATCAGCGTGCCGAGATCGCCGAAGGCCCCGGCCCACTCGAACCGGTTGAACCGGTTACGCACTCCCGCGGGCGTGGCGTCGGCAACGTCCGCGGCCGCGGCCGCAGCGGATTGGATCCCGGTCATCCGTTCAGCCGGTTTCATCGCCCACCTTCATGTCAAAACATGCCACGTGGCCGTGCGCTTCGGTATGGCGCGGACGGCGCCCGGCACTGGCGCGCGGCACCATTCGCGCCGGCGCGACCAGCCGGCCGGCGCGCAGCTCGAGGTGCTCGTCGGCAATGCCCGCCAGCGGCAGCAACTCGTGGCTCGTCACCACCATCCCCACCTGTTCCGACTTGAGGCGCTGGATCAGGAAACCCGTGCGGTTGCGCGATTCTTCGTCCAATCCGGCGAACGGCTCATCGAGCAGCAGCACGCGCGGTGACAGCACCAGCGCGCGCGTCAGCGCCACGCGTTGTTTCTCGCCGCCGGAGAGTTCGCGCGCGTTGCGGCCGGCGAGATGGGCCAGCCCGCACAATTCCAGCGCCCGCTCCACGCGTTCGCCGATTTGCGCGCGCGGCAGACCGAAGCCGCGCAAGCCGTAGGTGACGTTCTCCGCGACGCTGCGATCGAACAGGTAGGCCTGCTGGTGCAGATAGATCACGTCGCGCCGGTAGCGGCGCCGCGCGGCCGGCCATGCCAGGCTCGTGCCGCGGTAATCCACGCGCGCGTGATCCGGCGGCTCCAGGCCCGCGATGATCTTGAGCAACGTGGTCTTGCCCGCGCCGTTGGGTCCGGTGAGCAGCAGGCAGCCGCCGGCGCGGATATCCAGGGCCTCGATCCCGAGCAGCGGCCGGCCGCCGGGCAGCGTCTTGCGTACGTCCCGGAGCCGGAGCAGCGGATGGGAGAGTTCCGCGGCGTTCATCGCATTTCCCCTTTGCCTTGCAGCATCCCGAGAAACACGTTGAGCAGCAGCGCCAGCACCAGCAGCACCAGCCCGAGCGCGATGCCTTGCGCGAACTCGCCCTTGCTGGTTTCCAGCGCGATGGCGGTCGGGATGTTGCGGGTGAAGTTCTCGATGTTGCCGCCGACCATGATCGAGGTGCCGACCTCGGTGACGATCCGCGCGAACGCCGCGATCGCAACCGCCAGCAGGCCGAAGCGCAGCTCGGTCAGCACCGTGAGCATCGCGCGCCACGGCGGCGCGCCCAGGGTGCGCGCGGTTTCCCAGGCGCGCCGGTCGGCGGCCGCCAGCACGCCGTGTGCCATCGGCACCACGAACAGGAACGCGATCACGATCTGCCCGAGCACCATAGCCGTCTGCGTGAACAGCAGGTGCAGGTCGCCGAGCAGGCCGCGGCGCGACAGCAGCATGTACACCAGCAGTCCCACCACCACCGTGGGGATCGACTGCAGACTCTGCAGTGTGGAGATCAGCGGCAGGCGCGCCGGGAAGCGCGCGTAAGCGAGCAGGAACGCCAGCACCACCGCCACCGGCGCCGAGATCAGGATCGCGCTGACCGAAACCCGGAACGAAACCCCGATGATGTTCCACAGCGCGGCATCGCCCGCCACCAGCAGGTGCAGCGCGCGCAACGTGGCTTCCCCGAGGCTGTCCATGATCGATGCGCCGTTACGGTCTCCCCTCGGCGGCGACCTTGGCGGGGATGGCCGTGGGAACGAACAGCTCCTGGCCGGCCACGCGGAACTGCCCAATGAGATGCTGGCCGTTCACCGAGGTAAGCCAGCTGATCAGGGCCATGGCCCCGGTGTAATTCACGTCGGGATAGCGCGCCGGGTTGACCGCGATGATGTGATACGGGTTGAACAATTGCTGATCGCCCTGCACCAGAATCTGCAGCCCGACCTTGTTTTGCAGCGACAGCCAGGTGCCGCGATCGACCAGGGTGTAACCCTGCAGTTCATCGGTCATGAGCAGCACCTTGCCCATGCCCTGGCCGGCGGCCTTGTACCAGGCGCCCTGCGGAGTGATCCCGGTTTCCTTCCACAGAACCTTTTCCTTTTTGTTGGTTCCGGAATCGTCGCCGCGCGAAACGAACACCGACTTGGTCGCGGCGATTTTTCCAAGCGCGGTCTTGGCGTCCCTCAGGCCGCGAATGCCGGCGGGATCGTTTTTCGGCCCGACGATCAAGAAATCGTTGTACATCACGTAGCGGCGATTCACGCCGTAATCGCCGGCCATGAATTTCTCCTCGGCCGGCGGGGCATGCACCAGCAGGACGTCGGCGTCGCCGTCCTGGCCCATGCGCAGCGCCTTGCCGGTGCCGACGGCGATGACCTGCACCTGGTAGCCGGAAGTCTTCTCGAAGGCGGGCAGCAGGTACTTGAGCAGTCCGGAATTGTCAGTACTGGTGGTGGTGGCAAGCCGCAGGACCTTCTGGTCGGCGTGCGCCGGCGACAGCGTCAGCGACAGCAGTACGAAGCTTGCGGCCAACAGCCATAGCAGTGGAATACGAGGTCTGCGCATATCATGCCTCACTTTGTGGGGTAATAATTCCCGGCAATTGCAACTACGGTGCCAGTCGGCGGGTTCGGTAAACGCCGTATTTTTTTGGATTGCGGAATGAATATGCATTGACAGTCGCGTCAAATTGACGCACCTTAATCGCGAAATGTGTCGAAATGACACACAAGATGGCGAACATTGAGTTCCTCGCGTCATCTTTCCGGAAGTAGCGCAGTTTCCTGCCGGCGTTGTCTTAAGCAGGCACGCCGGCATGTACCGTGTGGTTCACCACGAGAGGGATAGCGCATGAACCAGATGGCCGATTCGTTATCCGCAGGCGGTGCCCGCCGTCCCGCCGTCGACGCGCAGGTGAAACGCCAGACTGCTGTCCTGATCGTGGATGACGAACCCGGCATCCGCAATTTCCTGCAGCGCGCGCTGGCGCGCGAGTACGGCCTGGTCGAGGCGGTTGATTCCATGGAAGCCGCCGAAGAACTGCGCCAGCGTTGCCGTTTCGATATCCTGGTCGTGGACATCAGCCTGCCCGGCCGCTCCGGCCTCGAGTGGATCGAAAGCCTGCGTGCCGCCGGCGACAATACCACGGTTATTTTCATTACCGCCTACGCCGATCTGAACGCGACCATCGGCGCGCTGCGCGCCGGCGCCGCGGATTTCATTCTCAAGCCGTTTCGCATCGAACAGCTCCTGGCAGCGGCGGAGCGCTGCCTGGCGCGCGCGGCCACGCAGCGTCGCTCCGAGGCGCGAAATGGCGAACCTGCCGGTTCATCGCATGTCGGCGATGTCGCCCTGATCGGGAGTTGTCCGCCGATGCAGGAGGTGGATCGCATCATCCGGCTGGTGGCGCCGATACCGAGCTCGGTGCTGATCGAAGGCGAGACCGGCACCGGCAAGGAACTGGCGGCCGCGGCGATCCACCGCTTCAGCCAGCGGCGCGGCGCCTTCGTGGCGGTGAACTGCGTGGCGATCGCCCCGGAACTGTTCGAAAGCGAGCTCTTCGGCCATACCAAGGGCGCGTTCACCGGCGCACACCAGGCGCGCGAGGGCCTGTTCTGCGCCGCCCGCGGCGGGACACTGTTTCTCGACGAGATCTCGGAGATGCCGCCGCCGATGCAGGCGAAGCTGTTGCGCGTGCTGGAGAGCCGCCGCATCCGACCGGTCGGGGCGGACCGCGAGCTCCCGGTGGACGTGCGGCTGGTCACCGCGACCAATCGCGACCTGGCGCAGGCGGTGCGCGCCGGAGCCTTCCGCGAGGACCTGTACTTTCGTCTCAACGTGGTGCGCCTGCGCATGCCGGCGCTGCGCGATCGTGTCGCCGATATCCCCGAACTGGTGGCGTTTTTCTCGCGCATGTTGTCGGGAACGCTGGGGGTGGCGCCGTACGTATTCAGCGGCGAGGAACTGGCGCGGTTGCAGGCGTGTCCGTGGCCCGGCAACGTGCGCGAGCTCAAGAACGTCGTGGAGCGGACGCTGCTGCTCGGGCGGCCGCCGTGGGAAAGCCTGGATGGCGGCGCGCCGCTCGCGGGATCGGAAACCGCGGGCAGCGGGATCCCCGCCGAGTGGACGCTCGACCAGGTGGAGAAACATCACACGCTGCGCGTGCTCGGCATCACGCGCGGCAACAAGTCGGAAGCGGCACGCCGGCTTGGAATATCGCGCAAGACGCTCGAACGCAAGCTGACTGCCTGGCCGGAGACGGAACAACCGGATTAGTCGGGCGTCGCTCGCTGGAGGCAACCGGCCCGTGTGGAAAACCCTGCGTGATCGCTACCGTTCGGCGCTGCGCTACAAGCTGCTGGTGCTGGTGCTGCTGCCGTTGTCGCTCGCGATGGCCGCGACGCTGGGTTACACGCTCTACTGGCTCAACGGTTACACCCTGGAGTCCCTGTTCTTCTCGGCGCATGACGACCTGGCGGTCGCGCGCGGCGCGCTGCGCCAGATCGGTGACGAGTACCAGACACCCTTGCAGCAACTGGCGCAGTCGCCGCCGTTCAGGCAGGCATTGCGAAAATCCGACGGCGACGCCGTCGAGCGCATGTTGCGCCAGGTGCGCGACGACAAGGGATTCGCCTTCCTGCATCTCACCGGGGTGGCGGGGGAATGGCTGTACGAGCCCGCCGCGGGCGCCGGCCGCAGCAGCAAGCCCAGTCCGCTGACCGATCGCGCGGCGCGCGGCATCGCCGGTGACGCGCTCGAGGTCTTCACGGAGGAAGACCTGAGCCGCGAGAATGCCGGGCTCGCGGCACAGGCCCGCGTGGCGCCGCCAGGCAGCGCGCCCGGAACATCCGCGGTGCAGCGGCAGGCGTTGATGCTGCGGGTGGCGCAGCCGATCGCCGACGACCAGGGCCGCGTGCGCATGGTGCTCGACGGCGCGGTGCTGTTCAACCACAACACGACCTTGCTCGATGCGATCCGCGCGCGCGTGTTCGGCAGCGGGGGGTTGCCGGCCGGTGCGGAGCCGATCGTGACGCTGATACTCGGCGATGTTCGTATCGCCAGCTCGACCGCCGACGTTGTTGCTCCGGAAGGCGAACGCGTATCGCTGCGCACGGACATGCGCACGCAGGACAGCAGCGGCATCTGGACCCGCAGCGATCGCCTCGGTGGCGACGAATTCATCTCGGGCTATGGGCCGCTCTATGACGTCAACGGCCAGTGGGTCGGCGCACTGCACGTCGGCTTCCGCGAGAGCGCGTTTCGCGCCGCGCATTATCAGGCAGCGGCGCTGTTGCTGGCGTTGTTTCTCGTCGCCACGGCGCTGGCGGCGTGGATCGCGGTGCGCGGCGTGCGCACCATCTTCGCGCCGATCGAGCGCATGACCGCGGTGGTGCGCGCGACCCAGGCGGGCGAGGACCGGCGCATCGGCCCGGTCGGCGCACACGACGAGATCGGCGAGCTGGCGCGGCAGTTCGACGCCATGCTCGACCTGCTGCAGCTGCGCAACCATGAAATCCAGCGCGCCGCGCAGGCGCTCGAGGTCAAGGTGGCGGAACGCACCCGGGAACTGGTGCGCAAGAACGATGAGCTGCTGGTGACAGTGGCGCAACTGGCGCAGACGCGCGAGCAGCTGGTGTTCGCGGAACGACTGTCGGCGCTCGGCCAGATGGCGGCCGGCGTGGCGCACGAGATCAACAACCCGGCGGCGGTGATCCTCGGCAACCTCGAAGTGCTGGCGTCCGAGCTGGGCGAGGGCGCACGGCCGGTGGCGCGCGAGATCGAGCTCATCACGCAGCAGGTCGAGCGCATCCGCCATATCGTGACCAGCCTGCTGCAGTTCGCGCGCGCCACCCCGGCGGACCGCCCGGTCGAGGACGTGGACGTCAATCTCGTGGTCCGCGACGTACTGCCGCTGGTGGCGCACGTGCTGAAGCAAAAATCCGTACGACTGTCGACCCGGCTCGCGGCGCGTCGCAGCGTCGGCGTCAACGTCTTCGACCTGGAGCAGGTGTTGATCAACCTGATCGTCAACGCCGCGAACGCCGTCGGTCACGACGGTTTGATCGAAATCGCCACGACGGATGCCGAAAACGGCGGGGTCATGATCAGCGTACGCGACAACGGCCCCGGGATGGCGCCGGAGCAGCTCAAGCGGATTTTTGATCCGTTCTTCACCACCGATCCGCGCCGCGGCATCGGCCTGGGGCTGTCGGTGAGTTACGGTCTGGTGAGCCGCTACGGCGGACACATCACGGTGGAGTCGCGCCTCGGGCAAGGCAGCGTGTTCCGGGTAACGCTGTTGCGCCGTCCGGTGCGGATGGACGAAGCGGTGATACGCCCCGCCGACGGCCGGATCAGCACCGCGGCGGGGTCGAACTAAGGAGGTGATCTATGGATGAAATGGCCATTAATGAAGAAACCCTCAATATCGAGATCCGGAAATTCCTGAAGAAAGTCGGGATTACCTCGCAGCGCGAGATCGAGCAGGCGGTGCGCACTGCGCGCGCCGAGGGGTTGATCCGTGGCAACGAAACGTTGCCGGTGCAGGTGATGCTGACGATCCCCGCGCTGCATCTCACGCACCGCGTGGACGGCGAGATCACGCTCGCTTGAATCGCTTAGAGTCTCTTACAAAATGGAATAGACGGGATTGACAGGATTCTTCAGGATTTACGGGATTCATTTTTTGCGATGAACAATTCTGTTAATCCTGTCGTTTGATCCTGTAAATCCGGTTTGATTTTTGTTTTCGTCAGGCTCTCTCAACCGCTGCCGATGAGCTTGCCGCTGTCGCTGAAGTCGTAGCCGCCGAGCAGTTGCGCCCAGCGCTGGCATTCGGCGCCGCGCAGCAGGTCGCGCAGTTTGTGGAACAGCGTGCGGAAGTAGACCCCACGACGCAAAACCAGATCGTAGGCCTCCCATCCGATCGGCAGGAATTCCAGGCCGAACTCGGCGGCGGCGGAACATGCCCCGGGCGCGACGTCGGCCTGATCCATCGCGATCAGGGCCGCCGCCTCGCGCTCCGATTGGGCACGTGCGGTTACGCGCAGCGCCGACGGGTCAATGCCCTGGCGCGCCAGGGTCTCGCGCAGGAAGCGCTGCGAACCGGCGCCTTCCTGGCGCATGGCCCAGCGCACCCCGTTCGTGAACAACGGCGCCAGATCGCCGTCGGCCGGGCGCACGCCGGGCGCGAGGATCAGTCCCTGTTGCCGGTAAAACGCGCGTTCCACGATCCACTCGCGCTGTTGCGGGTACTGGCGGATCACCGCCAGATGTCGCTGTTCGCTCTCGCCGGCCGGGCCCCAGTGCATGGCGCACACGTCGGCACGCCGGCGCGCGAGCAACGACAGCCCCAGCTGGGTGCCGGTGCTGGTGTAGCCGATAAGGGCGCGACCCTGGACCTCGTTCACCAGGTGCATGGTCGCGCGGTACAGCAGCGGATCGTCGCTGCCGGCGATCAGCAGGCGGTCGGCGAGCACGCCGCCGTGACTCGACTCCATGAGCCACTGGTCGATGAGGTCGCGCGGAAACAGCCATTTGCCGGTGATCTTGGTCGCGGGAATGACGCCCTCGGCGGCGAGCGCGTAGATTTTCTTTTCGTGCACGTCGAGATATTCCGCGACCTGCTTGACGGTCAGGAAACGCGAGCTCGACGCCGTCAGGGGCGGCGTAGATGTATTGGTGGTGTCGACCGTCGGGGTTGCGCTCATGACGATTCCATCGCGGTTTCGGCGGTCGGCCGCAGCGGCGGGCGCGCGTCGAACAGCACGGCGTCCGCGCCCTGATACACGAGGAAATGGTGGCCCTTGGCGCGCGCAATCATGACGATGCCGAGCTCGCGCGCGAGCTCGAGCCCCATGTGCGTGATGCCGGAACGCGACAGCAGCACCGGGATGCCCATGTGCGCCGCCTTCATGACGATCTCCGATGTCAGCCTGCCGGTGGTGTAGAAGATCTTGTCGTGGCCGGAAACGCGGTCGAGCCACATGCGCCCGGCGATCGCGTCCGCGGCGTTGTGGCGCCCGACGTCCTCGACGAAGACCAGCGGCCGGGTTTCATGGCACAGGGCGCAGCCATGCACTCCGCCCGCGGAGCGGTAGATTTCGTTGTGATCGGACAGCGCGCGCAACAAGCCGTAGATGAGCGACTGGCGCACCTGCACGCGTGGCAGGCGCACGTCGTAGAGCTTGTCGAGGGTGCAGGAGAACACAGTGCCCTGGCCGCAGCCGGTAGTGACGGTGCGGTTGGCGAGTTTCTTCTCCCAGTCGACGATGCCGCATCCGTGGCTGGTTTCCACCTGCACCAGGCTTCGATCCCAGTCCACGGTCACGGCGCGAATGTCCTCGATGCGCTCGATGAGGCGCTGGTTGCGCAGGTAGCCGAGCGCCAGTTCCTCCGGATGCGTGCCGAGGGTCATGAGCGTCACCAACTCGCGCCCGTCCACCTTGAGCGTCAGGGGAAATTCCCCGGCGACTTGCAACTCGCGCGGCTCGCCGTATTCGTCGAGCGCCGTGACCGGGTGCGTCGGCGCGAGTCCCGCGTGGCTCATGACCGGGCGATACAGGGCGGCGTCCATGTCAGCCTCCGGTGACGTTCATGTGGCGCAGGATCACCGGCGGCTGCGCGAGATTGAAATCATGGCCTTTGGGCTTGATATCCATGGCAGCAATGATGGTCTCCTTTAGGCGCGCGAGGTCGCCCGGGAACCCGCGGAGCACGGCCCGCAGGTCGGCGGAGAATTCCTGCCCCAGGCACAGCAGCAGGCGGCCCTCGGTCGTCAGGCGCACGCGATTGCAGGCGCCGCAGAAGTTGTGCGAGTGCGGCGAGATGAAGCCGACGCGCGTGTCGGTGCCGGCGACGCGGCAGTAGCGCGACGGACCGCCGGTGGTTTCGGTTGTCGGCAGCAGCGTGAATTCCTGTTCCAGGTCGGCTTTTATCTGATCGCTGGAGTAATACGCCTCGGCGCGGTCGTGGTCGCCAATGACGCCGAGCGGCATCTCCTCGATGAAGCTCAGGTCCATGCCGCGGTCGATGGCGAAGCGGGTCAGCCCCACGACTTCGTCGTGATTGCGGTTTTTCAGGATCACGGCGTTGAGCTTCAGGCGTTCAAAGCCCGCGCTTCGCGCGGCTTCGATGCCGCGCAGCACCTTGGCCAGGTCGCCGACGCGGGTGATGCGACGGAAGCGCTCCGGGTCGAGCGTGTCGAGGCTGATATTCAGGCGCCGCACGTTGGCGGCGCGCAGCGCCTCCGCGTAGCGTTCGAGCTGCGAGCCGTTGGTCGTCATCACCAGTTCCCGCAGCCCGGGCAGGCGCCCGATCTCGCGCACCAGCCACAGGACGTCGTGGCGCACCAGCGGTTCGCCGCCGGTGAGGCGGATCTTGGTGACGCCGAGCTCGGTGAAGGCGCGCGCGACCTGCAGGATTTCCTCGAGCGACAGCACCTCGGCGCGCGGCAGGAACGTCATCTTCTCGCTCATGCAGTAGACGCAGCGGAAATCGCAGCGGTCAGTGACCGAGATCCGCACGTAATTCACGTGCCGGTCGAAGCGGTCGATGAGGCGGGTCGGTGTGGAATCGGTGGTGTGCACGCAGGCTCCGGTGGTTGCGCGTCGTGACGGACGGCAGCAAGAAATATACCGCTGTGGTATCAGCGCTGAAACCCGCAATTTGATCGCAAGGACGGAAGCCATGGAGAGGCGCGGTCGGAATCGCGCAATACATGAATGGGTCAAAATGACGCAATTGTGAAATCACTGCGTTGTTTTGTACCAATCGTTTTAATGTGTCTTACGAAATTTTCCGGCTTTATCCGTAATGTAGGTGAAATGCGCGGTGGTACGTAACTTGCCATGTCAGGGAATTCGCAACGACCGTTATGCGGGGAAACGCCTGCACCACATGAACGTCGCATCCACCACCAGCACGATCAACCGCATCATGCTCGCGGTGCTCACCGCGCGCGAGGCGGTGCACGGCAACCCGTGGATCACCGAGCGCTGGCGCGTGCTCGGCGTGGTGGCGGGCGAGTCGCTGGGTACGGCGCGCGAGCGGCGCGTGGTGCGCACCGGACCGGAGGCGCAGGAGTATCTCTGGACCGGCCTGGCGCTTTGCCTGAACGTATCCGAGGCCGACAGCTATTACTACAACCTGATCGGGGATAACCCGTCTGTGTATGTCTTCGGGCATCGCGACGATGACGGCGAATTCATTCCGACCCAGGTCAGCATCGAGTATATCGACGCTATGGCCCAGGGCGAATCGGGCAACGAGATATTCGCGGTGCCGATGCCGCCGGAGATTTATCGCTGCGTCGAAGAGTTCGTGCTCGAACACTTCGTGCCGGAGGAACCGCGCCAGCGCCGCAAGCGCGACGAGAGCAGGCGCGGCGGAGGTCAGCGTGAACCGAACGACTGACAGGCCCATGGCGGCCGCGCCCCCCGAGACCGGTGATAGCACCTCACCGCAGGAGGAAGGATTGTTGCGCCGCTGGTCGCGGCGCAAGGCGCAGGAGCGCCGGGAAACCCCGCGGCCGGCAACCGCGAAAGCGGAAGAAACCGGCGCGACGGAGTCCTCCGCTCCGGAGAATCCGCCCGATATGCCGCTACTGACGGACGCCGATATGCCGCCGATCGAGTCGCTGGACAAAAATTCGGATTACCGTCCCTTCCTGTCGCCCGGCGTGAGCGATGCGCTGCGCACACGTGCGCTGCGGCGCCTGTTTCATTCGGGACCGTTCAACGAACGCTGTCCGCTCGACAGTGAATTCTACGACTTCCGCGGCGAAGAGCCGCTCGGTTCCGTGATCACCCACGAGATGCGCGAGGAGATGGAGCGTGCCGCGGCCGCGCTCAAGGAGCAGGCGCGTCAGGCGCTGTTCGAACCCGATAAACCCGCCGCGGGACCAGCCGCATCCGGTCCGCAACCGGCGACAAACCCAACCGCTGCGGCATCCCCGCCGGAGCCCGGGGTGGTGAAGGAAGGCTGATATGGGCGCACTGCCTGGCGAAAACGCGGAAACAGCTCTTGCCGAGAAAACCCCGGAGGGTCGCGCGCGGCGCGCGGCGCTCGCGGCCCGGCAGCAGGTTGAGGTCACGCCGACGTCGGCGGTGGACTATCGTTCGAGCGGCGCGGTGGTGGTGATCGGTCCGCCAGCCGCGGCGCTGGCGGCGGCCGCGCGCCTGGCGCCGCTGTTGCGCTGCATCGTGGTGCTGCCGCCAGACGCGAGCATGCCGGCGGTGGATACACGCACAGCGTACGATTTTCCGGTGCTGCACGAAAAGGTGATCCAGGTTACCGGCCATCTCGGCCAGTTCGCCGTGATCATCGCCGCCGAGGTGCCGGGCGGCGCCTTGAATCTGTTGCAGAAACTCGACGGTCCGCAGACACATTTTGATCTGGTGCTCGATCTCACCGACCCGCCGTTTCTGCGTCACGAATTGCCACCGCTCGGCTATTACGCGCCGGGGGGTGACGCCGCGGCGCTCGAACGCGCGCTCAGCGAGCTTCCGGAGATGGTCGGCGAATTCGAGAAGCCGCGGTTCTTCCGCTACAACCCGGACATCTGCGCGCACGGCGAAAGCGGTCTGACCGGCTGCACCCGCTGCCTCGATGCCTGTCCGACCTACGCCATCATCTCAATGCGCGACGAGATCAGCGTCGACCCTTACTTGTGCCAGGGTGCGGGCCTGTGCGCGACGGTGTGTCCGACCGGGGCCATGACTTACGTGTATCCGACGGTCGCGGACCAGCTGCGGCGGCTGGCGGTGACGCTCAAGGCCTATTACGCCGCCGGCGGTGCGCGGCCGGCGCTGCTGTTGCACGACGCCGAAGGCGGGCGCGAACGCCTGGCGCGGCTCGCGCCGCGCCTGCCCGAGAACGTGATTCCCTTCGAGCTGGCCGAGCTCGGTTCGCTCGGCATGGAAGCATGGCTGGCGGCGCTGGCCTACGGCGCCGAATGTGTCGCTTTGTTGCCGGGCGTGCCGCCGGCGCGGAGCACCATCGGCGCGGTGTCCGAGCAGATCATCTTTGCCGGCGCGATCCTCGACGGCATGGGCTATCCGGCCGACCTGATGCGCCTGCTCGAGGGCGGCGACCGGGCAGTGTTGGACGAACTCGCCGCGATCCCGCCGCGGCGAGCGGCGCCGCGCGCAACGTTCGCCGGTGTCGATGAGAAACGTACTCTGCTGCGGTTGGCGATCGAGCATTTGCATGCGTCAGCGCCGGCACCACGCGTTGCCGTGGGGCTGCCCGAAGGCGCGCCGTTCGGCGAGATCCTGGTCGATCGCGCGGCCTGCACGCTATGCATGTCCTGCGTCAGTATCTGTCCGGTGGGAGCCCTGTCCGACGGCGGCGACATGCCGCAGCTCAATTTCATCGAGGGCAACTGCGTGCAGTGCGGATTGTGTCAGACCGCCTGCCCGGAACACGCGATCCGGCTCGCGCCGCGTTACCTCTACGATTCTGCGGCGCGGCGCGCGGCGCGCGTGCTCAATCAGGAGGAACCGTTCTATTGCATTGCCTGCGGCAAGCCGTTCGCGACGCGCAAGCTGATGGACCGCATGACGCAGAAGCTGCAGGACCACTGGATGTACCAGGACCCAGGGGCGTTGCGCCGCGTGCAGATGTGCGGCGACTGCCGCGTGCGCGAGGTGTTCCGCGCCGATACCCGGCGCCACGAGGGCGTCGAATGAGTCGGCCAGAACGTCACGCCGCTGCGTCATTTTGTCCCGGACAGCGGCGCCACGAGGCGCATGGCGTGGACTCTGTTGGCCTTTGTTACCGCATGACTCCGGAAAATGCTGGTCTGTTTCTTGCTCTGGAGCGTGTGCCAGATCGGAGGCCGTCATGACCGCAAACCGCGAAGCGCTCTCCGATCAAACGCTCGACGAAGCCGAGCAGGCGCGCGCCGATGTGTACGCGCTGCTGGGCGGACTCCTGGCGAAGCCACCTGATGCCGCGCTGCTGGGCAAGCTGCAGCGCATACCGGTGGCGGAGGCGGGCGGCGATGCCACGATGGCGGCGGCCTGGGCGACTCTGAAGCAGAGCGCCGGGCAGGCGCGGGTCGAAGCTCTCGCGGAGGAGTACCAGGATCTCTTCATCGGGATCGGGCGCGGCGAACTGGTGCCGTACGGGTCATGGTACATGACCGGATTTCTGATGGAGAAACCGCTGGCCGAGTTGCGCGTGGATTTGCGGCGCTTCGGATTGCAGCGGCAGGACGAGGTGCGCGAACCGGAGGATCACGCCGCGGCCTTGTGTGAAACCATGAGCCTGCTGGTTGGAAGCGGCGCGGAAGTAACGATTGAGCAGCAGCGGGAGTTTTTCGCCAAGCACGTCGAGCCGTGGATGGTGCGGTTCTTCGGTGATCTGGCGGTGGCGCCGTCGGCGCGGTTTTATCGCGCGGTGGCGCTGCTGGGGGAACGGTTTCTCGAGGTCGAGCGCGCGCATTTTGCGATGCTCGCGTGACTCGACCGGGCGGTAAAGACCGGGCGGTAAAGCGATGGCTCCGGTGTGACGTCCTGAAAAATGATTTTTATGTAGTTCTTGCTACACCAGCAGATGAGGACATCATCATGAGAAAGGAACATTCGAGCAACGGGCCGGGACGCGCCAAGGGTCGGCGCAAATTCCTGAAAAACATGATGCTCGGCGGCGGTGCGGCGGCGGTTGCGCTGATAACTACCCGTGAAGCCGCGGCGCAGCCCAGAACCGAGCTGGAAGCGGCGAAGCGACCGGAATCGAAAGGCTATCGCGTCACGCCGCATATCGAGCATTACTACCGCACGGCCGGCCTGTGACCGGCACGGCGGCACACAGCACGAGTCAGGAGGAAGTCGAGCCATGAAGCTGACACGCAAACCGGATTCGCATTCAAACCAGGCCACCACGACGGGTATCTCGGCGCCCGCGGGGGTGATCGACCGGCGCACGTTTCTGCGGCGCTCGGGGATCGCGCTCGGCGGCGTTGCCGCCGCCACGGCGCTGCCGTTCTCGATCATGAAGAAGGCGAATGCCAAGACTGACAAGGACATCGACCCGAAGTCGCCGGCGACGAACATTCGCACCATCTGCACGCATTGCTCGGTCGGCTGCGGCATCATCGCCACGGTGCAGGAAGGCGTGTGGACGCGCCAGGAACCGGCCTTTGACCACCCGTTCAACCTCGGGGCGCATTGCGCCAAGGGCGCCTCGGTGCGCGAGCACGGCATGGGCGAGCGGCGTCTGAAATACCCGATGAAACTGGTGGACGGCAAATGGCAGCGCATATCGTGGGACCAGGCGATCAACGAAGTCGGCGACAAGATGCTCGAGTTGCGCAAGAAGTACAGTCCGGACGCGATTTTCATGACCGGCGGCTCCAAGCACAACAACGAGCAGTCCTACCTGCAAACCAAGTTCATACGGTTCTGGGGCTCGAATAACCAGGACCACCAGGCGCGCATCTGCCACTCGACCACGGTGGCGGGCACCGCAGCGATGTACGGCTACGGCGCCATGACCAATTCCTACAACGACCAGCACAACAGCAAGAGCATGCTGTTCATCGGCAGCAATGCCGCCGAGGCGCATCCGGTGGCGATGCAGCATGTGCTGCGCGGCAAGGAGAACGGCGCCAAGATCATCGTGGTCGAGCCGCGCTTCACGCGCACCGCGGCGCACGCGGACTATTACGTGCGCATCCGTTCCGGCACCGACACCGCGTTCATGTGGGGCGTGCTGTGGCACATTTTCGAGAACGGCTGGGAGGACAAGGAATTCATCCGCCAACGCGTGTACGGCATGAACGACGTGCGCGAAATGGTCAAGAAATATCCGCCCGACGTGGTGGCGGACGTCACCGGCGCCTCCAAGGAGCAGATCGCCCAGGTTGCGGAACTGATGGCGAAGAACCGGCCCGGCACGCTGGTGTGGTGCATGGGCGGCACGCAGCATCACCATGGTACCGCGAACGTGCGCAGCTACAACTGCCTGCAACTCGCGCTCGGCAACGTCGGCGTGTCCGGCGGCGGCTCCAACATCTACCGCGGCCATGACAACGTTCAGGGCGCGACCGACGTCGGCCCGAACAGTCACACCTTGCCCGGCTACTACACCCTGGCCGAGGGCGCGTGGAAACACTGGGCGCGGGTGTGGGACGTGGACTACGACTGGCTGGCGGCGCGTTTCGACCAGCGCGAGTACGATGACGGCAAGGGCGGCAAGATCAAGCCCATGAACATGAGCGGCATCACGGTGTCGCGCTGGCACGACGCCGTGCTGGAAGATCCGGCCAACATGTCGCAGAACAGTCCGGTGAAGATGGTGATCTTCATGGGGCATGCGCCCAACAGCCAGAGCCGCGGACCCAACGAGCGCAAGGCCTTCGACAAGCTCGAGGCGTTGGTAATCATCGATCCCTATCCGACCGTTTCGTCGGTGATGGGCGATCGCAAAAATAACACCTGGCTGCTGCCGGCCACGACCCAGTTCGAGACCTACGGCTCGGTGACGGCATCTAACCGTTCATTGCAGTGGCGCGACAAGGTGATCGAGCCGCTGTTCGAATGCAAGACCGACCAGGAAATCCTGTATCTGATGGCGAAGAAGCTCGGTTTCGAGAAGGAGATGTTCAAGCATATCCGCGTGGACAAGAACGAGCCCAATCTCGAGGACGTGTTGCGCGAAATCAATCGCGGGACATTGACAATAGGCTACAGCGGCCAGAGTCCGGAACGGCTGAAGCTGCATCAGAAGAACTGGGGCACGTTCAACACGACGACGTTGCTGGCCGAGGGCGGCCCGTGCAACGGCGAGTACTACGGTCTGCCGTGGCCGTGCTGGGGCACGCCGCAGCTCAAGCATCCGGGCACGCCGCTGCTGTACGACGCGCACAAACCGGTGGCGAAGGGCGGTCTCAACTTCCGCGCCAACTGGGGCGTGGAGAAGGACGGCGTGAACATGCTGGCCGAGGGCAGCTACGCCGTCGGCGCCGAAATCCACGACGGCTACCCCGAGTTCACCTACGGTATCCTCAAGAAACTCGGGTGGGACAAGGATCTCACGAAGGCCGAGCTCGACACCATCCTCAAGATCGGCAAGGACAAGGCGGACGGTGTCACCTGGAAGATCGATCTTTCGGGCGGCATCATCCGGGTGGCGATCAAGCACGGCTGCGCGCCCTTCGGCAACGGCAAGGCGCGCGCCAAGTGCTGGGAGCTGCCGGACCCGGTGCCGGTGCACCGCGAGCCGTTGTACACGCCGCGCTACGACCTGGTGGCGAAATTCCCGACCTATCCGGACAAGAAACTGTTCTACCGCCTGCCGACGCGTTACGCCTCGATTCAGGCGAAGGACTACTCGAAGGAGTTTCCGCTGATCCTCACGAGCGGACGCCTCACCGAGTTCGAGGGCGGAGGCGACGAGACCCGCTCCAATCCGTGGCTGGCCGAGCTGCAACAGCACATGTTCGCCGAGATCAATCCGGTCGACGCCAACAACGCCGGCGTGCGTGACGGCCAGATGGTGTGGGTCGAGGGCCCGGAGGGCGGCAAGATCAAGGTCATGGCCATGGTCACGCGTCGCGTCGGCGCCGGGACGGTGTGGTGCCCGTTCCATTTCGGCGGCTGGTTCGAGGGCCAGGACCTGCGCGCCAAGTATCCGGAAGGTGCCGCCCCATACGTCCTGGGCGAGGCGGTCAACACCGCGACCACCTACGGCTATGACGCGGTAACCATGATGCAGGAGACCAAAACCACCTTGTGCCGCGTGCGGCCGGCGTGAATTGAGTAAGGGTGAGCGGCGACAATGGGAGCCGCGAACGCGAGTCATGGATGACGAGCTGGACAACTCACCAGGGACGGTCGTAAGTCCGGGTGGCATCACGATCATCAGAGAGATGACCGAGAGGAGATGAGTCATGGCAAGAATGAAATTCCTGTGTGACGCGGAACGCTGCATCGAGTGCAACGGCTGCGTGACCGCGTGCAAGAACGAACACGAGGTGCCGTGGGGCGTCAACCGCCGCCGCGTCGTGGTGCTGGACGACGGCGTGCCGGGGGAAAAGTCGATCTCGGTGGCGTGCATGCACTGTACCGACGCGCCGTGCGCCGCGGTCTGCCCGGTCGACTGTTTCTACACCACCCCCGACGGCATCGTGCTGCACAACAAGGACCTGTGCATCGGCTGCGGCTACTGCTTCTATGCCTGTCCTTTCGGCGCGCCGCAGTATCCGCAGGCCTCGGCCTTCGGCGTGCGCGGCAAGATGGACAAGTGCACCTTCTGCGCCGGCGGCCCGGAGCCGGACAATTCGCTCGAGGAATACAAGAAGTACGGACGCAACCGCATCGCCGAGGGCAAGCTGCCGCTGTGCGCCGAGATGTGCGCGACCAAGGCGCTGGTCGCGGGCGACGGCGACGTGGTGGCCGACATCTACCGCAAGCGCGTACTCAAGCGCGGCGGACGGCCGCAGACCTGGGGTTGGGAAGTGGCCTACAAGGGTTAAGCACGCACAGGAACGGGGTGCGCGCCGGGCAACGAACATGGAGATCGCTATGCACGCGAAATGG
>JBLMXN010000016.1:0-4124 GCA_050257795.1 Bacteroidota bacterium
TTGGCGAGCCGGTCCGATATCTTCTTGGTGGTCTCGGTCACCGCCTTGCGCGAAAAGACGTCCCCGGCCTTGATGCCGATCAGCTTGGTCAGTTCCTTTTCCGGAACGACGAAGGTCCCCGCCAGCTTGTAGCCGGTGACGGTGTATTTCTTGCCTTCGGTGATGTTGACCGTGATGAAAATCTTTTCCTTGTCCGGCGTGATCGAGACCTGCGTGGAGTCGATATTGAACTCGAGAAAGCCCTGATCCTGGTAGAAATTACGCAACCGCTCCAGGTCGCCGCTCAGCTTCTGCTTGGAGTATTTGTCGCGGCTCGAGAAAAGCGCGTACCACGGTTTCGGACCGAGGCTGAAGAGTTTCAGCAACTGCTTGTCGCGGAACAGGTGGTTGCCGACGATGTTGATCTCGCGTATCCGCGCGACCTTGCCTTCCGCCACCTCGATGTTGATGTCGACGCGATTGCGTTCGAGCGGCGTCACCGTCGGCTTGATCGCGACGGCATAATAGCCGCGACTGAAATACTGCTGGCGCAACTCCTGCTCCACGCGATCGAGCAGCGACTTGTTGAACACCCGGCCCTCGGCCAGTCCGATTTCCTTCAGGCTCTTTTTCAGGTCCGTCTCGGACAACTCCTTGGTGCCGGTGATCTTGATGCCGGCGATGGACGGGCGCTCCACCACCGTGACGATCAGCACGCCCTTGTCGCGCCCGAGCTGCACGTCGCGGAAAAATCCGGTCTTGAATAGCGCGCGCACCGCGTCCTGCGATTTCTGGTCCGTTAGCGTATCGCCCACCTTGACCGGCAGGTAGTTGAACACGGTGCCGGCCGAAATGCGCTGCAGGCCATCGACGCGGATGTCCTTTACCACGAAGGATTCCATGGCCTGGCCGACCGGTATCTGCAAAGCCAGGAAGAACAGTGCCGCGAGGATGCGTTTCATTCGTTATTGTTTTCTGAATCAGCGCGAGCGGCGTTCGTTCATCGAAATAGCGGCGCGAGCAGCCGCGTCAAATCGTTATAAAGGGCCAGGGTGATCAGACCGCCCAGCAGCACGATGCCGATCTGCTGACCCAGCACCATGACCCGCTCCGGCAGCGGCCCCCCCTTGATGGCCTCGATAATGTAATACATAAGGTGCCCGCCATCGAGTACCGGCACCGGCAGCAGATTCAGCACGCCCAGGCTGATGCTGATCACCGCCAGGAACAGCACGAACTGATTGAGCCCGACCTTGGCGGAATAGCCGGCGTACTGGGCGATGGTGATCGGCCCGCTGATGTTGCGCGTGGAAACCTCGAGCTTGAGCATGCGGTACAGCATCTCCAGCGTAAGCGCCGACATGTACCAGGTGTTGCTGACGCTCTCCGAAAAAGCTTCGCCCGGCCCGAGTCGCATCTTGATGCGCATGTCGGCGGGGATGTCCCCGAATTCCGGACGGATGTTGATGCGTCCGACGGTCTCCTCCCCCTGCTTCACGGCGATCGGCGTGACGTCAAACTCCACGCGCGCGCCGGCGCGATCCACGGCGATGCGCAGCGGCTTGTCGGGGCTGTGGCTGATCCGTTTCACCAGTTCGTCCCACGAGCGGATCGTTTCGCCGTTCACCGCCACCAGCCGGTCGCCGACTTTCATCCCCGCGCTTTGCGCCGGTCCCGGCTCCAGGGCACCGATTACCGGCCGCGGCTCCGGAAGATAGCCGATCAGGCCGATCCCGCGCTCGAGCAACGAAGCATTGACCTCATGCACCGGCAGGCCTGACAGATCGAGCTCATGGATTTCCACCTGTCCCTGCGCATCACGCACTTCGACCGACACGCGCGCCTGATCGAGCGCGCGCTGGAACAGATACAGCCGCCGCTGATCCCAGGTCTGCACGTCCTTGCCGTCGATGCTCAGAATGGTGTCGCCGGCGTGAAAGCCGGCCTGTTGCGCGAGCGATCCCGGCACCACCTGGCTGACCACCGGCTTCAGGCCGTCGACGCCGGCCATGTAAACCGCCCAGTAAGCCAGGATCGCGAACAGGAAATTGAACAGCGGACCGGCCGTCACGATGGCCATGCGCTTCCACACCTTCTGGCGGTTGAAGGCGCGCGGGGCTTCCGCGGCGCTGACTTCGCCTTCGTTCTCATCCAGCATCTTCACGTAGCCGCCGAGCGGGAACGCGCCGATGGCGAGTTCCATGCCGTCGCGGCCGACCCGCCGCGACCACAGCGGTTTTCCGAAACCGACCGAGAAACGCAGGACTTTGACGCCGAGGCGGCGCGCCACCCAGAAATGACCGAATTCGTGCACCGTGATGAGGATGCCGAGCGCGACCACGAAAGCGCCGGCGTAGTAGAGAAAATTGATCATGTCGCCCCCATGCCCACGCGCCACTCGCGTCCGGCGATAAAACGGTTGGCCACGTCACGGGCGCGCGCGTCGTCGCCCAGCACCGCGCCCAGTTGGGTGTCCGGGTTGGCCGGCATGCCGCCCAGCGTATGTTCGATCACGCGCGGAATTCCGGAAAACCCGATGCGGCGATCGAGGAAGGCCTGGACCGCGACTTCGTTCGCGGCATTCAGAATCGCCGGCACCGTGCCGCCGGCGCGCGCCGCGTCGTAGGCGAGTCGCAGACACGGGAAACGCCCGGTGTCGGGGCGCTCGAAATCGAGACGCGCAACCTCGAAAAGATTGAGACTCTTCACGCCGGACTCGATGCGCTCCGGCCACGCCAGCGCGTGCGCGATCGGCGTGCGCATGTCCGGGTTGCCGAGTTGCGCCAGCACCGAGCCGTCCACGTATTCGACCATCGAATGGATCACGCTCTGCGGATGAATCACGATCTCGACCTGATCGGGCGTGACGCCGAACAGCCAGCAGGCCTCGATCAGCTCCAGGCCCTTGTTCATCAGCGTGGCCGAATCGACCGAGATCTTGCGGCCCATGACCCAGTTGGGATGCGCGCAAGCCTGCTCCGGCGTGACGGAGACGAGCGCGTCGGATGAAAGCGTGCGGAACGGGCCGCCGGAACAGGTCAGGTAGATCCGGCGCACTCCCGCCGGCGCGTTACCGGCGCGGTAGCCCGCCGGCATGCACTGGAAGATGGCGTTGTGCTCGCTGTCGACCGGCAGCAATTCCGCGCCGCTGGCGCGCGCTTCATCGATGAAGAGCTGGCCCGACATCACCAGCGGTTCCTTGTTCGCCAGCAGCACGCGTTTGCCCGCCCGCACCGCCGCGAGCGACGGCAGCAGGCCGGCCGCGCCCACGATGGCCGCGACCACGATCTGGGCGCGCGGGTGCGTGGCGACGGTGTTCAATCCTTCGGCGCCCGACAGCACTTCCACGGCCAGCCCGGCCTGCTGCACCTTGTCCCTGAGCTCGGCGGCGGCGTGCGGGTCGAGCAGCACCGCTTTCTGCGGCTGGTACTGCCGGCATTGCTCGAACAGGCGATCGACCTGGGTATTGGCGGTCAGCGCCAGGATGCGGTAACGCCCGGGGTGGCGCGTCAGCACATCCAGCGCGTTCAGGCCGATCGAGCCGGTCGATCCCAGTATCGTCACCCCGCGCGAACCGCGGTCGGCGCGTTCGTTCGAAGGATTATTGGTTGTGCTGTCCATGCCTTAAAACATCGCCAGAATGAGAATGCCGAGGACGAACACCGGCATCGCCGCCGTCAGCGCATCGATGCGATCCAGCACCCCGCCGTGACCGGGGATCAGGCTGCCGCTGTCCTTCACGCCGGCGATGCGCTTGAGCTTGCTTTCGGTGAGATCGCCGACGACGGAAAACAGCGCCGTCACCACGGCCAGCCCGATCCAGCGCACGAGCGCCCAGGATTCGAGGCGCCAGATCATTGTCCCACAAAGCCAGGCCAGCAGCACGACGCCGAGCACGCCGCCTACCACCCCTTCGACCGTTTTGCCGGGGCTCACGTGCAGCGCCAGCTTGGTCCTTCCGAAAAATGATCCGGCGAAATAGGCGGCCGTATCCGCTACCCATACCAGCACGAACAGATACAGCAGACGGCGCGGGAAATCGGGGTCCGTGGCCTGCAGGTAAACCGCGCCCACCCATGCGGGGATCAGCACCAGCGCACCGCCGATCAGCCTGCCGGCACGCGCAGTGAACATCCCGCGGTCCG
>JBLMXN010000017.1:0-2719 GCA_050257795.1 Bacteroidota bacterium
AAAAGCACAGAACCCGCACGACCTCCTTCAGCAGCTTCGCGCCGCTCGCCTGCGGCCGGCGCGGCAGTTGCGTGAAACCAATGCCGAGCCGTGCCAGTTCCTCGCTTATTTTCGGCCCGCCGCCCTTTTGATAATCGTCGTAGAAGACGCAGCTGAACTCGTATTTGCTCCGGTCTAACCGCTTGAGCAGTTCCAGCATGCTGTTCGTGCCGCCGCCCCACTCCCTGCCGGTGTCGAGCAGCACAATCTTCTTAGAACCCATCTCGAAATACCCAGGTAGGTTGGGGTGAGCGGAGCGACATAATCGCCGGGAACGATTTTGGACAGCCGAAGGCTGGCCCGAAGGGCGGAGTCCAGGGATGGACTCCTCCGCAAGCCCAACGTGCCGAATAATGTTGGGGTTCGGCGTTCCACGCCTCACCCCAACCTACGTGGAAACCATTTTTGAGACAGGTTCTAGTCATTACGGGTGACAGCGGCGGTTGGGTAGGCGCGGAAGCCCGGCGAGCTTTGTAAGGCGCGCGTCACCGCGGAAAGCACTTCGTCGACCGAAATATTGTCCATGCAGATCTGGAAGGTGCAGCGTTTGCCCACGCACGGCACGCAGGTGCGGTGCTTCTGGATCACCGTGTGTTTATCGATATCGTAGTAGGGCCCGGAGCGGCGCGCATCGGCCGCGGCAAACAGCGCCACGACCGGCGTGCCCACGGCGATCGCAAGGTGCATGATGCCGGTATCGCCCGTGATCAGCAGCCGCAGCCGGCGGATCAGCCAAGGCACCTGCTTCAAGCGCAGCTCGCCGGCGGCCACGATTGTCTTGTCGCCGATGGCCGCGGCGATCTCGCGCGCGTACGCGGCCTCCTGCGGCGAACCGGTGATCACGATGCGTGCCTCGGGATATTCGGCGACGAGACGCCGGCCGAGCTCGACGAACTTTTCCGCGAACCACATGCGGCTGACAGTCGAGGCCGCGACCTGGAACCCGACCACGGAATCGGACGGCCCGATGCCGTGCGCCTGCAGGATCCGCTCCACCGCGGGCTCCTGATCCGGGGCCAGCGGCAACACCATGCGTTTGTCGCCGATGTGACAGCCCGCGAGTTGCGCCACCTGCAGGCGTTGCTCGACGCCGTGGGAAAAGTCCTCCCACGTCAGCACCGGATCGCTATTGGAAAGCAGGAAGCGGTACGCGCTGGTGTTCGGCAGCTTGATGATGAAGCGCGCCCCGGACAGGTACGCCATCGGCGTCGCCTGCGGCTCGTTGCCGTGAAAGATCAGCGCCAGATCGAAGCGCTCCCGGCGCAGCCGCCGGATCGTGCGCCAGAAGCGTTTGTAGCCGCCATAATAAGGAACGACCCCGTCGATATGCGGGTTGTTCTCGAACAGCTCCATATTGTGCACGTTGAAGTGCGCGACGATCCGCGCGCGCGGAAAACTTTCTCTGACCGCCCGGATCGCCGGCGTCGACATCAGGGTATCGCCGATCGCAGTGGACGAGACCACCAGGATGTTACGGATCTTCGAGGGCTCCAGGGCTGGCAGCGAATTGTCCCGGCGATCCAGCACCCTAACCAGCCGCACCAGCAGATACAGCAGCGCCTCTCTTGGTCGTATCCTCATCGGGACCTGTCGGTGTTCATGCCGGCGCTGCAATGGGCTGGAAACGCATCGCAAAAAATTATACGCCGCGGCGATAGCTTTGACTTACCGCCAGCCCACGATACTGCAGATAGACTTGTCCGCGGCCATGATGCGTCGTCCCGGAAATAACCTTCTTTGATGTAGCCTGGATGGAGCGGAGCGAAATCCAGGGGGCAGAAATTCCCCGGATTTCGGCGCTTCGCGCCTGCATCCGGGCTACCAACCTTGCCAGCCTGCGCCGGCGCGCAATTCCGCGCGGGGCGGCCACATCAGGCGCGGCGCAATCCGAGATACAGGCGCGCCAGCCAGGGGCGCCGGTAAATCGCCAGGCGTGAGCCGAGCCATCCGGCCGGCTTGTCCTTGACGACCACGCGCGCGATCTGGCGCGGATCGCCGCCGGCGATGTTGATGCCCTTGACCGTCGCATACTGCGCGACGAATCCGGCCTTGGCGGCGGCCTCCGGGTAGCCCGGCTCGATATGGCCCCACGGCCAGCACAGGTGGCGCGAGTCCTTGCCGAGGCGGGATTGCAACGCCGCGTGCGAAGCGGCGAGATCGGCCGCGACCGCCGCCAGCCGCTGCGATTCATCGGAGTGCAGCTGGTCCCAGCGCTGGTGCGTATGCGTGTGCGAATGCACCTCGACCGCGCCGCTCGCCTCCATCGCCTCGATCTCGGACCAGCGCACCATCACTTCATCCGCGCGGCCTTCCGTCACCGCCGCCTTGCAGGCGCGGTGATCCGGTGTCGCCGGCAATTGCCGGGCGGCTCCCAGATACGTGCGCGCGGCGCCCTCGCCCACGAGGCCGGTGATGGCGAAAATGGTCGCCTTGAGACCGTAGCGCTTGAGAAGCGGCCAGGCATAGACATAGTTGTCGAGATAACCGTCGTCGAAGGTGATCAGCACACTGCGGCCGTCGAGCGCGCGTTGGCCTTGCAGGAATTCGAGGAACTCGTCAGCCGCGAGCGCGCGGTATTTCTTGCGCGCCAGATACGCCATGTGCTCCTCGAAGGTTTCGGGGCTCACCGTCACCAGGCCCGGATGCGGGCAGACGTGGTGATACATCAGCACCGGCACCG
>JBLMXN010000018.1:0-26130 GCA_050257795.1 Bacteroidota bacterium
GAAGACATCATGCCCGCCTACCTCTATTTGCTCGGACCCGACAGCCGCGACGTGCACGGCCAGGCGCTGAACGCGCAGGATTTCCTGTAGCCGCAAGCAAACGTCGCCCGGATGAAGCGGCGGCGACAAAATCGCCGCGTGAGGCCGACCTTTTATGAACATACTTTAAAGTGTGTTCATGCCCCCCGGGCGGCAACATTGAACCGCCGAAAGCTGGCCCCCAGGCTGGTGTCCAGGGATGGACTCCGGCACTCCCGGATAGGGTCTCCATCCCGCCAGAGTCATCAACAGGCAGATTTATTTTTCGGCGCCCATCACCCGAGTCAGGCTCACTTCTCGTACGCGCATTCAATTCCCGCATACTTCACGGGGTGTACGGCACGTCCAGATACTCTTATAGTCGCGCGTATGGAACCGATACTGATTGACGCTTTCAATCGCCCAATCGAATACGTGCGTCTGTCGGTGACGGATCGCTGCGATCTGCGTTGCCAGTATTGCCTGCCGGAAGGCTTCCGAGATTTTCAGGAACCGGCGGAGTGGCTCGGATTCGACGAGATCGAGCGCGTCATGCGCGCCTTCGCCGAACTCGGCGTGCGCCGCCTGCGCCTCACTGGCGGCGAGCCGCTCACGCGCCGCGACCTGCCCGCGCTGGCCGCGCGCCTGGCGCGGCTGCCGGGCATCGACGACCTGTCGCTGTCCACCAACGCCGTGCAACTCAAGCGCCACGCGGCCGCCCTGTACCGGGCCGGCGTGCGCCGCCTCAACGTCAGCCTCGACTCGCTGCGCCCGGAACGCTTCGCCGCCATCACCGGCGGCGGCCGCCTCGACAAGGTGCTGGACGGATTGCGCGCGGCGCGCGCCGTCGGGTTCGCGCCGATCAAGCTCAACATGGTGCTGATGCAGGGCGTGAACGACGAGGAAGTCGAGGACATGGTGCGCTTCTGTCTCGAGCGCGACTTCACGCTGCGGCTCATCGAGACCATGCCGATGGGAGACACCGGGCGCAGCGCCAGCGCGCATTACCTTGACCTGCAGGAGGTGCGGCAGCGCCTGGAGCGCAGTTTCGAGTTGATACCGACGGTCATGCCGGGCGGCGGTCCGGCGCGTTACCTGCAGGTCGCCGGCACCAGACTCAAAATCGGATTCATCACGCCGATGTCGCAGCATTTCTGCGCCACCTGCAACCGCGTGCGCTTGAGCGCCGACGGCACGCTCTACCTGTGTCTCGGCCAGAACGACAAGGTCGAGCTGCGGCCGCTGCTGCGATCGGGAATTGACGATGATGGATTGAAACAGGCGATCCGCGCGGCGATCGCGCGCAAGCCGGAACGCCACGAGTTCCGCGAGCAGCCGCAGAAGATCGTCCGGTTCATGTCCCGAACCGGCGGGTGACGTTTCTGCGGAGCCGCAGGCCCCGCAGAAACGATCGCGGGGCCTCGGCTCAGCGCAGCTGGCCGATCAGCTTGTCTTCGATTTCGATGCGGGCGGCGAGTTCTTCACCGAGGCGGGAAAGTTCATCGCTGAACGACAGGCCGATCTCGCAATGATCGCCGCAGTCGTAGCGGTCGTTGAAATCCAGCGCCGCTTCGGTGGTGGCGGCGATCCGGGGATACAGCTTCTCGGCCAGACCGGCGATCGGTTGGCGGCGCTCGGTGCCGTTGACGATGCGTTCGTACAGGCTGAAGTGGCCGGCGGCGATGTAATCGACCAGCACCTGGCAGAATTTCTGGAGCAGTTCCTGCGCTTGCTTGCCGCGCGCGCTCTTGCCGTTACCGTAGGGTTCCAGGCCGGCGAGCTGGCAATACAACGACAGCATTTCGGTCCGCTCCGACACCAGTTTTTTCACCAGGTCCTGGCTTCCAGTGCGGCGTTCCGGGGTTTTCATGGTTGACGGCATCGACTCTCTCGGATGTTCCATTGTCATAATATTGACCTTCCGCCTCTCTCTCCTCAAGAATGGTCGGCAGACTATACCCTACTCACCCCGGATTTGTTAATCCTGCCGCGTGCGCCGCGGCGGCGCGAAAAATCAGCCGGGAAATCCCGGCAAACGGCCCTTGACACCGTGCATCAGCCGCTGCAGCCCGCCCTTGCCCATGCGCTTCATCATCTTCTGCATCTGATCGAACTGCTTGAGCAGGCGGTTGACATCCTGCACCTGGGTGCCCGAGCCGGCGGCGATGCGGCGCTTGCGCGAGCCGCGGACGATGTCCGGGAAGCGGCGTTCCTGCGGCGTCATGGAATTGATGATGGCGACCAGTTGCTTCATCTGTTTGTCGTTGACCTGCGCCTTGGCCGCCTCCGGCACCTGACCGATGCCCGGCAGTTTCTCCATCAGGCTCGCCAGTCCGCCCATCTTTTCCATCTGGGCGATCTGGTCGCGAAAATCCTCGAGGTCGAAGCCCTTGCCCTTGCTCAGCTTCTCGGCCATCGCGCGCGTCTTTTCCTGGTCAACGGCGCGTTGCGCCTCCTCCACCAGGCCGAGCACGTCGCCCATGCCAAGTATGCGCGAGGCCACGCGATCCGGATAGAACGCCTCGAGCGCGTCGGGCTTCTCGCCGATGCCGAGGAACTTGATCGGCTTGCCGGTGACCTGCCGGATCGACAGCGCCGCGCCGCCGCGGGCGTCGCCGTCGGTCTTGGTGAGGATCACGCCGGTGAGCGGCAGCGCCTCGTTGAAAGCCTTGGCGGTGTTCACCGCGTCCTGGCCGGCCATGCTGTCGGCCACGAACAGCGTCTCCACCGGCTGGATCGCCGCGTGCACCGCGCGGATCTCCTGCATCATCGCCTCGTCCACGTGCATCCGCCCGGCGCTGTCGATCAGGACCACGTCGATCAGCCGCTTGCGCGCCTCGTCCACCGCCGAGCGCGCGATGTCCACCGGTTTCTGTTCCGGATGGCTCGGAAAGAATTCCGCGCCGACGGTATCGGCGAGCTTGCGCAGCTGCTCGATTGCGGCCGGCCGGTACACGTCGGCGCTCGCGACCATCACGGATTTTTTCTCGCGTTCGCGCAGGAACCGCGCGAGCTTGGCGACCGTGGTGGTCTTGCCGGAACCCTGCAGGCCGGCCACCAGAATGACCGCCGGCGGACGTGCCGCCAGGTTCAGCCGCTCGTTGGCCGCGCCCATCAGCGCGACCAGCTCGTCGTGCACCACCTTCACCAGCGCCTGCCCCGGTGTGAGGCTGGAGAGCACTTCCTGCCCCGCCGCCTTGGCGCGCACATGCTCGATGAAGTCCTTGACCACCGGCAGCGCCACGTCGGCCTCGAGCAGCGCCATGCGCACCTCGCGCAGCGCCTCGCGCGTGTTCTCCTCGGTGAGCCGGCCGGCGCCGCGCAGGCGCTGGAGGGTGGCCTGCAGTCGTTGGCTTAAATTGTCGAACATGAGAATTTACATTTCACCGCAAACGCGCACAGGGCGCAAAGAAAATCTGCTTGAGATGGAAACCGGGCAATCTTTCGGCGTACCACGGCATTTTATCTTACTTCGCGCTCTTTGATGCGCGCCATCCCTGGCGCTTCCCTGATGTCCCGGTCGGCCGGGATGAGGCAGTGCGCGCATGCCCGCCGCCGGCCCCGAGAATACGGATTTTCATCGCTGGTACGCCACTCCATCCCCCGACCGTTGCGCGCCTGTAATACACTTCAAAGGCACGACAACCTGTGCCATCATGCGGAAGTATTATGATGAGACGAACGCAGCAGGGCGACCTGTTTTATGATCAGACGAATGCAGTAGGGCGACTTGAATATTATGGCCAGACGAACGCAGTAGGGCGACATTTATGACGAATCCTGCGATAAATTTCCTGGCCCTGGCGCTGTACCTGTGCACCGGCGCATTGCTGGGCATGTACCTGATGCGCGGCCAAACGGTCGCCGGGCGGGTCAAGATCGGGATCGTGAGCCTCGGGTTCGGCGCGGTGGTATTGCACGCTGCGCTGCTCTACGCCGGCCTGTGGCGGGGAAACGATCTGAACCTGGCGCTGACGCCGGCGTTTTCGCTGGTGGCCTGGGTCATCGCGGTGCTGTATCTCCTGGTTTCGCTCAAGCGTCCGGTGGACAATCTCGGCATTCTGATCATGCCGGTCGCCGGCCTGATGGTGCTGATCGAATGGCTGTGGCCCGGAACGATGTCGTTGCCGCTGACCTCGGCATGGCAGGCGGCGCACATCGTGGTGTCGATCCTGGCCTACGGCCTGCTGTCGCTCGCGACCGTGCAAAGCCTCATGCTGCTGGTGCAGGAGCGCCACCTGCGCGGCAAGCATCCCGGCGGGTTCATCCGCGCACTCCCGCCGATGCAGACCATGGAAAGCCTGATGTTCCAGATGATCTGGATCGGCTTCGTGCTGCTCACGCTCACCGTCCTCAGCGGCTCGCTGTTTTCCGAGCGGATGTTCGGCCAGCCGCTCAAGTTCACCCACCACATGGTGCTGGCGAGCCTGGCGTGGATCGTGTACGCGATCCTGCTAATCGGGCGCTGGCGGCTCGGCTGGCGCGGGCGGACCGCGATTCACTGGACGCTCGGCGGCTTCGCGCTGCTGGTGCTGGGTTACTTCGGCACCAAATTCGTGCTCGAGATACTGCTCAAGCGGCCGGGATGAGGTTATCCGTCCGGAACGACCGCAGTTAAAGGGACATCGCCAGAATGGATCGCCTTGGCGTTGCGAATCATGACACCGTGTGGCGGCGCTTTTTTCCGTTCCTGCACTGGTGGCCCCAGGTCAACCGGCAGACGCTGAAAGACGATCTGCTCGCGGGGCTGACGGTCGCCCTCGTCGCCATCCCGCAGTCGCTGGCCTACGCGCAGCTGTCGGGCGTGCCCGCCTATTATGGTCTGTACGCGGCGCTCATTCCCGTCATCGTCGGCGCCCTGTTCGGCTCGTCGCTGATTCTCTCCACGGGCCCGGTCGCGATGACCTCGCTGCTCACCGCCGCGAGCATCATGCCGCTCGCGACCTACGGCACCGAGCTGTTCTATTCCTACGTCATCCTGATGGCGCTGCTCTCGGGTCTGCTCCAGATCGGCCTGGGGCTGGCGCGCATGGGCGTGCTGCTCAACTTCCTGTCGTACCCGGTGCTGCGCGGCTTCATCAATGCCGCCGCCATCATCATCGGCCTGTCGCAGCTCCCCGCCATGGTCGGGCTGTCGCTGAAAAACAGCCAGCATTTCCTGACCGACATCCTGCACGTCATCGAAAACCTCGACGCCATGCACTTCGAGTCGCTGCTCTTCGGCCTGGGCTCGCTCGCGCTGATGACGCTGCTCAGGAAATTCGCGCCGAAACTCCCGGGCGTGCTCATCGTCGTCGTCATCACCACCTTCATCAGTTACGCCATCGGCTTCGAGAAGCTCGGCGGCCGCATCGTCGGCGCCATCCCGCAGGGGCTTCCCGCCATCAGCATACCGCCGGTGGATTGGAAGGCGAGCATGCTTATGCTGCCGACGGCGTTCGTGATCGCGCTTATCAGCTTCATGGAGGCGATGTCGAGCGCCAAGATCATCGCCATCAAGACCCGCACTCCGTGGGACGAAAACCAGGAGTTGATCGGCCAGGGTCTGGCGAAAGTCGCGGCGGCGTTCAGCCATGCGATGCCGGTGAGCGGCTCGTTCTCGCGCTCCGCGCTTAACCTCGCCGCCGGCGCCAGGACCGGGATGTCCTCGCTATTCTCGGCGCTGACGGTGCTGCTGACGCTGTTGTTCTTCACGCCGCTGCTGCACGACCTGCCCAAGCCGGTATTGGCGGCCATCATCATGATGGCGGTCATCGGCCTCATCAGCTTCAAGACGATCAAGGACGCCTGGGTCGCCGGCAAGCAGGACGGCGTTGCCGCGATTATCACCTTCGTCGCCACCCTGGCGTTCGCCCCGAACATCCAGAACGGCATTCTCACCGGCATCCTCCTGTCCCTGTCGCTGTTTCTGTTCCGCACCATGAAGCCGCGCATCGTCCTGCTGGGGCTCGACAAGGACGGCACGCTGCGCAACGCCGAGCGCTTCAGCCTGCCGAAACTGCATCCGCAGGTGACGGCGATTCGCTTCGACGGCCAACTCTACTTCGCCAACGTGAGCTATTTCGAGGAATCCGTGCTGTACCTCGTCAGCCAGGATCCGGAGCTGAAATACATCCTGGTGGTCGGGAGCGGGATCAACGGGCTGGATGCCTCGGGCGTGGAGATGTTGCGCAACCTGATCGACCGGCTCAGCCAGACCCGGATCACGCTCGCCTTCTGCAGCATCAAGGTAACGGTGACCGACGTCATGCGACGGACCGGTTTGCTCGACAGGATCGGGGCGGAGAATATCTTCGATTCCGAAAAAGCGGCGCTCGAGGACATCAGCCGGCGGCTCGGTCACGAAACCAGGATCGCGGTACCCTGACGCTCGCGCCATCCCGCGATCGGGCATTTCCGCGAGCCGTCCGGCATGAAGCTCGTTACTCCGGCGCTTCTTCCGCCGCCTTCAGGCTGAGCTTGTGATCGCGGTGTCCGCGCACCATGGCGCCGATGATGATGAAGGCGCCGGTCAACAACGCCCCCACCATCAGCATGAAACTCGCTCCGCTCAGGAAACCGGCGGTCTTCTCGCTGAGCGACATCCGGCCGAGCTGCGTCAGGTACACGGGAATCATCATGGCGCGGCTGAACGCCACGATCAGCATGATGGTCGCCATCACCAGCTTGACGGCGTACGGCTTGACGTAGGTGGTGCCGATGGCGCCGAGCTGGATGCCGAAGAGCGACCCGGCCAGGATGATCACCGCCAGACGGATGTCCACCAGCCCGTGCATGGCGTACTTGATGGTGCCGCCCAGGCCCATGATGAAGGCGATCACCAGCTCGGTCGCGCTCGCCACCAGCGAGTGCACGCCGAGCACGTAGATCATTCCCGGCACGCCGATGAATCCGCCGACGGCGATGGTGGCCGCCAGCATGCCGGTGCCGATGCCGACCGGAATGATGAACAGCACCGACACGTGCACCTTGGCGGTCTTGAACCGCATCATGGTGCCGGGGATGTGGACCGACTGCACCCAGCGCGCCAGGCGCGAGATTTTCTCCTCCTCGCTGTGGCGTTCGCCCGCGCGCACGATCCGGATCACGTCGTGCAGCACGAAACCGCCGACCACCGCCAGCACGATCACGAACGCACTGCTGACGTACAGGCTGGAACCGGCCTTGCCGTAGGCCGCGTGAATCGCGTGCTGCACGTCGGCGCCGATCCAGACGCCGACAGAGGCGGCGACGGCCATGACGACGCCGAGCTTGATGTCGACCTGGCCGTACTGGTGGCGCTTGTACGCGCCGACCAGCGCCTTCGGAAACTTGTGGCAGATGTTGCTGGCCACGGCGACCACGCCGCCGACGCCCATGTTCATCATCGCCGGCGTCAGCACGAACGCGCCGCCGGAACCGATGAAGCCGCTCACCATTCCGCCGACGAACCCGACCAGAAACAGGAACAGCACGTTCGCCGCGTGCAACTCGATGAAATGCGCCGCCAGTTCTTCCATCCTCTTATTTTCCTTTCACGTGCGCGTGCTTCGGTTTGACGCCGAGGGCTTCCCAGAAGTAGCCGGTGAACGCGCCGTGCACGAGCGAGAACGCCAGCGCAATCGCGACCGGCATCAGGAAATACAGCCCGTCGGGGCGCGTCGTCAGACGCAAGACTTGCTCGGCGTCAGCGAACAGCAGGGCATAAAGGGACATGGACAGCAGGCCGGACAAAACCAGGCGCACGCGCAGCGATGTGTTCTTCACCAGGCGAACCCCCCGCGGTAGTGGGCGAAAACGCGGCCGATCTTTTTGATTTTCTGCAATTAGGCAACCCGGATCGGTTGTGCTAATTTAGCAAACCTATACACGAAAAGCCCGAGGCCATCAAGGTTTGACCAACATCCCGCTGGGCGTGCTGATCGGCGCCTTGGTTTTTCTTGTCCTGCTGTCAGCATTCTTCTCTGCCGCCGAAATCGCGATGGTGAGCCTGAACCGCCGCCGCCTGCGGCACCTCGCCGCTTCCGGCCGGCGCGCCGCGCAGCTCGCCGAGCGGCTGCTCGAGCGTCCGGACCGCCTCATCGGCGTCATCCTGCTCGGCAGCAACGCGGTCAACGCGCTGTTCTCCGCCCTCACCACGGTCACGGTCATCCGCCTGCTCGGCGAGGACCAGCGCGCCATCGGCATCGCCACGGTGATCATCACGCTCGTGATTCTGATCTTCACCGACCTCGCGCCCAAGACGCTGTCCGCGCTGCATCCGGAACGCGTCGCGTTCCCGAGCGCGTTCCTGCTGCGCCCGCTGCTGTGGCTCATGTACCCGGTGGTCTGGGCCATCAACGGCCTGGCCAACGGGTTACTGCGGCTGCTCGGCGTCAACGTGCGCGAACGACCGGTCGAGAAAGTGACCCCCGAGGAGCTGCGCGCGACGATCCTCGAGGCCGGCGTGCTGATCCCGGAAACGCACCAGGACATGCTGCTGGCCATCCTCGACCTGGAGAAGGTCACCGTAGACGACGTCATGGTCCCGCGCGGCAAGATCGAGGGCATCAATCTCGACGTCGAATGGGACGAGCTCGTGACGCGCATCACCAGCAGCCGCTACACCCGCTTGCCGGTGTACCATGGCAGCCTCGACAACGTCACCGGCATCATACACGTGCGGCAAATACTGAATCTCATGCACCAGGGCAAGCTGGACCGCCCCTCGTTCGAGCAGGCCATCATGGAACCTTATTTCATTCCTTCCGGCACCACGCTCAACACCCAGCTGCTCAATTTCAGGCAGGTCAAGCGCCGCAGCGGCCTGGTAGTGGACGAATACGGCGACATCCAGGGACTGGTGACGCTGGATGAAATCCTCGAGGAGATCGTCGGCGATTTCACCACCCGCGCCCTCGGCAAAATCGAGGACATTCATCGCCAGGAGGACGGCAGTTACCTGGTGCGCGGCACCGTGAACCTGCGCGACCTGAACCGCCGGCTCGACTGGAACCTGCCGACCGAGGAGTCGCGCACCCTGAACGGACTGATCGTCGAGTACCTCGAGGACCTGCCGGAACCCGGGACCAGCCTCATGATCCACGGCTATCTGGTGGAGATCCTGCGCACGCGCGGCACCGCCATTGAAATCGCGCGCATCCGACCGGCGCGCGCCGCCGAACCCGCGCCGGAAATGCGTTCCGGCGAGTCCTGACGCAGGGAAAATATTTCCTGCGTACTTGCACGACACCGGATGATAAAATCCGCAGCACCCTGACACGAACGACATAGGCGCGGCCGACCGCCGCGCCGGCGACACCATGGAAGAAATCAAGAAACTGATCGACGGCTTTCACCGGTTCCGGACGCAGCATTACGAACGCGACGGCACCCCGTTCAAGCAACTGGTGCGCGAGGGCCAGGCGCCCAAGATCATGGTCATCGCCTGCTGCGACTCGCGCGTCGACCCGGCCATCGTCACCGACTGCGATCCCGGCGACCTGTTCGTGGTGCGCAACGTGGCCAACCTGGTGCCGCCGTACGAAACCAGCGGCCATTATCACGGCACCAGCGCGGCGCTCGAATTCGCGGTGCGCTTTCTCGCGGTCCGGCACGTGGTCGTGCTCGGGCATGCCCGCTGCGGCGGCATCCGCGCGCTGGTGCAGGGCGTGGACGGCGGCGACGATCGCAGCCAGTTCATCCAGCCGTGGATGGAGATCGCCGACGCGGCGCGCCGCAAGGCCACGCACGGGAAGACCGGCCAGCCGTCCACGGACGTCGAACGCGCCTGCGAGCAGGCGGCGATCGAGGTGTCGCTCAACAACCTGCTGACCTTCCCGTGGATACGCCGGCGCGTCGAAAGCCGCCAATTGTGGCTGCACGGCTGGTACTTCGACATGGATCACGGCGAGTTGCTGCGCTATAACCCGGCGGACGGCCGTTTCGACTCGTTGTCGGCGGACGCGCCGATGCCGCCGGCCTGAGCGACGACGCGATCGCCGCGGAATCGATGCGCGGCTAACTTGAATTTTCCCGACCCAGGTTCTAGCATCCACCGCAACAGGAAAAGCATCTCCTGAAAATTCTGGCCTGCGCCACGCTCCGAGGGCAGGACCGGGTTTCGAACAGGCGTTACGGCGTGCGCGGCGATTATCCGCGCATCGGCGGTTGGGAAATTTTGTCACCTCTCGTTCTGGCTTATCTGGCCCTGGCAGGCGCCCTGGCCTCCGGCGTCCCGGCCCTGGCGGCGGACCGCTATCCCGGCCTGTTGCGCGTCGGGTCGTCCATCCTGCTCGGACTGTCCGGCCTGCTCGCGGTCCTGGCCGGCGGTTGGGCCATGATCGACGAAACCTCCTCGGTCGACGTCCTCGCGCTCGGCTTGCCGTGGCTCAAGTGGCACCTGCGGATCGACCCCCTCTCCGGCTTCTTCTTCAGTATCGTCGGCCTGCTGGTCTTCGTCGTCAGCCTGTTCGCTCCCGGCTATCTGCGCGAATTCACCCACCCGGCGCACAAGCAGGCGCCATGGGCGCTCGGCCTGTTCACCGGGCTGTTCGTCACCGGCATGCTGCTGGTGCTGCTCGCGGACGACGCCTTCGTGTTCATGATTTCGTGGGAACTGATGTCGGTCTCGAGCTACTTTCTGGTGGCGCACCAGCATCAGCACGCCGCCAACCGGCGCGCGGCGTTCCTGTACCTGTTGATGGCGCACGTCGGCGGTCTGGCGATCCTGCTCGGCTTCGGCGTGCTCGCCGGTTTCGGCGGCGGATTCACCTTCGACGCCATGCGCGCCGCCAGCCTGTCCGCCACCTGGGCCTCGATCGCGTTCGCGCTCGCCTTCTTCGGCTTCGGCATGAAGGCCGGCATGGTGCCGCTGCACGCGTGGCTGCCGGAGGCGCACCCGGCCGCGCCCTCGCATATCTCGGCGCTCATGAGCGGCGTCATGCTCAAGGTCGCGATCTACGGCCTGATCCGCTTCAGCTACGACCTGGTCGGCCACATCCAGTGGCAATGGGGACTGGCATTGCTGGTCATCGGCGCCGCCTCGACACTGCTCGGCGTGCTGTACGCGCTGTTGCAGAACAATCTGAAGCGCCTGCTCGCCTACAGCTCGATCGAAAACATCGGCATCATCCTCTGCGGCCTGGGACTGTCCATGATCTTCATCGGCACCGGGCACGCGGTGCTGGGCGTGCTCGGCCTGATCGCGGCGCTGTATCACATCCTGAGCCATGCGCTGTTCAAGGGCCTGCTGTTTCTCGGCGCCGGCGCCATCGCCCATGCCACGCATGAATACGACCTGAACAACATGGGCGGCCTGATCCGGCGCCTGCCGCAGACGGCGGTATTCTTTCTCGTCGGCTGCCTGGCCATCTCCGGGCTGCCGCCGCTCAACGGTTTCGTCTCCGAATGGCTCACGTTTCAGGCCGCGCTGCAGGCCCCGGCGCTGGAAAGCGGAGTGCTGCGCAGTCTCATCCCGCTGGCCGCCGCGGTCCTGGCGCTGTCGGCGGTGCTGGCGGCGAGCTGCTTCGTGAAAGTCTACGGCGTGGCCTTCCTCGGGCAGGCGCGCGGCCGCCACGCCGGGCACGCGCGCGAGGTGACGCTCGGCATGCGCGCCGCGCTCGGCCTGCTGGCGGTGCTGTGCGTGCTGTTCGGCGTGTTTCCGGCGACGGTGATCGGCGTCATCGACGCGATCCCGAACCAGCTGCTCGGCCAGGGGCCGCCGAGCGCCGCCGCCCACGGCTGGCTGTGGCTGACGCCGATTTCGCCGCGGGTGGCGTCGTACTCGGCGCCGCTGGTGTTCCTCGGGATCATGCTGGTGGCCGCCGTCAGCTATGCCTGGCTGCGCGTGCGCGCCGTCAAGATCCGCCGCGCACCCGCGTGGGATTGCGGCTTCGGCTCGCTCAGCCCGCGCATGCAATACACCGGCACGGCATTCTCGATGCCGGTGCAACGCGTGTTCGCGCCGGTGTGGGACTTGAAAGAGGACGTCGAGGAAACCCGCAACGCCGCGCAACCGTTGCGCACCGAGGGGGTGCGCCACCAATTGCAGGTGCACGACAAGTCCTGGTCGCGCCTGTACGAGCCGATCGGCCGGCTGGTGCTGGCGGCAGCGCGCCGCATCGGGCGGCTGCAGACCGGCAGCATCCACACCTATCTCGCGTATTCCTTCTTCACGCTGATCCTGCTGCTGTGGGTAGTGACATGATCGACTGGTTGATGGCGCTGGCTCAGACGCTGGTATTCATCGTCATGGCGCCGCTGCTGCTCGGCTGGATCCGGCGCGTGAAGTGCCACATGCAGAATCGCGCCGCACCCTCGCTGTGGCAATCCTATCGCGATCTCGCCAAGCTGTTCCGCAAGCACTCGGTGCTGGCCGAGAACGCCTCGTGGGTATTCCGGTCCACCCCGTACATCATCTTCGGCGCGACCGTGCTGAGCGCCGCGGTCGTGCCGCTGGCGGCGGTGAACCTGCCGACCGCGGCCGTCGCCGACGTCATCGTGCTGGTCGGATTCTTCGCCCTGGCGCGTTTCTTCACCGCGCTCGCCGGCATGGACATCGGCACCGCCTTCGGCGGCATGGGTTCCTCGCGCGAGATGATGATCGGGGCGCTGGCGGAACCGGTGATGCTGATGGCGGTGTTCACGCTCGCCATGACCGCCTCCACCACGAACCTCTCCGAGGCCGTGGGCTACACGCTCGACAGGGGGCTGGTGCTGCGCCCGTCCTTCATCTTCGCGGCCCTCGGCCTGATGATGGTGGCGGTGGCGGAGACCGGGCGCATTCCGGTGGACAATCCAGCGACCCATCTCGAACTGACCATGGTGCACGAGGCGATGATCCTGGAATACAGCGGCCGGCATCTGGCACTCATCGAATGGGCCGGCCAGCTGAAGCTCATGATCTACATGGTGCTCATCGCCAATATCTTCTTCCCCTGGGGCATCGCCACGGAGCTGACCGCGCACCATCTCGCCGTCGGTATCGCCGCCATCGCCGGCAAGCTCGCCCTGCTCGGCGTGCTGCTGGTGGTGTGGGAGACGGTCATGGCCAAGATGCGGCTGTTCCGCGTCCCGCAGTTCCTCGGCTTCGCCTTCATGCTGTGCTTGCTCGGGATGCTGACCCGCGTGGTGCTGGAAACGGGAGGCTGACGTGGAACTCGCGCAACTCGGGCTGTACCAGCAGGCGGTGCTGTTATTCGCCGCGATCGCCCTGTTCACCTCCTTCGTCATGCTGGCGCAGTCGCGCCTGGTGCCGCTCATCTACACCTTCGCGTGGCAGGGCACCCTGCTGGCCGTGACCACCGCGCTCGTGGCCTACGTCACCGACCACCCGCATCTATATATATCCGCCGGCATGACCTTCGCGCTCAAGGCGCTGCTGATCCCGTGGATGCTGCATCGCCTGGCGAAACGCCTGAAGATCCACCGGGAAAAGGAGGCCGTCGCCTACCCTTCCATGACGCTGCTCGCCGGCGCCGCCCTGGTCGTGTTCAGTTACTACGTGGCGATCCCGATCGTGCAGCTGTCGACGCTGGTCACGCGCAACACCATCGCCGTGAGCATGGCCGTGGTGCTGCTCGGCATGCTGCTCATGATCACGCGCAAGAAGGCGATCTCGCAGGTTATCGGCTTCATGTCAATCGAAAACGGCCTGTTCTTCGCCGCGGTGGTTTCCACCTACGGCATGCCGATGATGGTCGAGTTGGGCGTGGCCTTCGACGTGCTGGTGGCGGCGATCTTGTTCGGCGTGTTCTTTTTCCAGATGCGCGAATCGATCGACTCCTTCGACGTCGACCGGCTCAACCGCCTGCGCGAGGTGGACGAATGACGGCGCTCTGGCTGGTGCTGCTGATCCCGCTCACAGGCATGGTGGTTCAGGCGTTCATCGGACATCACCGTCACGCCGGCTGGGTCAGCGTGGCCCTGAACGGCGCGACCCTGTTTGTGTCGCTGTGGCTGGCGCTGGCGGTCCTGGAACACGGCCCGCTGCTTTCGGAGAGTAAACTGCTCTACATCGATGCGTTCAACGTTTACCTCGTCGTCCTGACCGCCTTCGTCGGCCTGACCACGGCGATCTTCTCGCGCCCGTACATGCAGCACGAAGTGGAGACGCGCAACCTCGGACGCGGGCGCATGCGCCTGTACCGCTCGATGTACCAGGGCTTCATGTTCGCCATGTTCGCCGCGCTCACGACCAACAACGTCGGCATCCTGTGGGTGGCGATGGAGGGCGCGACGCTGGCGACGGTGCTGCTGGTGAGTCTCTACCGCACGCCCGAAGCGGTGGAGGCGGCCTGGAAATATTTCATCCTCTGCGGCGTCGGCATCGCCCAGGCGCTGTTCGGCACGGTGCTCCTGTATTTCGCCGCCGAGCGCGTGATTCCCGGGCGCGACGACGCGCTGCTGTGGAATGTGCTGTACGGTTCGGCGTCACAGCTGGAACCGACGGTGCTGACGCTGGCTTTCGTGTTTCTGCTCGTCGGCTACGGCACCAAGGTCGGACTGGTGCCGCTGCACAACTGGCTGCCGGACGCGCACTCCGAGGGCCCGACGCCGATGTCGGCGATCCTCTCGGGGCTGCTGCTGAACGTCGCGCTGTACGCGCTGGTGCGCGTCAAGATGCTGGTGGACGGCTCGCTGCACAGCGGTCTCGCCGGCCACCTCATGATGGGTTTCGGCCTGCTCTCCTTCGTCGTGGCCGGATTGTTCCTGCACCGCCAGCGCGACATCAAGCGCATGTTCAGCTACTCCTCGATCGAGCACATGGGCCTGATGACCTTCGCCTTCGGCATCGGCGGCCCGATCGCCACCTTCGGCGCACTGCTGCACATGACCGTGCACTCGCTCACGAAGTCGGCGATCTTCGTCACCGTCGGCCACGCGGCCCAGATCGCCGGCACCCAGTCGATCGAAAAGATCCGCGGACTGATCCGCACCCAGCCGGCGGTCGGCTGGGGACTGCTGATCGGCACGGTCGCGATCTCCGGGTTCCCGCCGTTCGGCGTGTTCACCAGCGAGTTCCTGGTGTTGTCGGCCACGATGAAGGCCTGGCCATGGCTCACGGTGCCGCTGCTCGTGGGGCTGGGCGTCGCCTTCGCCGGCCTGTTCCGCCACCTGCACCCGATGGTGTACGGCGATCCGCCGGCCGGGCAGCAGCCGGTGCGGGCCAACATGCTGCCGGTGCTGGCGCACCTGCTGCTGGTGCTGTGGCTCGGCATCGCGATTCCGGTGTTCCTGTCGAAATGGTTCGAGCAGGCCACGGTGCTGATCGCCGGGAGCTCGCCGCTATGACCGCGTGGATCGCCGCTTTCCTCGATCGTCTCCGCGCGCAGGGCACCGCGGCGACGGAGGAAAATTCGCCGGCACTCGCTCCAGCGCGCCTGATTCGGGTCGAGACTCAGGATTGGGGACGGCTCGCCGCGGAGGCGAAACAACAGAACTGCCGTTGGGTCGCGGCCTGGGGCGATGACATCGGCGCAGAGCTGGTGGTTCATGCCTGTTTCGAAAAAGACGGCGCCTACCTGATCGCGCGCGTTCGCGTCAAACGCGCCGAGCCGATTCTGACTTCGCACACACCGCACTTCGCCGCCGCCGACCGCCCCGAGCGCCACATCCAGGACATGTTCGGCGTGGCGTTCACGGATCATCCCGACGCGCGCCGCTGGACGCGGCACCAGGCATGGAAGGATTCGGACTATCCGTTGCGCAAGGAGTATCCGGTCGCCGGTCAACCTGCGTCACCGGCGCCAGCGGATGACGGTTACCGGTTTCTCCAGGCGCACGGCAGCGGCGTGTACGAGATTCCGGTCGGGCCGGTGCACGCCGGCATCATCGAGCCCGGGCATTTCCGCTTCCAGGCGGTCGGCGAAACCGTGCTGAATCTCGAAGAGCGTCTGGGTTACGTCCACAAGGGTATCGAAAAAATCGCCGAGGGCCGCGACGCCGCCGGCCTCGCGCGCCTGGCGGGACGCGTCTCCGGCGACTCGACCGTGGCGCACGCCTGGGCCGCAAGCATGGCCATGGAAAAGGCCGCCGGACTCGAGATACCGGCGCGCGCCCTGAGCCTGCGCGCCGTCATGGCGGAACGCGAGCGCGTCGCCAATCATCTCGGCGACATCGGCGCGATCTGCAACGACGTCTCCTTCACCTTCGGCTTCTATCAGTTCGGGCGGCTGCGCGAAGCCTGGCAGCGCCTGTCGCGCGAGGCGTTCGGCCACCGCTTCATGATGGATCGCGTGGTGCCCGGCGGTGTCTCCGCCGATCTCGGCGATATCAGCGCCGACGCTTTCCGCAAGCAGATCGTCTCGCTGCGCAAGGAGCTCGACGGCCTGTACGACATCCTGTACGACCTGCCGTCGCTGGAGGATCGTCTCGACACCACCGGCTATCTCAGCCCGGAAACCGCCCGCGCCTATGGCGCGCTCGGTTTCGTGGGGCGCGCCAGCACTATCGCCTTCGACGTGCGCAAGGACGCGCCCTATGCGCCGTACGATCGCCTGAAGGTCGAAGTACCCTTGTTCCACTACGGCGACGTCGCGGCCCGTCTTCGGGTACGCGCGCAGGAAATCCTGGCATCATTCGACTTGATCGGGCAGCTCATCGACGATCTGCCCGCCGGTCCGCTGCGTGCCGACTGGACACTTCCCGCCGCCGGCGCCGAAGGACTGGGCGTGGTCGAAGGCTTCCGCGGCGAAATCCTGGCGTACGTCCGGTTCGGCGACAACGGACTGGTGGCGCGCTACTTCCCGCGCGATCCGAGCTGGCTCACCTGGCCCACGCTGGAAAAGCTCGTGCGCAACAACATCGTTCCGGATTTTCCGGTGTGCAACAAATCCGTGAACGGCTCTTACTCGGGGCATGATTTATGATTTCGAACCGCCAAGGCACCAAGAACGCCAAGAAAAAAAGGCGGAGTGTTTCACTGTCATGTCATGGCGCTCTTGGCGTCTTGGCGGTCTAGATCCTTATGTTAAGAATACTGAACAAAATCCAGCGCATCGGCATCGTTACCGAACGGCTGCCCAAAACCGGGGAACCGGCGCTCGAAGAAATCGGCGCGCAACTGAAGGCAAGAATCGGCGAGGTCTTCGGCGGCAGCCTGGCCATCCGCCAAGTCGACGCCGGGTCGTGCAACGGCTGCGAGCTGGAAATTCAGGCGCTCAACAACCCTTACTACGGCATCGAGCGTTTCGGCGTGCACTTCGTCGCCAGTCCGCGCCATGCCGACATGCTGCTCGTCACCGGGCCGGTGTCGCGCCACATGGAAACCGCGCTGCGCCGTGTCTATGAAGCCACGCCCGAGCCTAAGCTCGTGATCGCCGTCGGCGAGTGCGGCGCCAACGGCGGCGAATTCGGCGTCAGCTACGCCTCCTGTGGCGCCGTCGCCAACGTAATACCCGTGGACGCCGTCATCCGCGGCTGCCCGCCGACACCGCTCGATTTGATGCGGGGTATCCTCGAAGCCATCGGGCAGAACCCCGCCGCGCAACGCAAATAGCTTTTTCGCCAGTCGCAACAGCGTCGTTGACTCAATGCGCTTTTGCGCGGCCAGGCGGTCTGTTGCATACTCTTGGCAACGAATCCCGGGACGATTTCAGCGGCCCCATGGAAACACAGCGCACCGTTTTCTTCGTCTCCGACCGCACCGGCATCACCGCCGAGCTTCTCGGCCGCACCCTGCTGACGCAATTTCCAAACGCGCAATTCCGCAAAATCAACCTGCCGTTCGTGGATACCATCGAGAAAGCCAGGATTGCGCTCGCGGAAATCAACGACACCGCACACCGGGAAGGCGTACCCCCGATTGTGTTCAGCACGCTCATCAACGACGACGTGCGCGCCGTGATCGCCTCCGCCGACGCCCTGTGCCTGGACCTGTTTGCCGGTTTCATCAGCCGTCTGGAAGTGGAGCTGGGCCTGGAATCGTCCCATACCCTGGGCCTGAGCCACGGCATGGGTGACGAGCTCGCTTATCAGAAACGCATGGACGCGGTGAACTACACTCTACTTCACGACGACGGGCTGAACACCGGCAACTATGACCGCGCCGACGTGATCCTGGTCGGCGTCTCGCGCACGGGAAAAACACCCACCTGTCTGTACCTTGCGATGCAATACGGCATCCGCGCCGGAAACTATCCGCTCACGCCGGATGATTTCTCGAACCAGAAACTGCCGAAACCGCTCCTGCCCCACCGCGCCAAGCTGTACGGCCTGACGATCCACCCCGAACGTCTGGCGAAAATCCGCGACGAACGCAGACCGGGGAGCCAGTATTCCTCATTCGAAAACTGCCGCGACGAACTCCGCGCCGCCGAAGGCCTGCTGCGCCAGGCACACGTGCCTTACATCGATACCACGACGATGTCGGTCGAGGAAATCGCCGTTTCCATCTTGTACGGGACCGGCCTGATCAAACGACTCAAAACCTAACGCGCCACGACGGCCAGCAACCGCCTCAGGGTTTCGCGCGCTTCACCGCAACGTCATCGCGCAGATAAACCGGGAGCGCCTGCTCCGCGGCCACGGTCTGCCCCGCCCGATACGCCGCGACGGCAAGCTCGGCGATGAAGTTGGCGCGCGGACAGACCTGCTTCTGCCAACGCGCCATCTGCTTCCCCAGACGCGCCGACAGCAGCGCATGGTATTGATCCCAGCCGCTGCCGGCGCCGACCCAGTCGGTTCCGTCCGGCAATGGAACGCTGCCGGGCGCGATGACCTGCTCGGCGCCCACCAGTTCGACCAAACCCTGATCATTTTTGACATAGGCACCGAAATAAACCTGCCCCATGCGCGCGTCGAACGCTGCCAGCACGCGCGCGGCATCCACGCCCTGCGCCAGCGCCGCGAGTGATGAGATTGGCACTACAGGACGATTGGCGCCGAATGCCAGACCCTGCGCCACGCCCGCGCCGATGCGCAGCCCGGTGAACGAACCCGGTCCGCGGCCGAACGCGATGGCGTCGAGCTGCATCAACGTGAGGCCGGCTTCGGCCAGCACCGCCTGCACCATCGGCAGAATCAGCTCGGAATGCTGATTGCCGGGTTGGAAACGCTCCACCACCTTGCTGTCCGCCCACACGGCGACGGAACAGGCCGCGGTGGAGGTATCGAGCGCGAGGATTTTCAGGTTCGACGGCACGGAGATATTGGATCGACGGGCGTTGCGCCAGCGTCTCAAACCGGCATGGGTTTGCCGTCGTTGAGATTTAACCAGCCCTTGGCGATGCGATAAATCAACCAGAGACCATTGGCGACCAGGATGAAATATCCGATGATCACGACGAGCGTGATGCCGCCGAGGACAAACCAGAGCAGGCTGAACCAGAACGTCCGGATCTGCCAGCGGAAGTGCGACTCGAGCCAGGTGCCTTGCGCATCATCCCGTTTGATGTAGTCGAGGATGATCGCCACGAAATAGGTGATGCCGAGAAAAAAACTCGCCGCCTGAAGCGCGTACACGGCGGTCGCGATATTCTTCAGCGACTGAAGATCGGCGTTGCGCTGGCTGTCATCTGGCATCGTGGACATGTCGACCGGCTCCGTTGCCTGTCACGGCATTATCGAGGCTCGTCCTCCGGCGGGAGACAGGCGCGGCATCCCGGTCGGAAAATCGAATAATAACGGAAGAACACGAACAACCATACCGGCAACAATCCGATCCACAACCATTCCCACAACCCGGCGTCTTGCTCGCCGCGCCACCAGGTCACGGTGACACTCACGGATTGCAGCAGGCTGAAGGCAAATGCCATCCACAGAACAAAGGCGATTAAAAACCGGCGTCCCATGTCTGTTTAATACAGTTTTTCATGCAGGAATTGAGACAGGCGATCGGCCAGAGCCGTGCGGTCTGTTGCATCCACCTTGGCGGCGCGCCGGCGCGCCGCCCAGACCGGATCGGGAAAATGCGCATCGTCGGCGAAACGGGGGATCACGTGCCAGTGCAGATGCGGCACCTGGTTGCCCAGCGACGCCAGGTTGATCTTGTCCGGGTGCAGCAGGTCGCGCAATGTCTGTTCGACGGCAAAGACGACAGTCATAAAATGCGCGCGGTCCGGTTCGGCAAGATCGGTCATTTCCTTCGCATGCTCCTGCCAGATCACGCGGCAGAACCCGGCGTAGTCCGGATCGTCCACCAGGATGATGCGGCAACGCGCGTCGCGCCACAACACGGTTTCATTTTCCGGATGACACAGCGGACAGGCGGACATGACGGCAGGCAGATTCAGGCTTTGACCGGTCTGACTTTGGAAGCCGCGAGCTTGGCGCGGGCACGAGCCTCGTCCGTATCGGCGCCATTGGCGAGCGCCACGCCCATGCGCCGGCGCGCGAACGCCTCGGGCTTTCCGAAAAGGCGCAGGTCCGACTGCGGCACCCGCAACGCCTCGTCCACACCCTCAAACACGACACCCTTCGCCTCCACGCCGCCGTAGATCACGGCGCTCGCGCCGGGCGCGCGCATGGCGACGGAAACCGGAAGCCGCAGGATCGCGCGCGCATGCAGTTCGAATTCGCTTTGCGCCTGGCTGATCAGGGTCACCAGGCCAGTATCGTGCGGACGCGGGCTGACTTCGCTGAACCACACGTGGTCGCCCTTGACGAACAGCTCCACGCCGAAGATGCCGCGGCCGCCGAGGTTGTCCGTCACCTGCTTCGCGATCTCGCGTGAACGCCTGAGCGCCTTGTCGCTCATCGCCTGCGGCTGCCAGGATTCGACGTAATCGCCCTTGACCTGCACATGGCCGATCGGCTCGCAGAAAAAGGATTCGACCTTTCCGGACGCGCCGATCGCGCGCACCGTGAGCTGCGTGATTTCGTAGTCGAATTTGATCATCTCCTCGACGATCACGCGCGTCTGGTTCACGCGCGCCCCGCGCATGGCGTAGTCCCAGGCCGGCGCCACGTCCTCCGGACCGTTCACGGTGGACTGGCCCTTGCCGGAGGACGACATCACCGGCTTCACCAGGCAGGGGTAGCCGATGCCGCCGTCGATCGCTTCCTTCATCTCCGCCAGACTCGTCGCGAAGGCGTAGCGCGAGGTCGGCAGTTCCAGCTCCTCGGCCGCGAGGCGCCGGATGCCTTCGCGATTCAGGGTCAATTGCGCCGCGCGCGCCGTGGGGATGACCTCGGCCAGCCCGTCGCGTTCGATCTCGGCCAGCGTGTCGGTGGCGATGGCCTCGATCTCGGGAACGATCAGATGCGGCCGTTCCTGCTCCACCAGCGCGCGCAGCGAGGCGCCATCGGCCATGTTGATGACATGCGCCCGATGCGCCACCTGATGCCCCGGCGCGTTCGGATAGCGATCCACCGCGATGACTTCAACGCCCAGGCGCTGCAATGCGATGATGACTTCTTTCCCCAGTTCTCCCGCGCCGAGCAGCATTACGCGCGTGGCGCTCGGGCTCAGGGGCGTGCCGATTTTCATTATTGTCTCTCTTCTAAGGATTAAAACAGTACCGATTATTTAATTCGAACCGCCAGACGCCAAGAACGCCAAGTTTTTTCTTTCTGACATTCTCCGTTTTTCCTTGGCGCCTTGGCGGTTCAAACATATTTTTTGGAGATTCCTTCATTTATTTTCCGCGAAATGGTCGTGGCCCGTCTCCCGCGGGCGATAGGCCTTGCCGGATTCATCCACGAGGCGCAGGCCCGGTTCGGACTCGATCTCGCCGATGTGGTGAAATGCACCTGCCAATGGAAGCTTTTCCAGGGCGGCAATATTGGCCGCCGGCACGGTGACACACAGTTCGTAGTCGTCGCCGGTGGCCAAAACGGCATCCCACCCAAGCTCTTTCAGATGCGCGCGGCAGACCGGCGAAATCGGGATTTTATCGCGAAAGATGCGCGCGCCGACCCGGCTCATTTCCAGGATATGTCCGAGGTCGGCCAGCAGCCCGTCCGAAATGTCGATGGCGCTGTTGGCCAAGCCGCGCAGGGCCATGCCTTCGCGCACGCGCGGCGTCGGCCGGTCGAGCCGCGCGGCTGCCGACACAATTTCGTCTTGCGCCAGCGGCAGCCGACCCAGCCGCTGTTGTAGCGCCAACGCGGAGTCGCCGAGTGTGCCGGTGACATAGATCCGGTCGCCGACCTTGGCGCCGGAACGCCGCAGCGCCTGGCCCGCCGGCACGAATCCATGCGCCTCAATGGCGATGGCGAGCGGGCCGCGCGAGGTATCGCCGCCCACGAGTTGCACGCCGTATTCGCGCGCAAGGCCGAACATGCCCTGGCAGAATTTTTCCAGCCACGCGGCGTCGACTTGCGGCAGCGTCAGGTTCAGCAGAAACCACGCCGGCTCCGCCCCCATCGCGGCGAGATCACTCAGGTTCACCGCGAGCGCCTTGTGTCCGAGCGCCACCGGGTCACTGTCGGGGAAAAAATGCACGCCGGAAACCAGCAGATCGGAAGTCACCGCCAGCTGTTGTCCCGGCGGCGGTTGCAGCAGCGCGGCATCATCTCCGATACCGGCCGCCACGTCGGCGCGGCTGATCTGCTGGCGCGCGAAAAAAGTCTGGATCAGTTCGAATTCCGTCATTTTGGATATTTCGACCGACTCCCTCTCTCCCCAAGCGAAAGCAAGCGCGCGCAGCGCGCCTCGGCTCGCCCCCTTCTCCCCTTGCGGGAGAAGGGATGGGGATGAGGGGAAGATCCCCTCACCCTTTGCCCTCTCTCTGAGGGAGAGGGGAAGTCGGTGAGCGTCGTCATTTCGACCGCCGGGGTGAGGATGACAGAACCAGGATTAATGCGAATCATCAATTATTGTTCCGATCTGGGATTTTATTCCCCTCACCCTGTTATTCCCGCCGGGGCGCAAGTAAATCACTTGCACCAGTTCAGCGGCGTGAATGTCCGCTCGACATTCACGACACCTCCGCCTCACCTCCCGCAAGGGGAGAAGGAACTCTGCAACGAGGTCCTTCCAATATTTTTCAGGCCATGGAACGCGTGGTGTGAATCTCGGAGGCGCGCAGGCCCTCGGCGACCTTGTCGAGTATGGCGTTGACGTACTTGTGGCCGTGCTCAGCGCCGAAGGTCTTGGCCAGCTCCACGGCCTCGTTGAGGATCACCTTGTACGGAATTTCGGGATGGAATTCGAACTCGTAAGTGCCGATGCGCAGGCACGCGAGCTCGACCGGGTCGACGTCGTTCAGGCGGCGGTCGAGATGCGGCGTGATGTGGTCGTCGAGCTCGTGGATGTGCAGCGGGATCTCGCGCACCAGATGGTGGAAGTAATCGACGTCAATGTCGTCCATCTCGTGGTCGAGGATGAAGTGGTTCTCGATCTCGCCCGGCGCCTGCTGGGTCAGTTGCCACTGGTACAGGGCCTGCACGGCGGCGCGGCGTGCCTTGTGACGACTGCCCTTGACCATGACGTCCCCCTCTATATGCGCAGCTTCTTCAGCAGATTCACCATCTCGATGGCGGTCAGCGCGGCATCCACACCCTTGTTGCCGGCCTTGGTGCCGGCGCGCTCGATCGCCTGCTCTATAGTATCCACCGTCAGCACGCCGAACGCCACCGGCATGTCGTACTGCATGCCGACCTGGGCCACGCCCTTGGCGCATTCGCCGGCGACGTACTCGAAATGCGGCGTTTCGCCGCGGATCACGGCGCCGAGCGCGATCAATGCGTCGTATTTCTTGCTCGCCGCCATGGTCTTGAGCGCCAGCGGCATCTCGAAGGCACCCGGCACGCGCACGACTTCGATGTTGTTCGGTTCGGCGCCGTGGCGCACGAGCGTGTCGATCGCGCCCTCGAGCAGCCGCTCGCCGATGAAACCGTTGAAGCGTCCGAGCGCGATGCCGAACCGGGTGTTGCGGGCGATCAGGTCGCCTTCGATATTCTTGACTTCGTTCATCCGGATGCCTTTTTCTCTTTGTTGTGTCGGTGTTGTGCCGCCGCGGATGGCGCCTCGCCGGCGTCAATGTATTCGACGATCTCCAGGCCGAAACCCGACAGGCCGGGCGCCTTCATGGCATGACCCAGCACGCGCATCCTGCTCACGCCCAGGTCAGCGAGAATCTGGCTGCCAAGGCCGTAGGTGCGCATCTCTTCGCGCCCGCGCTTGCTATCGGGTGATTCTAAATCCTTGCCTCCCGCTTGAAAATGCCGGATACGCTGCACCAGATCCGCGGGTTTTTCCTCCTGCTGCAATATCAGCACCACCCCGGCGCCCTCCTCGGCCACGCGCGCAAGCGCGGCGTGCAAGGTCCACGAGCCGGCGCGATGCGCCGCGGTCACCAGATCGAGCAGGCTTTCCTGCACGTGCACGCGCACCAGCAGCGGCCGGTCGCGGCGGATGTCGCCCTTGACCAGCGCCAGATGCACGGCGTCGCCGATGTCGTCGTGGTAAGCCAGCACCCGGAAATCGCCGAATTCAGTCGGCATGGTGCACTCGCCGACGCGCTGTACCGTGGACTCATGTTCCACGCGGTAGCGGATCAGATCGGCGATGGTGCCCATCTTCAGGCCGTGACGCTTGGCGTACTGCTCGAGCTGCGGCAGGCGTGCCATGGTGCCGTCTTCGTTCATGATCTCGCAGATGACGGCCGCGGCTTCGAGCCCCGCGAGCCGCGCCAAGTCGCAACCGGCCTCGGTGTGCCCGGCGCGCGCGAGCACGCCGCCCTGCTGCGCCATGATCGGGAAAATGTGGCCCGGCATCACGATGTCAGAAGGCTGCGCGTCCGGCTTGACGGCGGCCTGTACCGTGGCGGCGCGGTCGGCAGCGGAAATGCCGGTGGTCACGCCGCGCGCCGCCTCGATGGAAAGCGTGAAATTGGTCGAGCGGCGGTAATGCGTGTCGCTCACCATGAGCGGCAGATTGAGCTGGCGGCAACGCTCCCGGGTGAGCGTCAGGCAGATCAGGCCGCGGCCGTGCAGCGCCATGAAGTTGATGTCCTCGGCGCGCGCGTGCACCGCGGCCATCAGCAGGTCGCCTTCGTTCTCGCGGTCCTCGTCGTCCAGCAGGACAACCATGCGGCCGCGCCGGATATCCTCGATAATCTCGACTGCAGGGCTGATTGGCATAAAACCACTTACAAAATCGGGAATTGGGCGTGCATTATCACCTATTTTGGCGCCGGATGCGCTGATCCGGCGCGTTGACGGCGGAGCCGCCGGCCGCACCGCTTGTCGGGACTTCTCCCGCTTTCATCCCGCCTCGCCTCGCCCTTCGGCGGTCCATCGCCATACTCCTTATTTATACATGCATCAGCGCGGGTTCGGCCACGGGGGTGGGCGCCCGCGGATGTTTCCAAACCAGATTCACAAAACCATGTCCGCCGAAAAACACAAGGCCGGCAAGCTGCAAAGCACTGTCATTATAAGCGACCGATTCGCGGAACGCCGCGGGCAGCTGGCGGCGCGTGCCCCGGAACAAGCGGCGGCCGAACCGCTCGAGCCCGGCAGCATGGTCGGCCGTTACCTCACCTTGAGCCGCGTGGGCGTGGGCGGCATGGGCGTGGTCTACCGGGCGCACGACACCGAGCTGAACCGTACCGTGGCGCTGAAGGTCCTGCCGCCGCACCTGTGCCAGCACCCGGAGTATCTCAAGCGCTTCCGCACCGAGGCCCGCGCCCAGGCACGTCTGAACAATCCGCATATCATCACGCTCTTCGAGCTCATGGAACACTCTGTCGGCGAGATCCTGGTGCTGGAATACGTCGAGGGCGAGACGCTCGAGAGCAGGCTGCGTCATTATGGCCCGCTGCCGGCTGCCGAAGCCGTGCGCCTGTTCGATCAGGCCTTGCGCGGCGTGGAGCACATTCACCAGATGGGCGTGGTGCATCGCGACCTCAAGCCGAGCAACATCTTCATCACGCGCGACGGGGCGGTGAAACTGATGGACTTCGGGATCGCGCGGCTGCTCGACAGTCACGACCCGTCGCAAACCGGCACCATGGTCGGCACCCTGCTCTACATTTCGCCCGAACAGATCAACGGCCGCGACACCGACTCCCGTTCCGACATCTACACCATCGGCATCAGTCTGTTCGAAGCCGTCACCGGGCGACTGCCCTTCGAACGCCGCACCGATTACGCGCTGATGCACGCGCATGTGCAGGAAAACCCGCCCAGCCCCAAGGAATTCCAGCGGCGGCTGCCGCCGGAGCTGGAATCGGTCATTCTCAAGGCCATCGAAAAGGATCCCGC
>JBLMXN010000019.1:0-7531 GCA_050257795.1 Bacteroidota bacterium
GACAAAACTTCAAATAGCCATTAACACGGAGACCATCATGCTCAACGCCAAAAAACTCACGGGCATCGCCCTCGCGACCGCCGCCGCGGGCCTGTTCGTGACCGCCAGCATTCCGGCCGCCTCGGCGGCGGAAGAAGCCAGGATTCACTGCGACGGCGTCAACGCCTGCAAGGGCGAGTCCTCCTGCCAGACCGCGAACAACGCCTGCAAGGGCCAGAACAGCTGCAAGGGCAAGGGCTGGCTGTACCTGACCAAGGCGGAGTGCGACGCCGCCAAGGCCAAGCTGAAAAACGAGGCGCAGAAGAAGTAATAATCCGGAGCATCATGCGACTAATACCCGGACGCGTCTTGCGTCCGGGTATTTCCGGTAAACCACCATGGTCCAGGCACATTCCGGCGACAAGCCAGCTTATCTGGGGTTCGGGCTCGGCTTGCGCCCGACGCACTATGAAACCGTCTTGAACGAATCCCCCGCGGTCGACTGGTTCGAGATCATCTCGGAAAATTACCTCGTCCCCGGCGGCAAACCGCTGCATTACCTCGACCGCATCCGCGCGCGCTACCCGATGGTGATGCACGGGGTGTCGCTGTCGATCGGCTCGACCGATCCGTTGAACCGCGACTACCTGCGCCAGCTAAAAGAACTCGCCGACCGCATCGAGTCGGCGTGGATTTCCGATCACCTGTGCTTCACCGGCGCGCACGGCGTCAACGCCCACGACCTGCTGCCGCTGCCCTACACCGAAGAGGCGATCCGGCACGTGGTCGCTCGCGTCGGCGAGGTGCAGGAATTTCTCGGACGCCGGATCCTGCTCGAGAACGTTTCGAGCTACGTCACCTATCCGGAATCGGAGATGCACGAATGGGATTTCCTGGGCGAGATCGCCGAACGCGCCGACTGCCTGATCCTGCTCGACATCAACAACATCTACGTCAGCGGTTTCAACCACGAATTCGACCCGCGCACGTATCTCGAAGCCGTGCCCATGGAACGGGTGCAGCAGTTCCACCTCGCCGGGCACCGCAACCACGGCGATTACATCGTCGACACCCACGACGAGCCGGTGATCGACCCGGTGTGGCAGCTTTACGAAACCGCGGTCCGGCGTTTCGGTCGTATCTCGACCATGATCGAGCGCGACGACAACATCCCGCCGCTGCCAGCGCTGCTCGCCGAGCTCGACCAGGCGCGGCGCATCGCTGCCGGCGTGCGCCGCGAAACCGCCGCTACAGCCGCCCACCTTATGGACCGCATCAGCGATCCTGCTCCCCCTCTCCCCTCGCGGGAGAGGGATGGGGTGAGGGGGCGCGAGAGGCCAAGAGGAGCTGATTCAAGGTCAGCGCTACCTTCGGTCGACACCAAGAGCTAGCCATGAATCCGCTCGCCAGCCTGCAATCGGATTTCCAGTCGTTCCTGCTGCGCCGCGAGGAGCGCCTGTTGGACCGGGTCAGCGGCACCGCCAAGGTCAGTGTCCAAGCGCGAGTCGCGATCTATTACGACGCCTACCGCCTGCGGCTGCAGGAGGCGCTCGATGCCAATTACCCGGTGTTGCACGCCTGGGTCGGCGACGACGAATTCGAGCAGTTGGGCCTGGCTTATCTCGACGCCCACCCGTCGCGGCACTTTTCCATCCGTTATTTCGGCCATCGTCTGCCCGAGTTTCTGGGCACCGACGCTTATCGCAAGCAGCCTTATCTCGCGGAAATGTCAGCACTCGAATGGGCCCTGTCCGAAGCCTTCGAAGCCGCAGACGGCCAAATCATGCAAATCGAGGACATGGCCGGCATTCCGCCGGATGCCTGGCCGTGCATGCGCTTCCGGTTTCATTCCTCAGTGCGGCGGTTGAACCTGCTCTGGAATGTACCGCCGATCTGGAAGGCAATTAATCAGAATCTCGATGCTGAAAAGAACGGCGCGGAGCCGACAGCCAAAGTCCCGGCGCCGGCGGCCGAGGAATACCCGCGCTCCTGGCTGATCTGGCGCCAGGAGCTCAAGACTTATTTTCGTTCCCTGCCCGTCGACGAAGCCTGGGCCATCGACACCGCCGTCGCCGGCGGCACGTTCGCCGAAATCTGCGAAGGGCTGGTCGAATGGATCGACGCGCAAAACGTCGCGGTGCATGCCGCAGGTTTGCTGAAGCGATGGATCGGCGATGGGATTATCTGCAATGTCACGGATGATAAATAAACTCGTCTTCCCCGCGATCCAGAGTAAAGCGCCGGACGTTTCCGATTGAGGCTTACATATCTGATGTAGCCCGGGTGCAGGCCCGAAGGGCCGTAACCCGGGGAAAAATCCCTTTCGATTCCCGGATTCCGCTGCGCTCCATCCGGGCTACTAGTTTGTTCGGTATTCAAGACTCGATAAATTACTCCCACAGATCAATCGTCACGCCCTGCTCGCGCAGGTGATCGGCGCGCTCGCGGATGAAACGCTGCAGCTCGGGCTGGGTTTTGTAGGCGCCCGAAGCGACATAGTCGAGCACCGACTGGACGTGAAACCCCTTCAGGAACGCCTCGATCCGGATCGCCTCTTTCCCGCCGTCGAACAGCACCACCGAGGGAACATACGCCACGTTGAGCTCATCGGCCCACCGGCGCGCCGTGGTCTTGTTTCCCGTCGGCGTCACCACCGGCGTGTCGCTCCAGCGGTCGAGCTGGATCACGTGAAACCGCTTGAGCTGAGTCTGCGTCGCGGCCTGATTCAAAATCTCGCGGTGCAGCGTGTCGCAGCCGGCGCAATCCTTCTGCTCGAAGAACACCGCCACCGGCTTGCCGCCGGCGGGCTTGCTCAGATCATATGGCGGTTTGGCGAAGAACGCTTCACCGTGCAGCGCGCCCTTGGCCGGCGGCGGCGCGAGCCTGGCCAGGTATTCCGGAAACTTCATGCGACCTTCCTGCTTCTCCGCCACGTACTGCAACGCCGCCATGAACTGGTGCGGCGGGTAGTAGCCGTTGATGCGCAGCACGGTCTCGCCCTTCTCGTTGAAAAACAGCATGGTCGGCGTGAAGCGGACCTTGAGACTGGCGGCGAATTCCTTTTCCGGCATGTGCTTGCCTGAAAAATCGGTCACCTCGCGGTTGCCCCAGATGTCGATGGCAACGGCATCGAAATGCTCGCGGGTGTAATCGACGATATGCGGCTGGCTGAAGTTGGTATTGAACAGCGCAGCACAATAGGGGCAACCGTCCTGGCCAAAGTAAACCAGCAGGCGCTTGCCGTCGCGGGCGGCTTCAGCGACGTCCTCGGGCATGACGAGGAAGGAATGCTTGAACCAGCCGGGTATCTCGAACCGGCCGGTGCCGCGCAGCTCGGCCTTTTCAGCCGCGAGCGCCGTGCCGGTCAGGCCCAGCAATACCCACAGCACCAGTGCCGCTACTGATCCCGTTCGCCCTGCTTTCATGTCTGCTGCCTCCCGCCGCCTACGCGCGACGCCACGATAACACGGTCTCGTTTCTTCCCCGGATAAGGCCGGGAAACCGCCAGCGCCGGGTGCCGCCGGACGCCGTGCATGGAATCCCGGACAGGCGTTATCTGCCTTATAGACGGATCGGGTAGAATTCTTATTCGCCAGCTGCCAAAACCGACGAAAAGATGCGCACGTCCCATTACGGAAAACCCCCGACCCGTCAGAACGACTGGAAGACGATCAAATCGCTGCTGCCCTACCTGTGGGAATTCCGCGGGCGCGTGGTGCTGGCGCTGGTGTTTCTCGCGGGCGCCAAGGTGGCCACCGTTTCCGTGCCGCTGCTGCTCAAGGACATCGTCGACTCCCTGAACCCCAAGCACGCGGCGCTGGCACTGCCGGTGTTCCTGCTCCTAGCCTACGGCCTGCTCAGGCTCGCCAACTCGACCTTCGGCGAACTGCGCGACATGGTATTCGCCAAGGTGACGCAGCGATCGATCCGGCGCGTCGCGCTCAAGGTGTTCGAGCACCTGCACAACCTGTCACTGCGCTTCCACCTGGAGCGCCAGACCGGCGGCATGTCGCGCGACATCGAACGCGGCACCGCCGGCATCCGTTTCCTGCTGAACTTCATGTTGTTCAACATCCTGCCGACGATCCTCGAGATCGGCTTCGTGGCGGTGATCCTGCTGGTGAAGTACGACCCGTGGTTCTGCGTGGTCACGCTGGCGACGCTGGTGGTGTACATCGCCTTCACGCTGCTGATCACCGAGTGGCGCATGATTTTCCGGCGCAACATGAACGAGATGGATTCCAAGGCCAACACCCGCGCCATCGACAGCCTGCTCAACTACGAGACCGTCAAGTATTTCAACAACGAGGGTTTCGAGGCGCGCCGCTACGACGAAACCCTGCAATCCTGGGAAAAGGCGGCGGTGCGCAACCAGACCTCGCTGTCGGTGCTCAACATCGGCCAGGGCGCGGTCATCGCCGTCGGCGTCACCATCCTGATGCTGATGGCCGGCAACGGCGTGGTGCGCGGCACCATGACGATCGGCGACCTGGTGCTGGTCAACGCCTTCCTGATCCAGCTCTACACGCCGCTGCACTTCCTGGGTTTCGTCTACCGCGAGATCCGCCACTCGCTCGCGGACATGGAACGCATGTTCGGGCTGCTCGAACGCGACGCCGAGGTGAGCGACAAACCGGGCGCTGCGGAGCTCCAGATCCGCGGCGGCGCCATCCGCTTCGAGCACGTGGGGTTCAGCTACGACGTGCGCCGGCCGGTGCTGCACGACGTGAGCTTCGACGTGCCCGCCGGGCACAAGGTCGCGGTGGTCGGATCGAGCGGCGCCGGCAAATCCACGCTCTCCAGGCTGCTGTTCCGGTTCTACGACTCCAGCAGCGGGCGCATCCTGATCGACGGCCAGGACATCCGCGAGGTCACGCAGAAGAGCCTGCGCAAGGTGATCGGCATCGTGCCGCAGGACACGGTGCTGTTCAACGACAGCATCTATTACAACATCGCCTACGGGCACCCGGAGGCGTCGCGCGACGAGGTGATCCAGGCGGCCAAGTCCGCGCATATCCACGAGTTCGTGGAAACCCTGCCGGACCAGTACGACACCGTCGTCGGCGAACGCGGCCTGAAACTCTCCGGCGGCGAGAAACAGCGCGTCGCGATCGCGCGCACGCTCTTGAAAAATCCGCCGATCCTGATTTTCGACGAGGCCACCTCGGCGCTCGACTCGCACACGGAAAAGTCGATCCAGGCGGAACTGCACGAGATCGCCGCCAACCACACCACGCTGGTGATCGCGCACCGGCTCTCAACCATCATGGACGCCGACCAGATCCTGGTGATGGAGCACGGCCGCATCGTCGAGCGCGGCACGCACAACGAACTGCTGCTGCGCGAGGGGGCGTACGCCCACATGTGGTCACTGCAGCAACAGGAACAGAAAGAAGAGGAAGAACAGCGCCTGAAGGTCGTCGGCGACTGACGCGCGCGACGCATCGCATCACCGCGGGCTGTTCGCCCTGACAATCGCTCCCGATGAAAACCACTCGCCTTATCCGCCTTTTTCCGCGTCTGCCGGCAATCATCCATGGACGCTCGGCGGCGGCAAATTTATACTCGGCTCGTGGCAGTTCTTGAAATTCGATAACCGGAGATTCCATGCGCCCAGCGCACATCCTTGCCGTCCTTGAACGTGAATTCCTCAGCACCCGCGAGGGCCATCACACCCCGGTCATGCTGTGGGGCCCGCCCGGCGTGGGCAAGTCGCAGATGGTGGCGCAGGTCGCGCGCAAACACGGCGTGCCGGTCATCGACATCCGCCTGTCGCAGATGGAACCGACCGACCTGCGCGGCATTCCGTTCCGCGTCGGCGACGTGGTCGAGTGGGCGATCCCGGCGATGCTGCCGGACATCAAACGCCACGGAACCGTGGGCATCCTGTTCCTCGACGAGATTACCTCAGCCGCGCCCACGGTCTCGGCCGCGGCCTATCAGCTGATCCTGGACCGGCGCCTCGGCGTGTACCAGGTGCCGGACGGCTGGGCGATCTTCGCCGCCGGCAACCGCCAGGGCGACCGCGGCGTCACCTACAGCATGCCGGCGCCGCTGGCGAACCGTTTCTCGCACTTCGAGGTCGAGACCCATCTCGACGACTGGGTGGCGTGGGCCTACGCCAACAACATCGACGAGCGCGTCATCGCGTTCCTGCGTTTCCGCCCCGAGCTGCTGTTCGACTTCGACCCGGCGCACAACCCGGTGGCGTTCCCGAGCCCTCGCTCGTGGGAATTCGCGCACCGCGCGCTCGCCAAATTCGGCGACAGCCCGGAGCTGCTGCTGGGCGCGCTCGAGGCCTGCGTCGGCCCGGCGGCGGGCGTGGAGCTCAAGGCCTTCATCGAGAATCTTGACAACCTGCCGGACATCGACGCCATCGTCACCGGCACTTCGTCGACCGTGCCCAAGGAAACCGACCTGCAGTACGCCGTGGCCTCGGCGCTCGTCGGCCGCGCCATCCGCGCCCGCGGCAGCGCCGACGAATCCAAAGTCTTTGGCAACATCCTCGACTACGCCGGCCGTTTCCCCAGCCGCGAGATGGGCGTGATGCTGGTGTCCGACATGCAGCGCGCCGTAGGCGAGAAACTGTTCGCCCTGCCGCAATTCGCCCAGTGGGCCAAGAAGATCGCCAACGTCATGATCTTCGACATGTGGCAGAAGCCGGCCGCCGCGCAGACGCGGTAATTTCTGTTCCGGTGTTCCTTGGCAAAACCAGCGAATGTAGCCCGGATGAAGCGCAGCGGAATCCGGGAGAGCAACTCCTGGATTCCGGCGCGGTGCGCCTCCATCCAGGCTACATATCAAAAAAATCCTGTTGATCGTGGCGATTCGCCGTGAATGATGAAATCGAAAACAAGCTGGTGGCCGCGCGCACCTGGCTGATCATCGACAAGCCGTTCCTCGGCGCACTGGTGCTGCGGCTGCCGCTGGTGCAGGCCGATCCCAAGTGGTGCCCCAGCACCGCCACCGATGCGCGCTCGTTCTACTACAACCCGAAGTACATCGAATCACTCAGCTTCGAGCAAACCAAGTTCATCCTGGCGCACGAGGCGCTGCACTGCGCGCTGTCGCATTTCGCGCGGCGCGAGCATCGTAACAAGCGCCGCTGGGACATCGCCTGCGATTTCGCGGTCAACCCGCTGCTGGTCGACGACGGCCTGCAACCGCCGCGCGGCGCGCTGATCATGGATGCCTACAAGGACATGACCGCGGAGGAGATCTATCCCTATATCCAGGACAATTCCGACGACGAGCCGATGGACCAGCATCTGTACGATGACGACGACCAGAATTCGCAGGGCTCCGGCAAAGGCAAAGACAAAGGCGAGGGCGGCGGTCAGGGCGAGGATCAGTCCGAGGGCGGCGGCAGCCATGGCGAGACCGACCCGGACTCCCACGGCGCGGCGCAACCGCCGCCGCTGTCGGCGCCGGAGCGCGACGCGCTCGCCAAGCAATGGCAGCAACGCATGGCCTCGGCGGCGCAACAGGCGCTGCAGGCCGGCAAGCTCGGCGGCTCGATGGCGCGCCTGGTGGATCATCTGCTGCAGCCGCA
>JBLMXN010000020.1:0-6020 GCA_050257795.1 Bacteroidota bacterium
GGATCGATTTCCTGGCCGATCTTTACATCTGCGTGGAAGCCCTCGGCAGCGAGGCGGTGGAGCGGATCGTGCCGCTCGCCGATCCCGGCACGCGCGAGTCGCTGCGGGTTCCGCTGACCGATGAAATCGACCATGTCGCCTTCGGCGTGTCGCGCCTCAAGCAGGAGTTGGCGGGTCTTTCGGACGCGGAGCGGCGGATGTTCCTGGAGCGGCTGCCGTTCCGCATCGAATCGCTGGTGGACGCCTTCGACGGTTTCGGCGTGCCGGTGCGCCGGCTGTTCGAGGCTGTCGGCGCGGACTACGACCGTGTTTGCAATCTGCTCGAGGCGCGTCAAAAGGAACTGATCGCCGAGTTGTCCGCCAGCGGGGCATCGGCGTCACGCGCGGGAAGCCGGCGTCCGGCACTGGAGACGGCGACATCTCCTGACTGACGATTCCGGTCTTCAGGCGTAAATCATCTTGCGCGTCATGCCGCCGTCGACGACGTAGTTCGCGCCGGTGACGAAGCCGGCCTCGCCGGAAACCAGCCAGGCGACGAGCGCGGCGATGTCCTCGGGCTTACCGACGCGCCCGGCCGGGTGCTGCTTGTGATCGGCGTCGCTCAGCGCGGCTTGTCCGGCGAGGCGCGACTTTTTCCACGCGCTCACGTCGATCCAGCCCGGGCTCACGCAGTTGACGCGCACCTCGGGTCCGAGGCTGACGGCGAGCGCGTGCGTCAGCGCCACCAGTCCGCCCTTGGAGGCGGAATAGGCCTCGGTATTGGCTTCGGACATGAGCGCGCGCGTAGAGGCGATGTTCACGATCGCGCCGCGGCGCCGGAGCAGATGCGCCGCGGCGTGTTTGACGCAGAGAAAGGCGCCGGTAAGGTTCACGCCGATGACGCGATTCCATTCGGCCAGCGTCAGTTCCGTGACCGGCTTGTTGCGCGACACGCCGGCATTGTTCACCAGCACGTCGAGGCCGCCGAAGCCGTCCACGATGCGATTCATCGCCTCGATCACATGGTCCTCGTCGGCAATGTCAACTGGCAGAAAACTGACCTCGCCCAGCGCGCGCAATTCGGTTTCCGTTTCGCGGCCGGCTTCCTCATCGGCATCGAGGAGCGCGACCCGCATGCCGTCGCGCAGGAAGCGTTGCGCGATCGCCTTGCCGATGCCCTGGGCGCCGCCGGTCACGAGCGCGATTTTCCGGTTCGATTCCTTCGCTTGCATGGCCTGTTCCCCGCTGTTCGCCATTGTGGCAGGCTCTAACAGTACATGGCCAAAAATCCAAAAAGAAGGGCGTTGACTCGCGGACGGCGCCGCCCAACCAAGACGGAGTTGCTCGCGGCGCGTGACAAAACTGTCCCTGACATCATCTCCGCGGGTCTGAAAGTTCTGTTCGTCGGCATCAATCCCGGGCTTTACTCGGGCGCGGTGCGGCATCACTTCGCCCGCCCCGGCAACCGCTTCTGGCCGGCGCTATTCAAGGGCGGGTGCACGCCGCGGTTATTGTCGCCGTACGAAGAACGCGAACTGCTGAAAGTCGGCTGCGGCATCACCAATCTCGTCAACCGCGCCACGGCCAACGCTGCGGAACTCACGGAAAAGGAACTGCGTGCCGGAGCCGGGCGCCTGGCGGTGAAGGTCCGCCGCTACCGCCCGCGGGTCGTCGCTATTCTGGGGGTCGGCGCGTATCAGGCCGCCTTCGGTCACAGCGGCGTCCGTATCGGCGAACAACCGGAGACGATCGCCAATACCAAACTCTGGGTTTTGCCGAATCCGAGCGGTCTCAACGCCAACTACCAGCTCCCCGATCTCGCACGGCTGTTTCGGAAGCTGTGCGCGGCGACGACGAAGAGCCGAGCTCCACGCTATCGCTGATCACCGTCAAGCGAATAGCGTAATTGGAGCGGATGTGACGACGTGCAGCCCGATCCGGATTCCCCGGTGGCTAATGACGGCGCGTGCGTCGCGTCAAGCCAATCAGTCCCAGCAGACCGGAACCGAACAGCCACATCGCGCCTGGTACGGGAACCGCGCTGACGTAGAAGGATTGCACGTCGTTTACGGCGCAAGAGGGGTCCCCATAGCATGGGTAGGATTCACTCTGGGTAAAAACCAGGCCGCGTGCATCGGAAGCATTAAAAGAGGTGAGGTATATTCCCGCGGAGCCGAAATCACCGTATGTCAGTTGCGCCAGGTTGAGTTGCGCGTGGGTCTCGCAGCCTTCTGAGAGACAGGGTAAGGGGACATCACCCGTCAGGTTGCCATAGCTATAACTATTGTTGTTGTAATCCAATCCATAAGTTCGGTAGCTGCTGCCCGCGACCACGTCAGACGTGGGCATGAACAGATTGAGATCTCCCGATTGCCCGTACATGCTGAAAGGCGTCGGCGAGACTTTGTCCAGGTACAAGGTAAAAGGATGGGCGGTCTCGGTCGCGCTATAGCTGCTTTTGGCGAGCATCCACAGATAGCCGCCGAAGCTGTCGGTCTGAGTCGGATTGATGCGGGACTGGCCCGACGGTGGAACCAGGGTATATCGCATGAGCCAGTCATTCTCATAGCTGCTGCCTGTGTTCTGGGTGATCTGGAAAGCACTAGCGGTTCCGGAGTCGAACGCGCTTGTATTCGACACAGTGCAGGTGGCTGCCGTGATGCAGGACTGAATGGACCCGGGAAGATCCGAGGTGGTAATGGTTGCGGCGCGAGTCGTGATTGGAAAAGTCAGCGAAAGAAATAACAAAATGCTCATACGCGCAAGTGCACGCATATCTTCCTCCTAAGGTCAGCCAGCGCAACTTTTATCAGCTATCGCGCCGTTGGTTGTTTTTTGTTTTCCCGCTCTTTATCGCGCCTGGCAGAACAGTACCGGCGCGGTTGCCAGATTTGTATACCCTGATTAACTGACCGGAGCAACTTCGACGGAAAATGCTTTATCCGCCGGGTAATCAGGGCCGTCAAAAATGGCGCCGCGACGGGTTGCCCCGGATTATCGCGAAACCGCCACGCATTTAAGCGAATGCTTATATTTTCATCCCCCCTCCCACTAAGCGTGTTCAGAGGCACGGGTTCTCCGGCGGGGAAGGTGGGAATAAAATGGCAGGCGGTCGTGTTTACAGGGATACGGAACCTGTTTCCGTCAATTCGAACTGCCAAGGAGATCACCATGAAGCTACGCATACTCGTCGCCGCGGTCGGACTTGCGCTGGCCAGCAATGTCTACGCCTTCCATTGCCCCAAGGAGATGAAGAAGATCGACGATGCGCTCGCGGCCAAACCCAATATTACCGCCGAGCAGCTCGCCGAGGTCAAACGCCTGCGTGCCGAAGGCGAGACGCTGCACAAGCAGGGCAAGCATCAGGAATCGCTCGACACGCTCGCGAAAGCCGAGAAGATTCTGAACATCCAGTAGCCGGCGTACCGGCTCCTCCATGCCCATCCACGCGGCGTTTGGCGTGGATGGGATTTTTTTCGACCCGTTACTTCATGATCTCGCGCACCAGGGTGAAAAACGCCGCGATGTCGATCGGCTTGGTCACGAGCGCGCGGATGCCGGCGCTGCGCGTCAATTCCTCGGTCAGGCGTTCGCTGTAGCCGGTATATAAAACGACCGGTAACTCGGGGCGTATCTGCGCGAGCCGGCGCGCCAGTTCGAGCCCGGTCATTTTTGGCATGGTCTGATCGGTCACGACAAGATCGAAGCGGCCGGGATCGTCGGCGACGAGCGCTTCGGCCTCGACGCCGTTACGCTTCACGACGACATCCAGCCCCCAGCTTTCGAGCAGCTCGGCCATGAACTCGCTGACCGCCGGTTCGTCGTCCACCAGCAGCACGCGGCCGTTGAGACGGCGCAGTTCCGCGGTATCGCCGGCCGGCTCCGCCTCCTCGACGCCGTTCGCGCCCTCGGCGCGCGACATCGGCTTGAGCAGCACGCGGAAAGTTGCGCCCGCGCCCGGCGCGGTCTCGACGATGACGTGCCCGCCGTGCTCGTGCACGATGCCGTGTACGGTCGAGAGCCCCATGCCGCTGCCCTTGCCGACCTCCTTGGTGGTGAAGAACGGCTCGAACATGCGTTCCACGACTTCGGGTGCGATGCCGGCGCCGCTGTCGCGCACAACTAGCTCGACGTGGCTGCCGCGCACGGGCTGGTGACAGGACGTGCAGACGCCGTCGCTCGGCGCCGTTCTTGCGAGCGCGATGTGCAGCGTGCCGGCTCCCTGCATGGCGTCGCGCGCGTTGATGCAAAGGTTCATCAGCACCTGTTCTAGCTGCACCGGATCGAGAAGCACCGCCGGGACCGCCGTGTCGAGATCGGTCTCGAACTCGATGCTCGACGGGAGCGTTGAGCGCATGAGTTTGACCGATTCCTTGATGAGCGGTGCCAGCGCGAGCGCACGCGGTTCGCCGCGCTGGCCGCGCGAGAAGGTGAGCATCTGCTGGATCAGGTCGCGCGCCTGGCGGCCCGAGCGCAGCGCGCGTTCGAGATACTTGTCGAGCCTCTCGTCGCCCTGTTCCGCGGCGCGCTCCTGCGCCATGGCGACGTAGCCCATGACGGCGGTGAGAATGTTGTTGAAGTCGTGCGCCACGCCGCCGGTGAGATGTCCGATGGCCTCCATTTTCTGCGCCTGGCGCAACTGGGCTTCGCTCTTGCGCAGTTCCTCCTCCTTCTTCTTCGCCTCAGTGATATCGCGCAACACCAGCAGTACGTGGCGTTTTCCCTGAAAGGTCGCCGGCACCCCGCGCATGTCCAGATGGAACACCTGGCCGTTCTTGTGCGTGGCGATGGCCTCGTCCTGGTAGGCGCGCCCCTCGCGCACGGTGGCAAGCAGCTGCATCAGTTTCGGCATGCTTTCCGGCGGCACAAACTCGGTGAGCGGCGCCTTGAGCAATTGCTCGCGGGTCATGCCATGCAGGTTGCAGCACGCCTGGTTCACGTCCACCAGCTTGCCGTCGATGGTCCACAGGGCCATGCCGTCGGACGTGGCGTTGAACATTACGCGGTATTGCTCTTCGCGGTCCGCGAGTTGCTGTTCGGCGAGTTTGTTCTTCGTGATGTCGCGCATGATCAGCAGCAGGTGCGGTTCGTGGCCGTAGTGCACCGGCACGCCGTGAGCCTCGGCCGCGAAGAACGTACCATCCTTGCGTTGCGCCTTGGCCTCGGAGCTCAGATTGTGGCCGGCGCTCGCGGCCTCGAAGAACGCCCAGCAGCGCAGGTGGCTGTCGGGGTGCACGAACTGGAACGACTCGGCCGAGAGCAGTTCCTCGCGCGTGTAGCCGTGCAAGTGGCAGAACGCCGGGTTCGCGTCCATGATGCGCCCGTCCGGCGTGCACAGGGCGAGCCCGTCCACGGAGGCGTTGAAGATGGTGTGATAGCGCTCCTCGCTCGCGCGCAGCGCCTCCTCGGACGCGCGGCGCGCGGCCTCGCCTTGCTCGTGTTCCAGTTCGGCGACCGCGCGCGCGGCGAATATCTTGAGCATGGATTCGACCAGCCGGTCGTTCGCGAGCGGCTGACCGTGCATGACGCCGATCAGGCCGAGCGCCCGGCCGTGCGAGCCGGTCAGCGGAAACGCCGCATAGCTCTGGACGCTGAGGCGCGACGCCATGTTGTCTCCGGGAAACAGCTGCTGAATGTCGCGCGGATAGAAATGGAACTCCCCGCCGACAACGTCGGCGCAAGGCGTGCCGGCCAGATCATACGTGAGGTTTTCCACGATATGACCTCGCGCGTGCAGCGCGATGGTACGCAGGCGACCGGGATCGTCCACGCACGGCAGGGCGATGTAGGCGTAGTCCACGCCAAGGGCGTTGGCGCAGTAACTCACCAGCGCGGCGAAGATATCGTCGCCGCCGGCGCCGGAGACGCCGAGCGCCGACTGTCGCAGCACCTCCTCGGTGCGCTTGCGCGCGGTGATGTCGGTCGAGATGCCGCACACGGCGTAGCTCCCGCCGCGGGAATCACGCAGCGGAAACTTGAGCGAAATATAGGTGTGCACGCCGTCATCCTGCGGCACCTGTTCCTCGACCTCGACCGGATTG
>JBLMXN010000021.1:0-32106 GCA_050257795.1 Bacteroidota bacterium
GAGCCGGTGCCGGCCGACGCCGTGGTGCTGGAGGGCCGCTCGAGCGTGGACGAATCGCTGCTCACCGGCGAGTCGCTGCCGGTGCCGAAGGCGGCCGGTCAGACGCTGGTCGGCGGTTCGCACAACATCGAAAGCCCGCTTATCGCGCGCGTGGAAAAAACCGGACCGGACACGATTCTGTCCGCGATCCTGCAGCTGATGGATCGCGCCGGCGCGGAGAAGCCGCGCGTGGCGCAGCTCGCCGACCGCGTGGCCGGCTGGTTCGTGATCGCGGTGCTGGGCGTCGCCGGTGTGACCGCGCTCTACTGGTGGCGTCACGATCCGTCGCTGTGGTTGCCGGCCACCATCGCGGTGCTGGTGGTCACCTGCCCCTGCGCCCTGTCGCTCGCCACCCCGGCCACCATTACCGCCGCCACCGGCCACTTGACCCGCCTGGGCCTGCTGACCACGCGCGGGCACGCGCTCGAAACCCTGGCGCGCACGACGCATTTCATTTTCGACAAGACCGGCACGCTCACGCTCGGGCAGTTGCAGTTGCGCGAGACGCGCACATTCTCCGGACTCGCCGCGGCCGAATGCCTGGCGCTGGCGGGCGCGCTGGAACGGCACTCCGAGCACCCGATCGCGCGCGCCCTCCTGGCCGCGACCGCGGGAGCGCCGCCGGCGGCAACCGGCGTCGTCAACACACCGGGCGCCGGCATCCGCGGGACCATCCGGGGCGCGGAGTATTTTCTGGGCACGCCGGCCTATGTCCGGGAACACGCCGGCGTGACGCTCGCGCCGGCGATGCTGGCGGAACTGCGGCAGCACGGCGACACCGCCGTGCTGCTGGCCGGGCGCGACGGCTTGCACGCCGCATTTCTGCTCAGCGATGAATTGCGGCCCGGTGCCGGCGAGCTGATCGCCGAGCTCAAACGCCGCGGATTGCGCGTATGGCTGCTCACCGGCGATCACGAAAAAGCGGCGCGGCGCGTGGCCGCCGCGCTGGGCATCGATGAGATCGCCTGGGATCTGAAACCGGCCGACAAGCTGGAACGGATCAAGGCGCTGCAACAACAGGGCGCCGTGGTCAGCATGGTCGGCGACGGCGTGAACGACGCGCCGGTGCTGGCGGCAGCGCAGGTGTCGATCGCCATGGGCGGCGGCGCCGCGGTGGCGGCGGCCAGCGCCGACATGATCCTGCTGTCGCCGCGGCTCGGCGGCCTGGCCGACGGTCTGACCGTGGCGCACCGCACCGTCAGCATCATCCGGGAGAATCTCGCGTGGGCGCTCGGCTACAACCTGCTGGCGATCCCGGCAGCCGCGGCCGGTTACGTCACGCCGTGGATGGCGGCGCTCGGCATGTCGGCGAGCTCGCTGCTGGTCGTGGCCAACGCCCTGCGCCTGGCGCGCCGATCGCGGCCGGCGGCCGCCGTTTCGGAGCGGGGATAGGCCGTGGAAATCCTTTATCTCCTGGTTCCGCTCGCGGTGATTCTGGCCGGGGTGATCGTGTGGGCGTTTTTATGGTCGATCCGCTCCGGGCAATTCGACGACCTCGAGGGACCGGCGCACCGGATCCTGATGGACGACGACGATCGGCCACCCACGCCGGCGGAACCGGAATCCGGCGGCGAGAAGTCGCCGTCCGACGAATGAATCTCGCGGACGCGGCGCGCGTCCTCGGTAGAGGTTTCCGGCGCGCTGGAATACACTAGCACCCAGTGCCCGCGGCAAGTACTTTTTCGGTTATGGGCACAATAGCCGCCATGAGCGCGGTCAAACACCATCGACAAGGCGCGCGTCGGAAATGTGCACATTGATGCATGCCGCCACAATGATCGCGGTTCCCCCGACCGCCCCGGTGCGTCATTCCCTGCGGACATTCGTCACCCCATCGCCAAGGAGAAATCATGCGCAAGATCATGCTGCTTAACGCCAAGGGCGGTTGCGGCAAGAGCACGCTCGCGACCAACCTCGCGAGCTATTACGCCTCGCAGGGAAAATCGGTGGTGCTGGCGGACTTCGACCGGCAGGGATCGGCGATGGAGTGGCTCGAGGCGCGCCCGCAGGACCGCGCGCCGATCCGCGGCATCGCCGCGTGGCGCGAACCGTTGCGCGTGCCGCGCGCGACCGATTACGTGATCATGGACGTGCCGGCAGGCAGCCACGGCGGCGATCTCACCGCGCTGGTGCGCCGCGCGCATACGCTGATCATCCCGGTGCTGCCGTCGCCCACCGACATCCGCGCGGCGGCGCGATTCATCCACGAACTGCTGCTGGTCGGAAAGATCGTGCGCGCGGAAACGCGCCTGGCGGTGGTCGCCAATCGCGTGCGCGAGAATTCATCCGTCCAGAACGCCATGGAAAGCGTGCTCAACAGCATGAGCATTTCCTACTCCACGCTCAACACCCAGATCTACCGCAACCTCGAGCGCTTTCTTTCGCGCCTCAAGATCCCGTTCGTGACGACGCTGCGCGAGAGCCAGAACTATCTCGTGGCCGACGCGCGCGGGCTGGGGATTTTCGATCTGACACGCACGCAAACCGCGCGCGACATCGAACAGTGGCAACCGCTGCTGAAGTGGCTGGAGAGCAAACGCAGCATCCCCGACGCGGCGGGCTAGCCGCCGTTTGTACGGCGGCACGCCCACCTCGGTTCACCGGAGCGCCGGTCGGCTCAGGTCTCCGAACCCATGCGCGAGGGGTTGTCCAGATTGGTGGTGAAATCCTCGCCGGGATGTTCGGTCTGGATGTCCAGATAAATCTTCTTGTTATCCTCGTTCTCGAAATAAATCTTCAGTGCGCCTTCGCCCTGCCCTTCGATGACAAACGGATGGGCCTCGGGATTTTTGACATCAGCGCCGGAGATCGGATCAGTCGTGGTTATACGCATGGGATGCTCCTTGGTGTCGGGAATAAAACACGTCGGCATTTATCTGACCTCCATTACACCTACTCCCGCCGTGCCGGACTGTCAATGACCGCCGGCAAGGCGGGATCGAAACCCGGCGAAAGCATTTGTTTTTTGCAGGATATTTTCCAATCTGCCCCGACAGGGCCTATACTTTTTGCATAATCACGACCTTCTCCCGGAGACGGATCGGACACGGGCAAGGGATGGAGTCCGGTGAAACTTTCGCGTATCAGGAATCTTCGGCTGCGAACCCGTTTTCTCGTCGCGATGGGGGCGATGTTCATTCCGCTGTTGGTGATCGCCCTCGGTTCCGGTATTTTCCTGCGACACGCCGCCGACGCGCTCAACCAGACCGTCGAACAACCAGTCTATAAACTCCAGGCGACTTCGCGCCTGCAGAATCAGATCCGCCACGCGCACGCCCTGGTCGGGGAATACGCCTCGACCGGGCGCGCCGCCCTGCGCACCCAGTTCGAGGCCGACGCCAGGACCGTGGAAGACGGCTTCGTCGAAATACTGAACAAGCCGTTTCTCGCGCCCCAGGAATACCAGCGGCTGAGCGAAACGCGCCGGCAATGGCAGGACAGCGTACGGACGGCCGGGCAGCTGTTCTCGCCGCGAGCGTCCAGGACGGTCGCCGGTCAACTGGACCGGCAGATCGACCGGATTCTGGCTGCGCTCGATCAGGTTCACGGGCTCTACTATGACGAGATCGGCGCCCAGCGCGCCCGGATCGACGAGGCCGAAAAACGTTTCCTGCTCATCATCGCCATCACGGTCGGCCTGGGCCTGATCGGCGCCGTCGCCGGCGCCGTGTGGCTGGCGCGTTCAGTGCTGATCCCGCTGCGTGAATTCGAGAAAGGCATGGCGCACTTCGCGCGCGACGACCTGTCGTACCGCTTCACGCCCGACAAGGAGGACGAGATCGGGCGTCTGGCGCGCGAATTCAACAGCATGGCCGAGCGCCTGATGGAGCACCGCAGCAAACTGGAGGAATTGTCGGTGCGCGACGGTTTGACCGGTCTCTACAATCGCCGCGAATTCGATAAGCGCCTGCAGGAGGAAATGCAGCGTTCACGCCGCTACAACCACCCGTTCTGCCTGATCCTGATCGACGTCGATCGCTTCAAGGACGTCAACGACCGCTACGGGCACCAGGCCGGCGACGAGGTGCTGATCGCCGTCGGCGATCTGGTCCAGCTCAACGTCCGGCCGGTGGACGTGGTCTGCCGCTACGGCGGCGAAGAGCTGGCGGTGATCCTTTCCGAAACCAATGAAAAGGGCGCGCTGATCGTGGCCGAGCGCATCCGTCGCACCGTCGCGGAGTCCATGACCGCCACGCCCCGGGGCGACACGATCCAGGTGACGGTCAGCGTCGGTCTCGCCGCCTTTCCGCGCGACGGCGACACGCCGGCCGAGATCATCAAGGCCGCCGACGAGGCGCTCTACGCCGCCAAGCAGGAAGGGCGCAATCTCGTGCGCAGCCACCAGCGCTTGCGCCAGTCCGAAAAGCAAAAAGCCCGCTGACGCGGACTGTTTGCGTGCCGGGATAAATCACCTCACCGCTTCGCCGTCCCCGCTGCGATTTTCACGGGATCGGCCGAACCTAATGCGTGGGGCGCTCCCCGAGATTGCGTTTTCGCGGCTCGGCCGTTCCGATTTCTTCGTTCCCCAGTCCGGTCCGCAGGCGTGCCAGCGCCTGACGCGCCGGTTCGTTGCCGCCGGCGGCGGCGCGCCGGTACCAGGCGACGGCTTCGACCGGATCGCGCGCCACACCATTGCCGTGTTCGTAGATCCGGCCCAGCCTGAGCTGGGCGTCGTGATTGCCGCGGCGCGCGGCGCGCTGCAACAAGAGAAACATTTTGTGCTCGTCACCCGTTACTTCACCGCCCTCATTGGACAGCGGCGTTGCGGTTTCCGTCGGCAAAGGGTCTTCCGGGACGGCAGCGTCGTTCTGCTTTGGCGTGTCAGGCGACTCCACCGGTTTCTCGGCTGGCGCGAGTCGTGGTGCGGGAGCGGTTGGCGCCGGCATTCTCGCCACGACCACCGGTACCGCCGCTGATTCGTCGTGTTGCACGGCCTTGCGCGACACGCCGATCGCCAGGACGACGAGCGCCGTCACGGCCGCGATTTTCGGCCAGCGGCGCGCCGCACGCGGCGTGGCGACCTCCGGCAGTGCCAGCGCCCGCTGCAATTCGGCGGCGCTGGCGCAGCGGCGCGCCGGCTCCTTTTCGAGACAGCGCATGATGATCGCCTCGAAATGCGGCGGCGTGTCCGCCATGAGCTTGCGCGGTGGCAACGGACGTTCCTTGAGCTGCTTGAGCGCGACCTCCACCGGGGTGGCGCCGGAAAACGCGCGCCGGCCGGTCAGGCACTCGTACAGGATCAGCCCCAGCGCGTACAGGTCGGCGCGCTGATCCACGGTCTTGCCCTGCGATTGTTCCGGCGCCATGTACTCGGGGGTGCCGGCGATCACCCGCGTGGCGGCGGTGTCGCTGCCCAGGGCGCGGGCGATGCCGAAATCGAGAATCTTCACCAGGCCGTCGCGCCCGAGCATGACGTTCTCGGGCTTGAGGTCGCGGTGCACCACGCCCTGCGCGTGCGCCTCGCCAAGACCCGCGGCTATCTGGCGCGCGAGGTCGATAGTGCGCTCCGGCGTGAGGCGCCCGGCGCGGCGAAGATGCAGGCGCAGGCTCTCGCCGTCGACGTATTCCATCGAGAGGTAGGCGAGGTCGCCGACGCGGTTGAAGTCGTGAATGCGGCAGACGTTCTTGTGCGTGATGCGACGCGCCAGGCGCAATTCGTTCTTGAAGCGCTCGATCATCGGCGGATCGCGCGCAATCTCCGGGCGCAGCAATTTGAGCGCCAGGATCTCAGTGGTCTCGCGGTCGCGCACGCGATAGACCATGCCCATGCCGCCCTCACCGAGGGCATCCAGGATCTCGTAACGCGACGCCAACGCGCCCGCGACATCCGGCGCGACCGCGGCGGCCGCGGGCGCGTGGGAGAGAATCTCGGTCTTGGTGTCGGAGGATGGCATATTGATCGGGGCGCCACGGCGCCGGCAGCGATCCCCAAAGTATATGCAACGCACCAACACCTGTTTCCGCCGACCGACACACGTCAGCGGCAACCTCTTTGAAAGAAGACGCCGCCCCGTCACAAAAAAGCCCGCTAGAGCGGGCTTTTCTAATGCGCATCGGGGTCGTACCCCTGCCGCCATTAAGAACGGCGCTCGGCCAGCACCGCCCAGTGATACGAGCCGGGCTTCGTCTGTTCGCGGTCCAGCAGATACAGCGGCTCGAACGCCTCGAGCAGCGCGACCAGTCCGACGGCGTCGCAGTAGTAGTGCGGATGGCGTTTTTCCTCGTCGTCGGTGTCGGCCACATACGTGTCCGCGGCCACCGCCGCGCCCTGCCCAAACAGGGCATTGCGCTTGGAAAGCATCGTGATCTGCAGCAACCCGCCCGGGCGCAGTACCCGCGCGAGTTCCGCCAGGGCGCGCGCGACAATCGTCCGGTCGCCGTGATAGATGACGTTCCAGGAGAGCGCGAAGTCGAAGACCGCCGGCGCGAACGGCAGGGCCGTGAAATCGGAACGCACAAAGCGGATTGCGCCGCCCGGGTCTTGCGCTCGCGCGTACGCCAGACCGCTGACGCTGGCATCGGCCGCGTGCACTTCGAGACCCGCGTCCGCGAGCAGCCGCGCGTGCCGCCCGACTCCGCAACCCAGGTCGAGCGCACGCCGCGCCCCGCGCGTCTTCAGCAAATCGACCGCCTGGACAACCTCGGGCGCGGGCGCCAGCCAGTCGGCACGGCCGGCCGCGTTGGTCCAGCGCTGGTCCCAGGTGGAGTGCGCGGTCGAGAGCGAACCGCGCTCGCGTGTTTCATCGGACATGGACGGTGATCTCGCGGTTTTGGGGCAGCATACCCCGCGGCACCGGACGGCACTATGGTTGGGCTGCGACCCGGCGCCGCCACGGAATCTGCGCGGTGACCTGACTAGGCCAATAGGCGGTCTTGATTCGAGTCAAATGGCATCACCGCGGTGACTTCATAGCGGCGTCGCAATCAATCAGTCCTGTATTTGAATTTCGCATTCGTCACCCCGGTCGATTCGGGAGTGCGTGCCCGCACGTCAATCACGTAAGGCGTGTTTTTCTGCATCTTCACATAATTTCCATAGCTCCCTGTACCGGCCGCCATCGGCTCCAGGGTTTTGGACTCGACGACCCGGCCGTTTTCCTCTATTTGGATGCTGACCTGAGCGTTGGTAATCGGTGCGTTGGTCGCGTGACTCCATAATGAAACGTTGACGTGATAATAATCGGCCCCGCGCGGAACGCCTCCGTGCATGGACCGTTCGGCGGATTCTTTCGGATAGTCAAGAATGCGTTCGACCGACACGACCCCGAGGTATATTTCCATCCCGCCCGCGATCATATGGCCGGGATCCACCGCCACCGCCTCGATTGTTTCACGGGACTCGGACGCGCGCGCGGCGGCCGGGCTGAACATATAAAGTATCGCGTTGCGGATTTCGGTGTCGGTAAGAGTGGCTAAACCGCCACGCGCCGGCATGCCGCCGTGCCCCCGGATTGCCGAGTGAACGAGGTAGTCGACGCCTTTACTGATTCTCGGTATCCAGGCATTTTGGTCGCCGATCTTCGGCGCGCCTCCGACGCCGGCTTCGTGGCACTTCACGCATTGCGCCTTGACGACTTGCTCACCGCTGCGCTCCGCGGTCAACTCCTTGGCGCTGGATGGCTCCACCCAGTGGCCACCCGAGCGATTAACCATGTAAGTGATGGCACGCTCGATTTCGAGATCGGTGAGCCCCGGCTGACCGCCGTGCGCAGGCATCTGGCGAATTCCCTGTAGCGCATTCTGTGTGAGCCCAGTGAGGCCTTTCGACGCACGTGCGCTCCATGCCTTCTGATCGCCAATTTTCGGCGCGCCGTTGGCGCCGGTCCCGTGACACGCGACGCAAACCTTTTCGACCACCTCTTTGCCGCTGCGCGTGTCGCTCTGCGCTTTCGCGTCTCGCGGCACGATCGGCAGCGTCACAAAAAGAAGCGCGGCAGCCAAAATCAGCCACTCGCGTTTCCTCAAGAAAGGCGAAGGTTCTTTTATGCGAATTTCGACATTCATGGAAAGCCCTCCCATTATCGTCACCAAAGTCTACGACTCCTTTTCCGCCGATCACTTTGACGTGTATCAAATATTCGGATGAGTCTACCGTTCGATAAGGAAGCTATTCTCGCCGGGGGAAACGCGGGCCGAACCGCAACACGGTAGAAGCGGGCTAGGCTGGATAGCACCATCCGAAGCCACCCTGGCGTTAAGCAAGATTTAAGATCAGGAAGGAGCAATTGGAAAAATAAACGCCCATTTTCCCCAAAATCCACACGGGTTGGGCCCAGGCATCGTGTTTCCTTCACGAAAAAGCCCGCTGACGCGGGCTTTTTCGAACAACCTCGAAGAAACGGGTTACTTCTTCGCCGCGATCGCCTCGAGCTTGGTGGCGCGGATGACGTTGCCGTCGAGGCCGGCTTCCTTGGCGTTGCCGCCGTAGGCCACGGTCATGAGCTGCGAATAGTAGACCACCGGCATGTTGAACTTGGTGCCGTACTTCTTGTTGATCTGGCCCTGATACACCTCGACGTTCATCTGGCATACCGGACACGGCGTGACGATCATGTCGGCGCCGTGGTCGTAGGCGCTCTCGATGATCTTCTTGATCTGCGCCTGGGATTTCTCGGGCTCGGAGAACGCCAGCGCCCCGCCGCAGCAGGTGACCTTCTGGTCGTACTTCTCGAGCGCCTCGGCACCGACGGTCTCGGTGAGCTTGTCGAGGTACTTCGGGTTCTCGAACGACTCGCCCGCCACGCCGAACGGACGGTTGGTCTGACAGCCGACGTAGCCGGCGATCTTGATGCCCTCGAGCGGCTTCTTCACCGGCTTCTTGAGCTCATCGTAGCCGAGGTCCTCGATCAGCACCTCGACCATGTGGCGAATCTTCTGCTTGCCTTCGTACTTCAGTCCGGCCTCGGAAAGAATGTTGTTGATGTCGCCCAGCAACTCGCCGGAGTGGGTGATGCGCTCCTGCGATTCCTTGGCGCCGAGCCAGCAGGCGGCGCAAGTGGCAACGATGTCCTGGCCGGGATTATGCTGATCCGAAAGCGCGATGTTGCGCGCGTTCATCACATGCCGCGGCAGCTCCCCGCCTTCGGCGTAGCCGATGGACGCGCCGCAGCAGTTCCAGTCGGGGATCTCGTTCAGCTTGACGTCGAGCGTCTTGCACATGGACTCGACCGAGACCATGTAATTCGACGCCGAAGCCTTGCGCTCGGATGAACAACCCGGATAGAACGAATATTCTTTTCTCGCCATTTGCTATGTCTCCAACAGACTACGCCGCAAAACCCTTGCGCTTGTCTTCGATTTCCTTCGCCTTCTTGAGCATCTTGTGGATGTCGCCGGCGCCCTTGCACTTGCCACCGCCCATCAGGCCGAACGGGTTCAGGCGCTTGGTCTTGAGCAGGCCGATACCAACCGGCAGCATCTCGAGGCCCTTCTTGATGCCGCTCGCGAAACCGTCCATGAAGTACAGGCTGAGCGACAGCTTCAGTTCGTTGACCCGGCCGCCCGCGGTGATGTTCTTCCAGAACATCTTGGCGAAGCGGCGCGTCGGGTTCATCTTCGGCGCGATGCCGAGACGGTGCGCGTAGTTCGCCAGGCCGTGCATGATGTGGGTGATCGGCAGCTCGCGCGGGCAGCGCACGATGCAGTTGTAGCACGAGGTGCACATCCACATGGACTCGGAGCGCAATACCTCGTCGCGCTGGCCGGCGCGGATCATCATGAAGATTTCCTGCGGCGGATGCTCCCAGTGCGGGCCGAGCGGGCAGGAGCCGGAACACACGCCGCACTGCATGCACATCTTGACCCAGTTGCCCTCCTCGACGTTCGCCTCGACTTCCTTGAGGAAGTCGTTGCGGTACTTCTCCACCATTGCCTTGTTCAGATCGGTCATGTCGGAATCCTTTTAAAATTTCAACGGCGACATGCCGATCTTCTGGATCGTATCGGCCATCTCGTTGATGAGGGCGGGCGCGCGCTCGATGTCGGTGATCGCGACCTCGTAGGTCTTGACGCGCTCGGTTTCGAGCGAGAGCTGCTTGAGCGTGTCGTCGATCTTGCTCATGCGCACCTGCGCCATCTCGGAACCGCGCACGAAGTGGCACTGGTAATTCTCGCCCTTCTGGCAACCCATGAGAATCACGCCGTCGTAACCGGCGTTGAGCGCGTCCGTCACCCAGATGGTGTTGATCGAGCCCAGGCAACGCACCGGCACGATGCGGGTGAAGGCGCTGTAGGTGAAGCGGTTCATGGCCGCCATGTCGAGCGCCGGGTAGGCGTCGTTTTCGCAGGCCAGCACCAGGATGCGCGGCTTCTCCGAGAACTGGTCGGGGATGTCCACCGCTTTGATCTGGTAGCCGACGCTGTCGACCGAATAGTTCTCGAACGAGATCACGCGCACCGGGCAGGCGCCCATGCAGGTGCCGCAGCGGCGGCAGCGACTCTCGTTGAACACCGGGTAGCGCTGCTCGTCTTCGTCGATCGCGCCGAACGGACACTCCACGGTGCAGCGCTTGCACTGGGTGCAACCCTCGCGCCGGAACTCGGGGAACGACAGGTCGCCGGAGCGCGGATGCGCGGCCCGGCCGAGCGATGCATTTTCCACCGCCTGGATGGCCTTGAGCGCGGCGCCGGTGGCGTCCTCGATCGCCTGTCCCATGTCCATCGGGCGGCGCACTGGGCCGGCGGTGTAGATGCCGGTGCGGCGCGTCTCGTACGGGAAGCAGATGAAGTGCGAGTCGTTGAAGCCGTTTTTCAGCAGCGGCAGGTCCTTGCCCTGGCGGTAGACCATGTTCAGCACCGACTGCTGGTTCGGCGCCCACTTGCCCGGGTCGTCCTGCGGCACCTGGTCGATGTCGACGCCGGAGTTCGCGATCATGCCGGTGGCCAGCACGATGAGATCCGGCTGAACCGCGACTTCCTCGTTCAGGATCACGTCCTTGAACTTGAGCTCGCCGCTCGCCGCGACTTCCTTCGGCCACCCCTTGGTGAAGGTCACGCCCTTCTTCTGGGCGCTGCGGTAGAAGTCCTCGCCGTTGCCGGGCGTGCGCAGATCGGTGTACAGGACCATGGCGTCGATGTCCTTGTTCTGGTCCTTGAAGTACATGGCCTGCTTGATCGAAGTGTTGCAGCAGTGGCCGGAGCAGTACGGGAGCTCCCCCTCCTTCGGGCTGCGCTGGCCCGCGCACTGCACGAACACGACGCTTTTCACTTCCTTGCCGTCGGCGCGCTTGATCACGCCGCCGTTGGCCTTCTTCGCCAGCTCCTCGAGTTCGAGCGAATCCACCACGTTCGCGGCTTTGCCGTAACCGTAATGCGCGAGTTTGTTGGCGTCGAACGGCGTGAAGCCCGAGGCCATGACGATGGCGCCGATGTTCTCGGTGGCGGTCGAGCCGGATTCGGTGGAGATGTCCACGCTGAACTGGCCGGGCGCGCCGCTGGTCTTGGTGACGGTCGAGTTGAGATAAACCTTAATCCGCTTGTCCGACTCGATCTGCTTGATCAGGCCGGCGACGCCGCTGTCCAGCGGATCGGAATAGGGCTCGCGGTTCGGCACGCGCTTCCAGAGCTTCGCCGCCCAGCCGCCGAGACTGCCGGTCTTCTCCACCAGCAGCACGTCATAGCCGGTCTTGGACGCCTCGAGCGCCGCGGTCATTCCGGAAATGCCGCCACCCACCACCAGGATGCGCTTGTTGTTGCCGTGGTTGGGATTGGTCCGCGGGACCTGCATCTTGGCCGACTCGGCGCAGCCCATGCGCACGTAATCCGCCGCCATTTCCTGCACGATTTCCTTCTTGTCCTCATCCGCGGGCGTGACCCAGATCACGCCTTCGCGCAGATTGGCGCGCGAAATGGTGACGTTTTCGAAATTGAAGGTCTCGGCCTTGGCGCGGCGTGAGCAGGCGGCGATCACCACGTGGTTCACGCCCTCGTTAGCGATGTCGTTCCGGATCATGTCCACGCCGGACTGATTGCACAGGAACTCGTGCTCGCGCACTACCTGCGCCTTGCCTTCCTTCTGCGCGACCATCGCCAGCTGCGCGGTATCGAGGCGCTCGCCGATGCCGCAGCCCTTGCAAATATAGGCACCCATCTTCATATCAGCCATGTCCTAAGCCTCCGCCCGTGATACGCGGTTGATCACCTGAATCGCCCGCAGCGCGCCGGCCGTGGCGCTCTGCACCGAGCGATTGACGTCGAGCGCGTTGGACGCGCAACCGGCGCCGAACACCGCCTCGGTGGTGGAATTGATATCGATGAAGCCGCTAGCGTCCGCGGCCACGCCCTTCATGATGTTCCTGGCGTCGACCGACGGCTCCATGCCGATCGCCAGCACCACGAGATCGTGCTTGTTGTCGTAGCGGTGATAACCCTCGGTGTCCACGCCGTGCAGGATCGGATCGCCCGTGGCCTGGTCCTCGGTAATGTTGGCGACCTTCGACTTGATGAACGTGACGTTCTTGTTGGCCCGGACCTTCTGGTAGAAATCCTCGAAACGGTCGATGGCACGGATGTCGATATAGTAGATGGTCGACTTGCCCTCGTCGCCGTACTTCTCGGTGACATAGTTGGTCTGCTTGAGCGAGGCCATGCAGCAGATGCGCGAGCAGTGCTTGAGGTGATTGCGGTCGCGCGAGCCGGCGCACTGGATGAACGCGACATTCTTCGCTTCCTTGCCGTCCGAGGGACGCACCAGCTTGCCGCCGGTGGGGCCGAACGGATCGAGCATGCGCTCGAACTCGACGCTGGAGACGACGTTGGCGTAGCGGTCGTAGCCGTACGGCTGGATCTTGGCGGGGTCGTACGGCTTCCAGCCGGTGGCCCAAACCACCGCGCCGACCTTGAGGTTGACCGTCTCCGGCTTCATGCCGAGATCGATCGCGTTGTATTGGCACGCGCTCTTCGCCTTCTCGGCGTCCGGCGTGCCCATGATGCGCGGGTCGAGCACGTAACGCTGCGGATAGGCCATGGAAAACGGCAGGTACGCGCCCTTGCGCTTGTCCATGCCGTAGTTGAATTCGTCCTCGAACTCGGCCGCGACCGCTTCACCGCAGGCGCCGCAGGCGGTGCAATTCTCGTTCACGTAGCGCGGGGAAATCTTGAGCGTCGCGGTGTAATCGCCGGGCTTGCCGGTGATCGCGCTCACTTCGGCGAGCGTCAGCACGCGGATGCGCTTCTGCGCCTTGATGCGCTTCAGGTTGATTTCCATGCCGCAGGTCGGATGGCACAGCTTGGGGAAGTACTTGTAGAGCTGGCTGACCCGGCCGCCGAGGCTCGGATTCTTTTCCACCAGCACCACGTCCTTGCCGCATTCAGCAGCTTCGAGGGCGGCGGTCATGCCGCTGATGCCCCCGCCGACTACTAATATGGTTTCGTTTGTCGCGACTAAATCCACCATTGAACCCTCCACCGCGGGAAATGTTCGTCTGAATAAGCCCCTGATCGCCCGCCGTCTTTCCTGCCGATACGGTGTTGCGCAAATCCCGGCGGGGACATTTTTGGGACGGCAACAATACCCCGCTCACGCGCGGTGTGCCACAGGGAGAACCGTATTAATCGGATTGAAATTTCGTATGCGCGGATAGAAGCTTTATATCCAATCCGGAGAAGCGCACGCGAAACCTACATATGTCAGGACGTACGAGCGAAGCGACGTAGGGCTACCGTTACGCCTGAAACAACAGCATTTTCGGCATGCGGCGCGGCAGCGTCAACATATATATCTCCCAAGCCGACGCAATTTTGGCATACTGGCGAGGTCAACGATTAACGGATGTGATGGCCCAATGTCTGCATCGAAAAAACCCGCCGCGCTCGCGCCCGAAGCCGAGGAATACCTCATAAAAGATGAGCCTTATTACGAGGCGGTCGGCAAGGAAGTCGAGGTGTTCGAAGCGGCATTCCAGCGCCAGCTGCCGGTGCTGCTGAAGGGTCCGACCGGCTGCGGCAAGACGCGATTCATGCAGCACATGGCGTGGCGTCTGAAGCGCCCGCTCATCACCGTTTCGTGCCATGACGACCTCACCGCCACCGACCTCGTGGGGCGCTATCTCATCACCGCCAACGAAACCGTGTGGGTCGACGGGCCAATGGCGCGGGCGGTGCGCAGCGACGCCATGCTCTACCTCGACGAGATCGTCGAGGCGCGCAAGGACACCACCGTGGTGATCCACCCGCTCGCCGATGACCGGCGCGTGCTGCCGATCGAGAAGACCGGCGAGCTGCTCACCGCCGGACCCGGGTTCTGCCTCGCCATCTCCTACAACCCCGGCTACCAGAGCGTGCTGAAGGACCTGAAGCAGAGCACGCGCCAGCGCTTCGTCGCGATCGAGTTCAATTATCCGTCGGCCGCGCTCGAGAGAAAAATCGTGCGGCGCGAAACCGGTGTGGATGAAGCCATGGCCGAGCGCCTGGTCAAGTTCGCCGGCATGACGCGCAACCTCAAGGGCCAGGGGCTGGACGAAGGCGCGAGCACGCGGTTGCTGGTACACGCCGGCAAGCTGATGAGCGCCGGCATCGACCCGCGCACCGCCTGCCGCACCGCCATCGCCGAGGCGCTCACCGACGACCCGGAAATGATCGCCGCGGTCAACGAGCTCAGCGCATCTTTGTTTTGATTCTTAAACCGCCAAGGCGCCAAGGACACCAAGTATTCCCGAGTTGATCTTCCTTCCCTTGGCGCTCTTGGTGGTTCGAAATCATTATGGCAAATCAACCATTAACGGCCGCCGAACTGGAAGCGCGCCTCGACGAGGCGCTCGACGCCGTGCTGTCCTCGCGCCGCACCGCGGCGCCGCTCGCGAAAGCGCTCGCGGAGTTCGAGCGCGCGCAACAGGAGTTCGTGCTCAAGTGGGTCGACATCGTCACCAAGACCAACGCCGAAATGGCCTACCAGTTCGCGGCGCGGGCGCCGGAGGCGTTCCGCCTGCTCGACCCGGCGGCGATCGAGGAATGGATCATCCGGGCCATGGACGTATACGACAAACAGGGGCTCTATCCCGGATGCTCGGCGCTGGCGCAGTTGCAGGTGTTCGCGGTGGAGGCGGCAGAGGCGGCGCACAGCGTCGCGCTTGAGGAAATCCAGCACGTGCTCGAACTGTTCGTGCATGGTCTCGCCGGGCGCCGGCTCAAGTTCGAGGCCGGCAGCGAGACCGGCACCGACACCGCGACCCTGTTCATGCCGGCACGCCAGGGCCGCTTTCCCGAGCGCCACGACAATTTCCTGCTGTACAAGGCGATGGCGGCGCATCTGTGGGCGCAGGTGTGGCACGGCACGTTTCGCGCGCCAGAAGGCGCGCCGCCGCTGACCGAATTATTCGGGGCGTTTCCCGACCCCGACCGGGCGCAACGGCTGTTCCACGCGCTCGAAACACTGCGGCTGAACGCGCGCATCGCCCAGGAGCTGCCCGGCCTGTACCGCGACATGCTTGCGATACAGGATATGGTCGGTGAGGTTCGTTATCCGCCCGCGTGGGCCACGGCGCTTGAGCGTCTTGCGCAACCGCAAGCCACCGTCCTCGATTCGCGGCAACTGCTGTCCGCGCTGTACGAAGCGGAAATTCCCCCACCCTTCTGCTACCAGGGCGCGTTGCTGACCAGGCGTGCGCAACAGGTGATGCAGGATCGCGTCGCGCAGGAGAAGGACCAGCTGCGCCAGGCGCTGGCGCAGCTCGGCCCGGAATCGCCCGCCGATAAACCGGATGCCGAAGGCGGAACGCGCGAGCCCAAGCGGTTCAATCTCGAACAGATTCCCGATCCCGACCGTCCCGGACATTTCATCTTTACGCTGAGCCTCGACGGCCAGCCGGTCCAGCCGCCGGCGGAGATGCGCGCGCTGCTGGACTCGATCATCCAGGACCTCGGGGAAGTGCCGGAGGATTACCTGGTGGCGGCCGGCGCCGGCGGCTATCGCCAGACCGCGGAGGAAAAGCGCCCGGAAGACGTGTGGAAGGGCACCTACCACGAGGAGGGCGCGTTCCTCTACAACGAATGGGACCACCGGCGTAATCACTACCGCAAACACTGGTGCGTGCTGCGCGAGCTCGACGTGCACCCGGACGCGGAACCGTTCGTCGCGCGCACGCTCAACAAGTACCGCGGCGTGCTGGCGCAGCTGCGCAAGACCTTCGAGGCGCTGCGCGGCGAGAACCGGCTGCTGAAGAAGCAGATCAACGGCGACGACGTGGACTTCGACGCCCTGGTCGAGGCGCGCGCCGATATGAAAAGCGGCATGGAGCTGTCGGAGCGGCTGTTCACCAAGCTGCACAAGATCGAGCGCAACATCGCGGTGATGTTCATGGTCGACATGAGCGGCTCGACCAAGGGCTGGATCAACGACGCCGAGCGCGAGGCGCTGGTGCTGCTGTGCGAGGCGCTCGAAATCATCGGCGACCGCTACGCCATCTACGGCTTCTCCGGCATGACGCGCAAGCGTTGCGAGCTGTACCGCATCAAGCGCTTCGACGAGCCCTACAACGACGACGTGCGCGCCCGCATCGCCGGCATCCGCCCGCAGGACTACACCCGCATGGGTGTGACGATCCGGCACCTGACCAAGCTGCTGCGCGACGTCGAGGCGCGCACCAAGCTGCTGATCACGCTGTCCGACGGCAAGCCCGACGACTACGACGGCTACCGCGGCGAATATGGCATCGAGGACACGCGCATGAGCCTGATCGAGGCCAAGCGCGCCGGCATCCACCCCTTCTGCGTCACCATCGACGAAACCGCGCGCGACTACCTGCCGCACATGTACGGCGCGGTGAACTGGACGCTGGTGGACGACGTGCGCCAGCTGCCCCTGAAAATCTCGGATATTTACCGGCGCCTGACGCTTTAGTCCCGCCAGCTTTGGGAAAGACCCCCCGGGTGATACGATGGAAAAAACGTTCGCGCCCGCCTCTTAAAGAAATGCATTAAAAAAACATTTCCGACCGACAGGTCCGTCCCGCGCCCGCGGGCAAGCGCCATGCTCAAATTCGACAAGAAAACGGTATTCCTGCTCCTGCTGCTCGGGACCGTGGTCGCGGGCGTCGCCTATGCGCTCTATGTCTCCAATCTGTTCGATCTGTTCATCAACCGGCGCCATCTGGTCAGCTTCATCAAGGAACATCGTGCGTACGCGGCGCTGATTTTCATCGGCCTGCAGGCGCTCCAGGTCGTGGCCGCGCCGGTGCCGGGCGAGGTCACCGGTTTCGCTGGCGGGATGATTTTCGGCCCGTTATGGGGCGTGGTGTACTCCACCATCGGCCTCACCGTCGGCTCGTGGATCGCGTTCGTGCTGGCGCGCCTGCTCGGCCGGCCGCTGGTCGAGCGCATGGTCAGCGCGGAAACCATCCAGCGCTACGACTACGTGATGAAGCACAAAGGGTTGTGGCTCGCGTTCCTGATGTTCCTCGTTCCCGGCTTCCCCAAGGATTTCCTGTGCTATCTGCTCGGCCTGGGGCACATGCGGCACCGCGACTTCCTGCTCATTTCCGCGACCGGGCGCCTGCTCGGCACGGTGCTTCTGACCATGGGCGGCACCTATTTCCGCGACGCGCGTTATGGCGCGCTCTTCACCGTGGTCGGCGTCAGCCTCGCGATCATCCTGCTGGTCATGATCTACCGTGACCGCGTCGAGCAGTTGTTGCGGCGCATGGCCGACGCGCTGCGCCAGGACAAGACGCCGCCGGACTAGCGCGGTAACAATACATCCGAAACCCGTTATACTCGCGTCCTTGAAATAATCATTTGGTTACAGACGGGATGGATCACTCATGTCAGCGCTGATCTGCGGTTCGTTCGCCTACGACACCATCATGGTCTTCCAGGACCAGTTCAAGAACCACATCCTGCCCGACAAGGTGCACATCCTGAACGTGTCATTCCAGGTGCCGCAGATGCGCCGCGAGTTTGGCGGCTGCGCCGGCAACATCGCCTACAGCCTGAAACTTCTCGGCGGCGATCCGCTGCCCATGGGCACGGTCGGCAAGGACTTCGGACCGTACGCCGAGTGGATGGACCGCCATGGGATCGACCGCCGCTGCATCAAGACCTGCGAGGATGCCTATACCGCCCAGGCCTTTATCACCACCGACATGGACGACAACCAGATCACGGCGTTCCACCCCGGCGCCATGAACCGCTCGCACGAAACCCGCGTGGCCGACGCCAGGGGCGTCCAGCTCGGCATCGTCTCGCCCGACGGGCGCGAGGGCATGATCCAGCACGCGCGCCAGTTCGCCGAGGCCGGCATCCCCTTCATCTTCGACCCGGGCCAGGGCATGCCGCTGTTCGACGGCGACGACCTGCTCGCCTTTCTGGAACAGGCGACCTGGGTCACGCTCAACGATTACGAGGCCGAACTGATGCAGGAGCGCACCGAAAAATCGCTGCAGCAGCTGGCGGGATACGTGAAGGGACTGATCGTGACGCTCGGCGCGCGCGGCTCCGCGATTTACACCGACGGACGCGTCATCGAAATCCCGGTCGTCCCGGCCACGCAGGTCAATGACCCGACCGGCTGCGGCGACGCCTACCGCGCCGGGCTGCTCTACGGCCTGGCACGCGGGATGGACTGGGAGACCACCGGCCGCATCGCCGCGCTCATCGGCGCGATCAAGATCGAACAGCACGGCACCCAGAACCACAGCTTCCGCCCCGAGGAATTCGCCATCCGCTTCCGCGACAGCTTCGGTTATAGTTTGTAGCCGCGCGGCGCGCCGTCGTTCCGCCGCGGCCATCGAGGGAGGCCGGGCATATCGTGGATAACTCATTCCCAGCCCTGATCCGGGCGCTGCTCGATCCCGCCCGCTACGACCATGCGGTGGAAAAAATTCACGTGGTCGAGACCCACATCTCCTGGGTCATCCTCACCGGGCCGTACGCCTACAAGATCAAGAAGCCGGTCGATCTCGGTTTCCTCGATTTCAGCACGCTCGCGAAACGCCGCTTCTACTGCGAGGAAGAACTGCGACTGAACCGGCGCCTGGCGGAATCGCTTTATCTCGGCGTGCTTCCCATCACCGGCCCGGCCTCCGCCCCGGCGCTCGGCGGCGCCGGCGAGGCGATCGAGTATGCCGTGAAAATGATCCAGTTCCCCGAGGAGGCCCGACTCGACCGGATGCTGGCGCGCGGCGAGCTGGGTCCGGCGCATGTTGATTCGCTGGCGCGGGAGCTGGCCGAATTTCATGGGCGTATCGCGGTCGCCGGATACGACCAGGCTTTCGGCACACCCGCGCGCGTGTACGAGCCGGTGCGCGAGAACTTCGAGCAGATCCTATCGCGCGTCGACGCACCGGATCAGGCGCAACTGCGGCGTCTCGAAACCTGGAGCCAGCTCAGCTTCGACGAACTGCACCAGACATTCGCAGACCGCAAGCACCGCGGCTTCGTGCGCGAATGCCACGGCGACGCGCACCTCGCCAACATGATCTGGCGCGACGGGCGCGCGATGCTGTTCGACTGTCTCGAATTCAACGACAACCTTCGCTGGATCGACGTCATGAGCGAAGTCGCGTTCCTGGTCATGGACCTCGACGACCGCGGACATCCCGGGTTGGCACGGCGCGCGCTCAACCGCTACCTCGAGCACACCGGTGACTACGCCGGCCTTGCCGTGTTCCGCTTCTATCAGGTCTACCGCGCTTTGGTGCGCGCCAAGGTCGCGTGCATCCGTTTGCGCCAGGGCGGCTTGAGTGAGAACGACAAGCAACGGGCGCGGCAGGAATATCTCGGCTATGTCGGACTGGCCGAACGCTATACCCAGGCGCACTGTCCCGCGCTTGTCATCACCCACGGGCTCTCGGGTAGCGGCAAGACCTGGTTATCGCAACGACTGCTGGAACGGCTCGATGTCATCCGCCTGCGCAGCGACGTCGAACGCAAGCGGCTGCATGGACTGGGCGCAGCGGCGCGCAGCGGCTCCGGGATCGACAGCGGCTTGTATACCGCGGAGGCCGGCCGCCGCACCTACACGCGACTGGCGGAACTGGCGCACGATATCCTGCGCGCCGGACAGGCGGTGCTGGTGGATGCGGCGTTCCTGAAACGGGAACAGCGCCGGCAATTGCACGCGGTGGCGGAACAGGCGCGCGCGCCTTTCATGATTCTTGACCTGCGCGCCGACGACGGCGTGCTGCGCGAGCGCCTGCGCCAGCGCGCGCGCCACGGCGGCGATGCCTCAGAGGCGGATCTCGCGGTGCTCGATCATCAGCTGGCCACTCGCGAACCGCTCACACAGGAGGAGCAACCCCTGGCGCTCGCGATCAATACCGGGGACATGCCCGATATGGCGGCGCTCGTCGGGCGTCTGCAGCAACGGCTGGGTTACGCCTGAAAACCGGCTCGCCCCCGCCCGGGGTCGTTAACTGGAGGGGAAATTCCGGGTTTACAAAAAGGCCGGCTGGCCCCCGGCGTCCGCGGCCAGCCCAAACATATATAAGGTAGAAGTCCCTCCCGCCGTGCCAATCCATTCATAAAAATTTTGCAAGCTTGACAGCATTCTGTTTATGGGTATAAATGCACATCATATTGTGGTTGGCCAAGGTTATAGGCCCAATAGATAGTAGTTAACTAAAAAACGGCGCGGACAGCACCCCACATAGGCACCGGAGGACAGAAAAAATGAAGGTCGTCCAATTACAGACACATTACCCGGCTGTCACTGAAATCCCCATACAACCGGCTTCCCTGGATATCTGGGACAAGAAATACCGCCTGAAGAGCAAGACCGGCGAGGTCCTCGACCAAGACATCGCGGGTACCTATGCCCGCATTGCGCGGGCGCTGGCGGACGTCGAAATTACCCCGGAAAAGCGCGAGGAATGGTTCGAGAAGTTCTTTTGGGCCCTGCAAAACGGGGCGATTCCGGCCGGGCGCATCGTCTCGAACGCCGGCGCCCTGGAGCACAAACCGGCCACCAGCACCATCAATTGCACGGTTTCGCGCACGGTGCCGGATTCCATGGACGGCATCCTGTCCTCGGTGCACGAAGCCGGCCTGACGCTCAAGGCCGGCTGCGGCATCGGTTACGAGTTCTCTACCCTCCGCCCCAAAGGGGCGTTTGTGAGCGGGGCCGGAGCTTATACCTCCGGTCCCCTCTCTTTTATGGATATCTTCGACGCCATGTGCTTCACGGTGTCGTCCGCCGGCGGCCGCCGCGGGGCCCAGATGGGCACCTTCGACATCAGCCACCCGGACATCATGGATTTCATCAAGGCCAAGCGCGAGGACGGGCGGCTGCGCCAGTTCAACCTGTCCTGCCTGATCACCGACGAATTCATGCAGGCGGTCAAACAGAACGCGCCTTGGGACCTGGTGTTCCCGGCCAACCGCCACGAGTACGAGGACCCCGAATCGCGCATTCTGTGGCGCTACTGGCCCCGCACCGAGGGCTATATCACCAATAACATCGGTCAGGTCGCCTGCAAGGTGTACAAGACCATCCCGGCGCGCCGGTTGTGGGACCTGATCATGGCCTCGACCTTCGACTACGCCGAACCCGGCTTCATCCTGATCGACAAGATCAACGAGATGAACAACAACTGGTTCTGCGAGAACATCCGCGCCACCAACCCCTGCGGCGAGCAGCCGCTGCCGCCCTACGGCTCATGCCTGCTGGGTTCGGTGAACCTGACCAAGTTCGTGGAACAGCCGTTCGGGGACGCCGCGCACTTCAACTGGGAGCGCTACCGCGAGGTGGTGGCCATCTTCACCCGCCTGCTCGACAACGTGGTCGAGATCAACGGCCTGCCGCTGGAGCAGCAGCGCCATGAAATCCACCACAAGCGCCGCCATGGCATGGGCTTCCTGGGCCTGGGGTCGGCGCTCACCATGCTGCGCATGAAATACGGCTCGCCGGAATCGCTCGAGTTCACCGAGCGCGTGGCGCGTGAGATGGCCGAGGTCGGCTGGGAGGTCGGCATCGAACTGGCCGATGAGAAGGGCCCGGCGCCAATCATGGAGGACGAGTTCACGGTCACCGAGGAGATGCTGGCACGCCGCCCCGAGATGCGCCGCGACGGCCACAAGGTCGGCGACCGGGTCAAGGGCAAGGCGCTGCTCGCCCGCTACAGCCGCTACATGCAACAGTTCGATGACGCGCTCACCTCCCGCATCGCCGAGAAGGGCGCGCGCTTCACGCACCACACCTCGATCGCGCCGACCGGCACGATCTCGCTGTCGCTCGCGAACAACGCCAGCAATGGCATCGAGCCCTCGTTCGCGCACCAGTACAGCCGCAACGTGCTGCGCGAGGGCAAGAAGAGCAAGGAAAAGGTGGAGGTCTTCTCCTTCGAGTTGCTCGCCTATCGCACCCTGGTCAACCCCAAGGCGGCGCCGGACACGGACGACCCGCAGGCGAAGCTGCCGGATTATTTCGTTGCGGCCGACCACATCAGCCCGCGCGAGCACGTCGACGTGCAGGCGGCGGCGCAGAAATGGGTGGATTCCTCCATCTCCAAGACCGCCAATGTCCCGACCGACTATCCGTACGAGGACTTCAAGGACATCTACCTGCACGCCTTCGAGAAGGGCCTGAAGGGCTGCACCACCTTCCGCTTCAACCCCGAGGCGTTCCAGGGCGTGCTGGTCAAGGACAAGGACCTCGAGAACACCCTGTACCGCTTCCAGCTTTCCAACGGCGAGATGGTCGAGGTCAAGGGCAACGAGGAGATTGAGTACGACGGCGAGGTCCACACCGCCGCCAACCTGTACGACGCCTTGAAGGAAGGCTATTACGGGCGGTTTTGATCGCGGAAAAGAGACGATAAAACGGTAGAGAGAAGGAGGGTTGTCATGGCCATCAAAATCAACGAGAAAATCACGGGATACGAGGTCGTCAAACCGGAGGCGGCCGAGCCCAAGCGCCCCGACAGCAACGTCGTGCACATGCACGAGAAGCTCGAGCGCCCGGAGATGCTGCTCGGCTCGACCTACAAGATCAAGACGCCGCTCACCGAGCACGCCCTGTATGTCACCATCAATGACATCGTGCTCAACCCCGATACCGCGCACGAGAAACGCCGTCCCTTCGAGATCTTTATCAACTCCAAGGACATGGCCCACTTCCAGTGGGTGGTGGCGCTGACCCGGGTCATCTCGGCGGTCTTCCGCAAGGGCGGCGACGTGACCTTCCTGGTGGAGGAGCTGCACTCGGTGTTCGACCCGCGCGGCGGCTACTTCAAGAAGGGCAAGTACACCCCATCGCTGGTGGCCGAGCTCGGTGACGTCATCGAGCGGCACCTCAAGCTCATCGGCCTCATCCCGGCCGATGCGCCGGATGCGGCGCGCAGCCAGTTCATTGCCGAGAAGCGCGCCGAACTGAAAAAGCGCGCCGCCGCGACGGAAACCGCGTGCGAAGAATCGTCGGACTTCCCCGCCGACGCGCAACTCTGCGCCAAGTGTTCGACCAAGGCGGTGATCAAGATGGACGGATGCATGACCTGTCTCAACTGCGGCGACTCGAAGTGCGGATGACACGCAGAAAGTTTCAGAGGTGCGTCGAGACGGTAGCCCTGCTCGCTTCGCTTGCTCGTCCTGTCGATTGAATAGGCGCGATGACGGAGCGAAGGACGCAAAAAAGTATTTGCAATTTTTTTTTCATTGCATTAATGTCTTGACGCATCAAGGTGATGTGCTAAACATGAAGTGAATGTTGAACACGGATGTCACCGCTCGGACAGTCGAACGTCGCTCGAGAGAACCAACGTCATCGCGGCACCGGGCGTAACCATGATCAACCAAGGGTTAGTGGAACGATTGCGAAGCTCGACAACCGCTGACATAGGTAGCAGTAACAGTACCCACCCGTGGCGCCTTCCCGCCGCCGGGTCTTGCTCTTCCCGTTCTCCCCGCTTCGCTCAATTCAATATCGAATCCATGAAAAGGCGGCCAGCTGCCGCCTTTTCCTTTCCGTGGCAACGCGCAGCACCGTCCGGGGTTTCGGCCCCTGACTTCACTGCAAGTCCCTTAACCACAACCTAAAGGAGCTCATCATGGCAGCGAAGAAAAAGGCCAAGAAAAAAGCAGCTAAGAAGAAGAAATAACTCGGGAGGCAAGGGGTCGTCCGCCTGCCAGTGCGGACCGCGCAGAGCGCGGGGAACCGCCGCAGTTTTGGATTGCCCTGGAGCCTCTGAAGCGATAGCCGGTAACATCCGCCCGGTTGTTCAGGCTGGCGAGATGTTACCGGTTTTTTATTGCCTTCAGATTCGTGGACAGAAGCTGCGGCGGCCCCGCATGTGCTTATTTTCGCCGCCCGCCCGTCAATCCGCCACTCATTGGTAACTGCCTGAATTCACTTGTTTTTCCTGGCTAGCCGGGGCGTGTTCCCGGTTGCCGCAATTCCCGATCAAGCTCCATCAGGCGCTGCGGAGTCCCGATGTCGCGCCAGTGTCCGGGGTAACGCTCGCCGCTGACCTGCCCGGTTTCCATTGCCCGCCGCAACAGCGGCGCCAGCGGAAATTTGCCGGGTTGGCAGCCGGCGAACAGGGCGCGTGCGTAGACACCGATGCCGCTGAACGTCAGCCGCGGTCCGCCCTCAGCGAGCACGCGGTTGTCGCGCAGGGCGAAATCGCCCTGGGGATGCTGCGGCGGGTTGTTCACCAGCACCAGATGCGCCAGGCCGGAGAGCCTGGTGGGGAGGCGTTCAAAGGGATAATCCGTCCAGATATCGCCATTGACGACCAGGAACGGATCGGAATCGATGAGCGACAGCGCCTTGAAAATGCCGCCACCGGTCTCGAGTCCGCCGCCCTCCTCGTGCGAATACGCGAGGCGCACGCCATAGGCGGCGCCATCGCCGAGATAGGCCGTGATCTGCTCGCCCAGGTGCGAATGATTGACGATGAGGTCGCGAAACCCGGCGCGCGCCAACCGCTCGATCAGATGCACGATCAGGGGCTTGCCGCCGGCCTCGAGCAGCGGTTTGGGGACGGTGTCGGTAAGCGGGCGCATGCGTTCGCCGCGACCCGCCGCCAGGATCATGGCCTTGATGCGCGCCATCCCCGGCGCGCCCAAATTCGTTCCAGACGAATTTGTCATACTCACTCCGCCCCCGGCAGCTTGAGTTGGCGCCACAAGCCTTGCAGCGGATGCAATTCGGGATGGCGCGCGCACACGTCGTACACGTACCCGAGCGTGCGCGGAATGTCCGTCAGATAGCCGGGCTTGCCGTCGCGGTGCTGGAGCCGCGCGAAAATGCCGCTGGCCTTGAGGTGACGCTGTGCCCCCATCAGATCGAACCAGCGCAAAAACCGCGCCTCGTCCTCGCCGACCGGAATCCCGGATTGCAGCGCCAGTTCCTGATAGCCCTTGACCCAGTCCTGCACCCGTTCGCGCGGCCAGGCGATGTAACAGTCGCGCAGCAGTGACACCAGATCGTAGGTCACCGGGCCGATCACGGCGTCCTGAAAATCGAGGATCCCGGGGTTGTTGCGGAGCGTGACCATCAGGTTGCGCGAATGATAGTCGCGGTGCACCCACACCCGCGGTTGCGCCAGCGCCTCGCGCGCCAGCAGCGTGAACGCCGTGTCGAGCACCGCCTGTTGCGCGCCGGTCAGCGCGAGCCCGAGATGGCGGCCGAGGTACCACTCGCGAAAGATCTCCATCTCGCGGCGCAGCAGGGCTTCGTCGTACGCCGGCAGGAAATCCCCCGCCGCGTGGCTGAACGTGCCGGTCTGCAGCACGATCAACGCCCCCAGGGCATCGCCGTACAGCCGTTCCACCGTGGCCTCGTTCAGGTGTCGCAGGTAGAGCTCGTCGCCCAGATCGGTGATGAGTGCAAAACCGAGCTCCGCGTCTTCCGCGAGCACCTCCGGGACGTTGAGACCGAGCGCGTGGAACCGCCGCGCAATCGCGACATAACGCCGGATGCTCTCCCGTTCCGGCGGCGCGTCCATGACGATGTAGCTTTGATTTCCGACGGTGACGCGGAAATAGCGGCGAAAGCTGGCATCCGCCGAGGCCGGACGGATGTCGAAACCGTCGGCGCCGAGCGTCCGGCCGGTCCACTGCTTGAGAGCTTCGAGTCGTTTATCCAAAACCGGTGTGCGAGCCGATGCCGCGCGTGCGGTAAAACTTGATGGGTCTGACATTGTATGCAATTTTATGCCTCCCATCATAAAACAAAGTCCGCCTGATCCCCATGCCACCCCTGCCGCGCGCCGTCCCATGGCTCTGCCTCGTCGTCGCGGCCGGGCTATGTCAGGCGGCGCCGGCCGAGGAAGGCGCCTGCCCCGAACCGCCGCCGCGCCCGCCCCTGGTGGCCGCCGCCAACCGGGCGCCGGCGGACACGCCCACGGACATCCGCGCCCACGAGCTGCACTCGACGCAGGGGGGCGTCAGCGAATTCAGCGGCAACGTGGAGCTGCGACGCGACGGGCAATACCTCAGCGCCGACCGGCTGCGCTACGACCAGGCCACCGACCAGACCGACGCCACCGGTCGCGTTTCCCTGCAAAGCGCCACCGGCACGACCTTCCAGACGGAGGAGACCCATCTCAACCTCGGCACGCACGTCGGGTATACCGGTCCGGGCACCTACGTGCTGGAAAACGGCCGGGCGCGCGGTGACGCCCAACGCATCGACTTCGAGGGACCGGATCTCACGCGCCTCAAGCAGGCGCGTTTCACCACCTGCGCGCCGGGCCAGGACGACTGGTTCCTGAAGATCACCGAACTCAAGCTCGACACCCGGACACAGATCGGCACCGCCTATCACAGCTCGGTCAACTTCAAGGGCGTGCCGGTGTTCTACCTGCCCTATCTGAGTTTCCCGCTCTCGGATCAGCGCAAGTCGGGATTCCTGCAGCCGCGCCTGGGTACGGCGACCAACCGCGGCCTGGAACTCGCCACGCCTTACTACCTCAATCTGGCGCCCAATTACGACGACACCCTGACACCGCACCTGATGACCCGACGCGGCCTGCAGATTCAAAACGAGTTCCGCTATCTCACCTCCCGTTCCCAGGGCACGCTGCAACTGGAAGCGCTGCAGAATGACAAACTGGCGAACGGCGACGATCGCGCCGCCGGCACCTATCAGCACCGGCAGTCGTTCAGCCGGTTGTGGTCCGGCACCGTCGACGTGCACGCCGTGTCCGACAAGCAATACCTCAACGACTTCGGCGATGACATCGGCATCACCAGCCAGACGCACCTGCCGCAGAACGCCGAGGTCGACTACCGCGGAGCCGCCTGGGACTTCAGCGCGCGCGCCGCCGACTACCAGACCATCGACCCCACGATTCTGCCCGCCGACCGCCCGTACCGGCGCCTGCCGCAACTCAATCTGTCGTTCGCTCCTCCGGCCGATCCGAACCATGTGAACTACCAGCTCGACAGCGAGGCGGTGAATTTCACGCGCGATGTCGGCGTCACCGGCCAACGCCTGTCGCTGTACCCGGCGCTGAGCCTGCCGCTGTCGAACGCCTACGGATTCGTCACGCCCAGGGTTGGCGTGCGACACATCGCTTATCACCTGTCCAATGCGCCGGATCAGACGCCGTCACTCACGCGCGGGGTGCTCAGCCTGGACAGCGGACTGTACTTCGAGCGCGACTCGCGCTGGAGCGACGAGCCTTATACCCAGACGCTCGAGCCGCGCCTGTATTACCTGTACATCCCGCGCAAGGCCCAGAACGACCTGCCCAACTTCGACACCAGCGTGCCGGACATGAACTTATCCAACCTGTTCCGCGACAACCGCTTCATCGGCGGCGACCGCATCGGCGATTCCAACCAGATCACGGCCGCCGTGACCACGCGCTTCCTCGACGCCAACGACGGCGCCGAACGCGCGCGCGCAAGTCTCGGGCGGATTTATTATTTCCAGGACCGCGAGGTCAATCTGCCCGCAGGGACGGACCTTGCCGCGGCCTCCGATATCGTCGGCGAGGCCTCCATGATGCTGGCCAGCCACTGGTACGCGCGCGCCAATGGTGCGTGGGACCGGGCCGACAATCACCTCCAGCAATACAGCCTGTATCTTCAGTACAACCCGGCAAAAAACCGCATCGTAAACGTCGGCAAACAGTTTTCCCGCGGCACGGTCGAGCAGTCGGACGTCTCCGCCGAATGGCCGATTGCCGGCCGCTGGAGTTTCCGGGCGCGCTCGATCTATTCCTGGCTGGATCACCGCAACGTCGATAGCTACGCCGGCGCGGAATACAACGCCTGCTGCTGGGCCCTGCGCCTACTGGGCCGGCGCTACCTGTCCGTCGATACGGTGCACAACAACGCCGCGACCCAGAACAACTCGATCATGTTCGAGCTCGAACTGACCGGCCTCTCCAAGCTCGGCCACATCCCGGACAGCCCGCTGCGCCAGAGCGTATTCTCCTTCCCGACAACAGCGCCGGCGGCAACGCCGCCCGCCTCCCCTTAATGCCTGCGCCTGAGGCGAATGGGCGGCTGGTTCATGCTATCCTTGCCGCCCCTGCAACTCGCGGGGCTTATAACCGTCATATTGCACATGCGCGTTGTCAAAAAATCCATGGCGCTGCTCGGCGTCGTGCTCGGGCTGTTTCTGTCGCTGCTGCCGCCCGCGACGGGGGCGGCAGCACCTGCGCCCGCCGCGCAAGAGATCGACCGGATCCTGGTGATCGTCAATGACGACGTCATCACCGAAACCGAGCTGGCCGACCGCATGGCCGAGATCAAAAAACAGCTCACGCTCCAGAAAATCAAGATCCCGCCCGACGACGTGCTCCGGAAACAGCTGCTCGAGCGGATGGTGCTCGAACGCCTGGAGCTGCAACTGGCCACCCAGAGCGGTATCCGCGTGTCCGAGGAGGATATCGACAACGCCATCGACACCATCGCCAAGCGCAACAACCTGGCAACCGATGCCTTCCGCAAAGCGGTGGCGCAGAGCGGCGTGGACTGGAGCGCGTACCGCGCCCAGGTCCACGACCAGATCACGATACAGCGGCTGCTGGGGCGCGAAATCAACGACCGCGTCACCGTCACCGACAGCGAGGTTCACAATTTCCTCGAGAACCCCGAGAACCGCGCCGACATGGACGTGACATATCATCTGTCGCACATCCTGATCGGCATTCCGGAAACCGCTTCACCCGACGCCATCCAGGCCGCGAAGAAGCGCGCCGAGGACATCTACCGCCAGCTCAAACAGGGAACGGATTTCCAGCAGACCGCGGTGAGCTATTCCCAAAGCCCGGACGCGCTCAAGGGCGGCGATCTCGGGTGGAAGAAGGCGGGCGAACTGCCGGAACTGTTCCTGAGCGCAGTCAAGAACATGGCGCCGGGCGATATCAGCGAGATCCTGCGCGGCCCGAACGGTTTTCACATCCTGAAGCTGGACGATAAGCGCGGCGCGGCGGCGGCGACGTCGGTCACGCAGACGCACGTGCGCCATATCCTGCTGCGCCCAAGCGAAATCCAGTCGCTCGACGAGGCCCGCACCAAGCTGCTGCACCTGCGCGAACGCGTCGAAAACGGCGAGGATTTCGCCGCGCTCGCGCGCGCCCATTCCGAGGACCCCGGCTCGGCCGCCAACGGCGGCGACCTCGGCTGGGTCGATCCGGGCCAGATGGTGCCGGATTTCGAGAAGGCCATGAATGCCCTGAAACCGGGCGAACTGAGCCAGCCGGTGCGCACGTCCTTCGGGCTGCATCTCATTCAGGTGCTCGGCCGGCGTAGCCACGACGTGACCCAGGAACGCACGGAGGCGGCCGCGCGCCAGCAGATCCACGCGCGCAAGGCCGACGAGCGTTACGAACAGTGGGCGCGCCAGCTGCGCGACGAGGCGTTCGTGGAGTACCTCAGCGAAGACACCGATTGATTCGCGGTCAAGACGTAAAACGCGCCAAATAGGCGGGTTCCGGTCCCCGGTTTCGAGTTCTGAACTTGCAACTGAAAACCAGAAACTCGAAACTCAATCCATGCCCAAAATCCCCGTCATTGCCCTGACCCCCGGCGAACCCGCGGGCGTGGGGCCGGATCTGTGCCTGCAGCTGACCCCGCCGGCCGGCTGCGCGCTGGTGCTGATCGCCGATCCCGCGATGCTGGAACAGCGCGCGCGCCAGTTGCAGCTTCCGTTTGCGCTGCGCGAGTGGAGTAGTGCGCCAGGGACGGCGCGCTTACGAAGCCGAGGAAGCAAAGGGCGCGCGTCGGCCGGCGCGGGAGTTTTCGTGCGGCCGGTCACAACCGCGCATCCGGTCACGCCCGGCCGGCTGGATACCGCGAACGCGGCTTACGTGATCGAAACACTCAAGGTCGCGGTCGCCGGTTGCCAGAGCGGTGAATTCGACGCCCTCGTCACCGGTCCCGTGCACAAGGGCAATATCAACGACGCCGGCATCCCGTTCACCGGCCATACCGAATTTCTCGCCGCGGCGAGCGGCGCGCCGCAACCGGTGATGATGCTGGCCGCGCCTTCCCTGCGGGTGGCGCTCGCGACCATTCATCTGCCGCTCGCGGCGGTGCCGCGCGCAATCACGCGCGAGCGGCTGACGGCGGTCATCGAAGTCCTGCACGCCGACCTCAAGCGCAAGTTCGGCATCGCCGATCCGGTGGTTCTGGTGTGTGGCCTCAATCCGCACGCCGGCGAAGGCGGTCATCTCGGGCGCGAGGAGATCGAGGTCATCGAGCCGGTGCTCAAGACCCTGACGGCGCGGGGCATGCGCCTGCGCGGCCCGGTTCCGGCCGACACCGCATTCATCCCGGCGCAGCTCGCCGGCGTCGACGCCGTGCTCGCCATGTACCACGACCAGGGTCTGCCGGTGCTCAAGCACCACGACTTCGCGCACGCGGTCAACGTCACGCTCGGCCTGCCGTTCGTGCGCACGTCGGTCGACCACGGCACGGCACTCGAGCTTGCCGGCACCGGGCGCGCGGACGTGTCGAGCCTGATCGCCGCCATCGACATGGCGCGCGCGCTCGCCCGATGAAGGAGCACCGCGCGCGCAAGCGCTTCGGCCAGCACTTCCTGCACGACCGCGGCGTCATCGGCCGCATCGCCGCCGCACTCGCGCCGCGCCCCGGGGATCGGTTGGTCGAAATCGGGCCGGGCACCGGCGCGCTCACGCGCGAGCTGCTGGCGCGCGTCGCCCATCTCGATGCCGTCGAGCTCGACCGCGACCTGGTCGCGCGCCTGCGGACCGAGTTTCCCGCCGACAAGCTCACGCTGCACAGCGCCGATGCCCTGAAATTCGACTTCTGCCGACTGGCCAGGGCCGGACAAAAACTAAGACTGATTGGCAACCTGCCGTACAACATCTCCACGCCGCTGCTGTTTCATGTGCTGGATCAGGCCGGGTGCATCCAGGACATGCTGTTCATGCTGCAAAAAGAGGTGGTGACCCGCCTGGGTGCGGCGCCGGGCGGCAAGGATTACGGGCGGCTGTCGGTGATGATCCAGTACCGCTGCGCGGTGGAGAAACTCTTCGACGTCGCCTCCGGCGCCTTCACGCCGCCACCGCAGGTCGACTCCGCGGTGGTGCGCCTGGTGCCGCATGCCGCGCCGCCGGTCGCGGTGAACGATCCGGACCGATTCGCGCGGCTGGTGCAGGCGGCCTTCGCCAGCCGGCGCAAGGTGCTGCGCAACACGCTGAAGAATTTCCTGCGCGCCGAAGCGATGCAGGCGCTCGGCATCGACCCGACCCGGCGCGCCGAGACCCTCAGCCTCGCCGAGTTCGCCGCCCTGAGCAACGCCGCGACAACTGTCTTTTAGAATCAAATCATGGAATTGTTCGCCGTCGTCGTCGACAAACATATCGACGCCGAGGTTCTGCAGGCACGGCCTGCCGCCGTCATCCGGCCGGAACAGTTCTTTGATTTCGCCGCGCCGGGGCCTAAAGTGTGTGGTGTCAGACTTGCGCCTGTCGCCGCGCAACCGAACAAAAGGAACCACCATGGATCGCCGCGAACTGGAACGCTATCTGCACGAACAAATTCCACTGTCCAAGGCCATGGGCGTGGAAGTCATGGAGGCGTCCGGAGAAAAGGTGGAGCTGGCCGCCCCGTTCGCCCCGAACATCAACCATCTTGAAACGGTATTCGGCGGCAGCGCCTCCGCGGTCGCCATCCTGGCGGCGTGGACCTTGCTGCACGTCCGCCTGGAACTGGAGG
>JBLMXN010000022.1:0-14635 GCA_050257795.1 Bacteroidota bacterium
AGCTGCTGGGCCTGGCCTCCGGGGCGCGCACCATAAAAATGAAATTCGGCCATCACGGCGCGAATCATCCGGTGCTCGAGATCGACAGCGGGCGCGTCATGATCACCAGCCAGAATCACGGCTTCGCGGTAGACGAGGCGACGCTGCCGGCGAACCTGCGGGTCACGCACCGCTCGTTGTTCGACGGTTCGGTGCAGGGGCTCGAGCGCACCGACAGGCCGGCGTTCTGCTTCCAGGGGCATCCCGAGGCGAGCCCGGGGCCGCACGACGTGTCGCCGCTGTTCGACCGGTTCGTGAAGATGATGGAAGAGAAAAAGAGCGCGAGCCGCCAGGTCGCCAAGGACGCCAGGGAATACGCGAGTTGAGACGCCATGGCGCTGAAGCGCCGTGGCGGATTGAATCCATATGCCGAAAAGAACTGACATCAAGAGCATCCTGATCATCGGGGCCGGGCCGATCATCATCGGTCAGGGCTGCGAGTTCGATTATTCCGGCGCGCAGGCGTGCAAGGCGCTCAAGGAAGAGGGCTATCGCGTCATCCTGGTGAACTCCAACCCGGCCACCATCATGACCGATCCGGAGATGGCGGACGCGACTTATATCGAGCCGATTACCTGGCAGACCGTCGCCAAGATCATCGAGAAGGAGCGCCCGGACGCGCTGCTGCCGACCATGGGCGGGCAGACCGCGCTCAATTGCGCGCTCGACCTCGATCGCGAGGGCGTGCTCAAGCAGTTCGGCGTCGAAATGATCGGCGCCAAACGCGAGGCCATCGACAAGGCCGAGGACCGCGAGCGCTTCAAAAAGGCGATGGAATCCATCGGGCTCAAATGCGCGCGCGGCGCCACCGCGCACAGCATGGAAGAGGCGCTGCAGGTGCAGGCGGCGATCGGTTTCCCCGTGATCATCCGCCCCTCGTTCACGCTCGGCGGCACCGGTGGCGGCATCGCCTACAACAAGGACGAGTTCGTCGTCATCTGTGAGCGCGGCCTCGACGCCTCGCCCACGCACGAGCTGCTGATCGAGGAATCCATCATCGGCTGGAAGGAGTACGAGATGGAAGTGGTGCGCGACCACAAGGACAACTGCATCATCATCTGCTCGATCGAGAACTTCGACCCCATGGGCGTGCACACCGGCGATTCCATCACGGTGGCGCCGGCGCAGACGCTCACCGACAAGGAATACCAGCTCATGCGCGACGCCTCGATCGCGTGCCTGCGCGAGATTGGCGTCGACACCGGCGGCTCGAACGTGCAGTTCGCGATCAACCCGCAGGACGGGCGTTCGATCATCGTCGAGATGAATCCGCGCGTGTCGCGCTCGTCGGCGCTCGCCTCCAAGGCCACCGGTTTTCCGATCGCCAAGATCGCGGCCAAGCTCGCCGTCGGCTACACCCTGGATGAGCTGAAAAACGACATCACCGGCGGCGTCACGCCGGCCTCGTTCGAGCCGACCATCGACTACGTGGTGACCAAGATCCCGCGCTTCACGTTCGAGAAATTCCCCAAGGCCGACCCCACGCTCACGACCCAGATGAAATCGGTGGGCGAGGCCATGGCGATTGGAAGAACGTTTCAGGAGTCGCTGCAGAAGGCGCTGCGTTCGCTCGAAATCGGCAGTTACGGCCTCGAGTCGAAGCTCGATCCGGCGCAGGACAAGGACGAGGCGCGCAGGCGCGTGGCCCAGGCGCTGCGGGTGCCAGGCGCGGAACGCATCTGGCACTTGGCCGACGCGTTCCGCCTCGGCATGAGCGCGGAGGAGATCCATGCGCTGTGCCACATGGATCCGTGGTTCCTGGCGCAGATTGCCGATCTCGTGGAGACCGAGAAAGCGATTGCGAAGCACGGCAAGAAGAAACCTTCCGCCGATGCGTTGCGCGCGTGGAAGCGCAAGGGATTCTCGGACCGGCGACTGGCGGCCCTGCTCGGTGTGACCGAGCTGCAGCTGCGCAAGTGGCGCCACGCCGCCAAGGTGCGGCCGGTGTACAAGCGCGTCGATTCCTGCGCCGCCGAATTCGCCTCGGCCACCGCCTACATGTACTCGACCTATGAAGAGGAGTGCGAGGCCGCGCCGGAGAAAAAGAAAAAGATCATCGTGCTCGGCGGCGGGCCGAACCGCATCGGCCAGGGCATCGAGTTCGATTATTGCTGCGTGCACGCCTCGTTCGCCTTGCGCGAGGACGGCTACCAGACCATCATGATCAACTGCAACCCGGAAACGGTGTCCACCGACTACGACACCTCCGACCGCTTGTACTTCGAGCCGCTCACGCTCGAGGACGTGCTCGAGATCATTCATCTGGAAAAACCCGCGGGCGTGATCGTGCAGTACGGCGGCCAGACGCCGCTCAAACTGGCGCGCGGCCTCGAGGCCGCCGGTGCCCCGATCATCGGCACCAGCCCGGATTCCATCGACGTCGCCGAGGACCGCGAGCGCTTCCAGAAACTGATTCACAAGCTGAAGCTGCATCAGCCGCCGAACGCCACCGCCCGCACCACGCAGGAGGCGGTGAAGCTGGCGGACAAGATCGGCTACCCGCTGGTGGTACGGCCGTCGTACGTGCTCGGCGGACGCGCCATGGAAATTGTGCACGCGCGCGAGGACCTGGAAACCTACATGCGCGTCGCGGTGCGCGTGTCCGAGGATTCGCCGGTGCTGCTCGACCGCTTCCTCAACGACGCCACCGAAGTCGACGTCGACGCCGTGTCCGACGGCAAGCAGGTCATCATCGGCGGCATCATGGAACATATCGAGGAGGCCGGCGTGCATTCCGGCGACTCCGCCTGTTCGCTGCCGCCGTTCTCGCTGTCGAAAAAAATCCAGGACGAGTTGCGCGAGCAGACCGTGAAGATGGCCAAGGCGCTCAAGGTCGTCGGACTGATGAACGTCCAGTACGCAATCCAGAACGGCAAGATCTACGTGCTCGAGGTGAACCCGCGCGCCTCGCGCACGGTGCCGTACGTTTCCAAGGCCACCGGGCGGCCGCTGGCCAAGATCGCGGCGCGCTGCATGGCCGGGCAGTCGCTGAAAAGCCAGGGCATCGCCGGCGAGATCGTGCCTTCCTATTATTCGGTGAAGGAGGCGGTGTTCCCGTTCATCAAGTTCCCCGGGGTAGACACGGTGCTCGGCCCCGAGATGAAATCCACCGGCGAGGTCATGGGCGTGGGCCGCAGCTTCGGCGAGGCCTTCACCAAGTCGCAGATCGCCGCCGGCAGCCCGATCCCGATGAGCGGGCGCATTTTCATCAGCGTGCGCGACGCCGACCAGAAGGGTGCGATCGAGGTTGCGCGCTACTTCAGCCAGCAGGGCTTCGAGATCCTGGCCACGCGCGGCACGGCGGCGGTGCTGGAGCAGGGTGGCGTCACGGCGCGCGCCGTCAACAAGCTCTCCGAGGGGCGTCCGAACATCATCGACATGATCATGAACGACGAGGTTGATATAATCGTCAATACCGTGTCCGACAAGCAGAGCCTGGCCGACTCCTATGCGATCCGGCGCGAGGCGCTGCAGCACAAGGTAACCATCTACACGACCCTGGCGGCGGCGCGGGCCGCCTGCGAGGCCCATCGCGTGGCCGGCGCGATGCGCGTCAGCCGGTTGCAGGACCTGCACAAGGAATTAGTAGGGAATTAGTATGAAGAAAACGCCCATGACCGTGGTCGGCGCTGAGAAGCTCAAAAGCGAGCTGCAGCGCCTGAAAACCGTCGAGCGCCCGCGCATCATCCAGGCGATCGCGGAGGCACGCTCGCACGGCGATCTGTCGGAGAACGCCGAGTACCATGCGGCCAAGGAACAACAGGGCTTCACCGAAGGGCGCATTACCGAGCTCGAACACAAGCTCGCGACCGCGCAGGTGATCGATCCGAAAACCGTCAATGCCAACGGCCGGGTGGTGTTCGGAGCCACGCTGAATCTCATGGACGAGCGCTCCGGGCAGGAAGTGACCTATCAGATCGTCGGCGACCACGAGGCCGACATCGCCAGCGGCAAGATTTCCATCAGTTCCCCCATCGCCCGCGCGCTCATCGGCAAGGAGCTGGGCGACGTGGTCGAGGTGCAGGTGCCGGACGGCGTGCGTTCCTACGAAATCCTCGATATCCGCTACGTTTAGTTGTTTGAACCGCCACGGCGCCACGGCGCCAGGAAAGCGATCAGTTTCTTTAATTTTTTTTTGGCGTCTAGGCGTTGTTGGCGGTTTAAGATTCTTATTTGGGAAGCACAAGACGGGGTTTTTGGGCCGCCCGGTAAATGACCGCCACCCGCCCGATTTCCTGCACCGCCTCGGCGCCGGCGGCGTCGCAGATTTTCTGCACCATTTTCGTGCGTTCCGCGCGTTCGACTCCCGGCAGCCGGATCTTCAGCAGTTCGTGGCGCTCGAGCGCGATTTCGAGTTCCTTGAGCAGCGGTGCGGTGACGCCGGCATTACCCACCAGCACCACTGGCTTGCGTTTATGGGCCAGAGCCTTCAGATGCGCGCGTTGCTTGGGAGTCATGTCGGATGCGGAATATTGGAATGCCGGACGCGGAATCTTTAATATGATATCCGTCAGCCCGTTTCTTTTCATCCGAATTCCGGACGCCGCCTTCCGCATTTTGCGCAATCCACATGCCCCGCACTAAGAGCAGCCAGCGCTGGCTGGCGCGCCACGTCAGCGACGAGTTCGTCAAGCGCGCCCGCAAGGAAGGCGCGCGTTCGCGCGCCGCCTACAAGCTCGAGGAGATCGACCGGCGCGATCACCTGTTGCGACCGGGCATGACGGTGGTCGACCTGGGCGCCGCGCCCGGCGGCTGGTCGCAGTACGTCAGGGGCCGGATCGGTGATACTGGCAGGCTGTTCGCCCTGGACATTTTGCCGATGGAACCGATCGCCGGCGCCGAGTTCGTTCAGGGCGATTTCACGGAACCGGCGGTGCTAGACTTGTTGATGCAGCGCTTGGCGGGAAAACCGGTCGATCTTGTAATCTCGGACATGGCCCCCAATATAACTGGAGTGGCGTCCGTGGATCAGGCGAGGATCATGAATGTGGCCGAACTTGCGCTGGATTTCGCCGACAAAACGTTGACCCCGGGCGGCGCTCTGCTGGTCAAGGCGTTCCAGGGTGTGGGGTTTCAGGCGTTTCATCGCGAGATGCAGCGGCGCTTCGACAAGCTCGTGACGCGCAAACCCAGGGCGTCGCGGTCGGAAAGCCGGGAAATATACCTGCTGGGGAAGGGGTTTAAGGGCGCTTGAGGCATGTCGTTGTACCTTCCGGCGCAACATAGGACAATGGCCGAATCGAGCGAACGCGCAAGGATTTCCGCGCAAGCGAAGCGAGCGAGGTAGCATTTGAACAATCTCACGAAGAATCTCCTGTTGTGGCTGGTCATCGCCATCGTGCTGATGTCGGTGTTCAACAATTTCGGCAACCGCCAGCCGGCGTCGCGCCCGATGGAATATTCCACCTTCATCCAGAAGATCCGCGGCAACGAGGTCGACAAGGTGACGATCCAGGGTCGCGAGATCACCGGCCGTCTCAAGAGCAACGAATCCTTCACGACCTACTCCCCCGGCGATCCGGGCCTGATCGGCGACCTGATCGATCACGGCGTGGCCATCGACGCCAAGCCGCAGGAGGAGCAGTCGCTGCTGCTCACGATCTTTATTAACTGGTTCCCGCTGCTGCTGCTGGTGGGCGTGTGGATATTCTTCATGCGCCAGATGCAGGGCGGTATGGGCGGCCGCGGCGCCATGAGCTTCGGCAAGAGCAAGGCGCGCATGCTGTCCGAGGAGCAGAACAAGGTCACCTTCGATGACGTGGCCGGGGTGGAAGAGGCCAAGGAAGAGGTGGGTGAACTGGTCGAATTCCTCAAGGACCCGAGCAAGTTCCAGAAGCTCGGCGGCCGCATCCCCAAGGGCGTGCTCATGACCGGCAATCCCGGCACCGGCAAGACCCTGCTGGCCAAGGCCATCGCCGGCGAGGCGAAAGTGCCGTTCTTCTCGATCTCCGGCTCTGACTTCGTCGAGATGTTCGTCGGCGTCGGCGCCTCGCGCGTGCGCGACATGTTCGAGCAGGCCAAGAAGCACGCGCCCTGCATCATCTTCATCGACGAGATCGACGCCGTCGGGCGCCAGCGCGGCGCCGGACTGGGCGGCGGCCATGACGAGCGCGAGCAGACGCTGAACCAGCTGCTGGTGGAAATGGACGGCTTCGAGGGCACCGAGGGCGTGATCGTGATTGCCGCGACCAACCGCCCGGACGTGCTCGACCCCGCGCTGCTGCGCCCGGGCCGCTTCGACCGCCAGGTGTACGTGCCGTTGCCGGACATCCGCGGACGCGAAAAGATCCTCAAGGTGCACATGCGCAAGGTGCCGGTGGCGGACGACGTCGACACCAACGTGCTGGCGCGCGGCACGCCGGGTTTTTCCGGGGCCGATCTCGCCAATCTGGTGAACGAGGCGGCGCTGTTCGCGGCGCGCGCCAACAAGCGCCTCGTGACCATGGACGATTTCGAGAAAGCCAAGGACAAGGTGGTGATGGGCGCCGAGCGCCGCTCCATCGTGATGCCGGAGAAGGAACGCATGAACACCGCGTACCACGAATCCGGCCACGCCGTGGTGGCGAAGTCGCTGCCCAACACCGATCCGGTGCACAAGGTGACCATCATCCCGCGCGGACGCGCGCTGGGCGTCACCATGCAGCTGCCGACCGAGGACCGCTACAGCCACGATCGCGACAGTCTGCTTTCGACCATCTCGGTGCTGATGGGCGGACGTATCGCCGAAGAGGTGTTCATGCACCAGATGACCACCGGCGCCGCCAACGACTTCGAACGCGCCACCGACCTGGCGCGCAACATGGTGATGCGCTGGGGCATGTCCGATGTGATGGGCACGCGCGTCTACGGCGACAACCAGAGCGAGGTGTTCCTCGGGCGCGATGTGATGACGCACAAGAACATGTCGGATGCCGTGGCCGAGGCCGTGGACAAGGAAATCCGCCGCATCGTCGACGAGCAGTATTCCCGCGCGCGCGCCATCCTCGAGGAGAACCGCGAGAAAGTGGAGAAGATGGCCAAGGCGCTGCTCGAGTGGGAAACGCTCGATTCCGAGCAGATCGACGACATCATGGCCGGACGCGACCCGCGTCCGCCCGCGGGCACGGGTGGTTCGCCCCGCGGCGATGCCGGCAGCCCCAAGAAGCCGGACGACAAGGCGATCAAGCCGCGTCTGGACGCGCCAGCGGGAGAACATTAAAAGCGGTTTTTAGTTTCAAGAGTCTGGTTGCTAGCTCCGTGTCCGGACTGTAACCGGGGTTGCTCTTATGGCCGTGGTAAACGCGAAACTGGAAACTGGAAACTCGAAACTGATTCTCGATTGCAACGGCCGCGGACTGGATCTATCGCACCCCGCTGTAATGGGAGTACTAAACGTCACCCCCGACTCCTTCTCGGACGGGGGTGTTTTTTTGTCCCCGCAAAATGCGGTCGCCCAGGCGTTGCGGATGGCCGAGGAGGGCGCCGCTATCATCGATATCGGCGGCGAATCCACCCGCCCCGGCGCACAACCGGTGTCTGCGCAAGCGGAGATCGATCGCGTGGTCCCGGTGATTTCGGCCCTGCGCGATAAAACCCTCCTGCCAATCTCGATCGACACCTCCAAGCCCGAAGTGATGCGCGCCGCGGTCGCCGCCGGCGCCGGATTCATTAATGACGTTCGGGCGCTGAGAGGAGAGGGGGCGCCCGCGGTTGCCGCGGAATTGAATGTGCCGGTGTGCCTGATGCACATGCTGGGCGACCCGCGCACGATGCAGGACGACCCCCGGTACGCCGATGTCGTGGCCGAGGTCCGGGATTTTTTGCAGGAAAGGCGGGACGCCTGCATGAACGCGGGCATCCCGGCCGCGCGGATCGTGATTGACCCGGGCTTCGGTTTCGGCAAGACCCTGGAGCATAATCTAGAATTACTGCGCGGCCTGAAAAAACTGCAAAGCCTGGGCGCGCCGATCCTCGCGGGGCTGTCGCGCAAATCCATGATCGGCAAGGCGCTGGGTTTGCCGGTTGAACGACGCCTGCACGCGAGTGTGGCGTTGGCTGTCATGGCGGTGCAAAATGGCGCGCGTATCGTCCGGGTGCACGACGTCGGTCCCACGGTCGAAGCGCTGCGCATGTGGACAGCGGTATATCCGGAAAATGTCGGGAGAGGTCAGAACCATGAGTAAACAACGTCGCTACTTCGGCACCGACGGCGTGCGCGGCAAGGTCGGCGACGAGCCGATTACGCCGGAAACGGTGCTCAAGCTCGGTTGGGCCGCCGGCTGCGTGCTCGGCAAGGGTTCACCCGATCACGCCAAGATTCTCATCGGCAAGGACACGCGCGTCTCGGGCTATTTGCTCGAGTCGGCGCTCGAAGCCGGCCTGTCGGCGGCGGGCGTGGACATCCGCCTGCTCGGCCCGATGCCGACGCCGGCGATCGCCTACCTCACGCGCACCGCGCGCGCCCGCGCCGGCATCGTGATCTCGGCCTCGCACAACCCGTACGACGACAACGGCATCAAATTCTTTTCTTCCGACGGCACCAAGCTGCCGGACGAAGTCGAGCTCCAGATCGAGGAACTGATGCAGCAGCCGCTGACCACCGCCGGTCCGGCCGCGCTCGGCAAGGCCAAGCGCTATGACGACGCCGGCGGCCGCTACATCGAATTCTGCAAGAGCACCTTTCCGCACCGCCTCAGTCTCGAAGGGCTCAAGATCGTCGTCGACTGCGCCAACGGCGCGGCCTATCACATCGCGCCGCTGGTGTTCAGCGAGCTCGGCGCCGAGGTGGTGGCGGTCGCCAACGAGCCGGACGGCTTCAATATCAATCGCGAATGCGGCGCGACCTATCCGATCTTCCTTAAGAAGACCGTGCTGGCGCATCGGGCCGACCTCGGTCTGGCGCTCGACGGCGACGGCGACCGGGTGATCATGGTGGACCATCGCGGCGAAATCGTGGACGGCGACCATCTGCTGCACATCATCGCCCTCGACCGCAAGCGCTCGGGACGCCTGCACGGCGGCGTGGTCGGCACGCTCATGAGCAACTTCGGGCTGGAACAGGCGTTCGCGACGCAGAGTATCCCGTTTGAGCGCGCCGCGGTCGGCGACCGTTATGTGCTCGCCAAGCTCGTCGAAGCCGGTTGGGACCTGGGTGGCGAAACCTCCGGGCACGTCATCTGCCTTGACCGCAGCACCACCGGCGACGGCATCATCGCCGCGCTGCAGGTGCTGGCGGCGATGCGCGGTTCCGGCAAGACCCTGGCCGAGCTTCGGGACGAGCTGGAGATCTATCCGCAAACCATGGTCAACGTGCGCATGAGCCGGCGCTTCGACTTGAAGGCGTCGACGCGCGTGCAGCAGGCGGTCCGGGACGCGGAGCGCGAGCTCGCCGGCAGTGGCCGCGTGGTGCTGCGCGCCTCGGGCACCGAGCCCGTGATCCGCGTCATGGTCGAAGGCCGCGACGCCAAGCAGGTCGACGGCCTGTGTCACCGTCTCGCCGATACCGTCCGCCTCGCCGCCGAAGAGGCGGCTTGACTGCGCTTGTCGGAGCGCGCGTAGCACGTATAACCACCCACGAGTCGCGTGCGCCATGAAGACAAGTTACGCATGGCTTATTGGTATTGCCCTGCTGCTACCGCTAGCCGCCGTAAAGGCATTCGCGGACGTGGAATTTGCCCCGATCGCGGAAGACGCCCGTGCCAAGGGGACATTACCACCATCAGGCAAGGCGCTCGTTTTCGTCTTTCGGGAAGATGGCCCAGCTCAGCCGACGAATGTGTTGATATGGTTCGACGGCAAGGGCATTGGTCCCAGCGCGCCACGTTCCTACTACTTATGGGCTGTTGAGCCCGGTACGCACACGATAGCGTCCAAAGATGACCGCAGCGTTGTCCTGACGCTTAACGTCCAGGCAGGACGCAACTATTTTGTCGAACAACGTTTAACGGCCGATGGCCAAAAGGTCGAGTTGCGCCAGGTGGCGTATGCCCGAGGACGCGTGGCGGTCAACCGTTCTCGACTTATTAAGGATGACTCAGCCTTTGCCGCCGCCGCGTTCGGCCGACTTTCGACGATGCGCGAAGCCAGGCGTGAGGTCGGGCCTGCCCCCAAACCGGGCACGCCGGCATCCAGGCCCGCGCCGGCTCAGGGCGCTGCTTTTATTTTGAAAACGGGCAGCATCAAATTGTCCAGCCGCAATCAGTCAATACAGACGACAAGCGGAACGGTGCCGGTGGAATTTGACAGCAAGGCTTCAAGCCCGTTGGGGCTTGAAGGGGAATGGCGCATCAATAACGGTTTTGCCGTCGGTGTCGAATATCTTCGTTACAGCAACGATCTCACCATTTCTGGCACCAGTTTCGCGAGTTCATTGGACTTTACCGGCTTGTTGTTCAACGGAAAGAAATATTTTGCGGCGGGCGGAATCTTTTACCCTTATCTCGGGGCCGGAATCGGCATGGCAAGGGCGAATTTCAGCGGCTCGGCACTCACCGGCGATACGAGCGGGTTTGCCTTCCAGATGATGGGCGGTCTCGAGCTGCGCTGGCAGCAATTCGGCGTATACACCGAGCTCACATCATTTTCGGCAAAGACCAAAGACAGCGCCGGCAACAAGGTCGATGCCGGCAGCCGCGGCGTGTTTGTCGGCGCCAGCATGATGTTCTGAGAGCGCCATGACCGGCGCGGGCCCCGCAAAGCACGCCTCTGACGGTCTCATGAATCCAAGGCTGGCGGTAAACAAGAATGCCGGCGTCCGGAAAGCAATTGCTTTCTGCCAGGGTGGCCGGTAACATCGCGCCCGTTTTTCAGCCGATTTGATACAAAGACGGGAGGTCCCGATGGGAATGCGCCGGCCGCTGGTGGCGGGTAACTGGAAAATGAACGGCAGCCGCGCGGAATCGGCGGCGCTGGTGGGCGCTCTCCGGCAAGGGGTCGGCGCCGCCTCCAGGGTGGAAGTGGCGGTTTGCCCCCCGTTCATCCTGATTCCGCTGGCCGCGGAAAAGCTCGTCGGCAGCGCCGTCGCCTGGGGCGGGCAGAATCTCTCGGTGCACAAGGCCGGTGCCTATACCGGTGAAATCTCCGGCCCGATGCTCAAGGATTACGGTTGTACCTATGTTATCGTTGGGCACTCCGAACGGCGTTCGCTCTATGGCGAAGGCGACGCACTGGTGGCAGAGAAGTTCGGCGCGGCCCAGACCGCGGGCCTGATCCCGATCTTGTGCGTGGGCGAAACCCTGCAGGAGCGCGAGGCCAACCAGACCGAGGCGGTGGTCGCGCGCCAACTGGACGCGGTGCTGGCGCAGCACGGCATCGGCAGTCTGCGCAACGCCGTGATCGCCTACGAGCCGGTATGGGCCATCGGCACCGGCAAGACCGCGAGCCCGCAGCAGGCGCAGGACGTGCATCGTTTCATTCGCGGAAAACTCGCCGCCGGGGACAAGGCCGTGGCGGATGGAGTACGCATTCTTTATGGCGGCAGCATGAAGGGAAGCAACGCCAAGGAGCTTCTCGCCCAACCCGACATCGATGGCGGGTTGATCGGTGGAGCGTCCCTGCAGGCGGAGGAATTCCTGACCATCTGTCGCGCCGCCGACTGACGAAGAGGTAATTTTATGACAGGACGAACGGAGCGCAGCGGAGTAGGGCTACAGTTATGAAAGACCTTATATTGGTGATTGACGTAATTGCGGCCGTGGGGCTGATCGGCCTGATCCTGCTGCAACAGGGCAAGGGCGCCGACATGGGCGCGGCGTTCGGCAGCGGCGCATCGCAGACGCTGTTCGGCAGTCGCGGCACGGCGAATTTCCTGACGCGCACCACGGCGATCCTGGCGACGGTCTTCTTTCTCTCCAACCTCGGGCTCGCCTGGCTGTACGCACGCCAGACGGGACCGGCGAGCATCACGCAAAGCGTGACCACCGAGCAGCCGGCCAAGGTCGAGGTGCCCGCGCCGCCGGCGCAGGCCCCGGCGCCCAAGACGCCGGAAGTTCCCAAGTAAACGTAGTAGAATGACACGCAGCCGCCACACGGCGGCGTCAGCGTATTCCACTTGCCGAAGTGGTGAAATTGGTAGACACGCTATCTTGAGGGGGTAGTGGCGAAAGCCGTGTGGGTTCGAGTCCCACCTTCGGCACCATCTTTGATTTCATGCCGGCTTTGCACGCGCTGCGTCACCGCGAAGCACGCGCTGTTGCTTCATCCAGCGTGAATCGAACGATTCACGTCAACGCGATGATCAAGCAAAGTAGTCCTGCTTCGCTTCGCTCCGTTCGTCTTGTCACAATAGGTCGTTTTTATACCCCCAAAAGCATCATAACCTCTTGAAGAGTATCGGTTTGTCGCACCGATGTTCGCTTGACATCCTTTGCAGCGAAAGCCTAGACTCGCCGCTCATTCAATTTCTAATGAGCGGATCGAAATCCGCCGGCAAATCCAGGGGGCTTGATGCTGCAAAGTTATCTCCCCATCCTGATTTTCATTGCGGTTGCCCTGTTGATGGGAGGGGTCATCATACTGGCCGGACGGGTGCTGGGTCCGCATCGTCCGGACAGTGCCAAGCTCTCGCCTTACGAGTGCGGCTTCGAGGCGTTCGAGGACGCGCGCATGAAGTTCGACGTGCGCTACTACCTGGTCGCGATCCTCTTCATCATCTTCGATCTCGAAATCGCGTTCCTGTTTCCCTGGGCGGTGGCGCTCCAGGAGATCGGCCTGTTCGGCTTCCTTTCCATGATGGTTTTCCTCGGCATCCTCGTGGTCGGTTTCATCTACGAGTGGAAGAAGGGGGCGTTAGAGTGGGAATAGCCGCGCGAGCAGGGCGCAGGGGTCCCACGCGGAGCGTGGGGATGCAACCGTTGCGAGTCGCGGCTGGCCGCCGACAGATAGTGGTATCGGTCCGATATGAACTGATGGAGGCGGCGAAGGCGTATCGCATCTTGGAGAAATCCTGTGGGCATTGAAGGCGTATTGGAAAAAGGCTGGGTCACGACGCAGGCGGACAAGCTGATCAACGCCGCGCGCACCGGCTCGCTGTGGCCCATGACCTTCGGGCTCGCTTGCTGCGCGGTCGAGATGATGCACGCTGCCGCGGCGCGCTACGACATGGACCGCTTCGGCATCGTTTTCCGCCCGAGCCCGCGACAGTCGGACGTGATGATCGTGGCCGGCACACTGGTCAACAAGATGGCGCCGGCGCTGCGCAAGGTCTACGATCAGATGGCCGAGCCGCGCTGGGTGATCTCCATGGGGTCGTGCGCCAACGGCGGCGGGTATTACCATTATTCGTATGCCGTGGTGCGCGGATGCGACCGCATCGTGCCGGTGGACGTGTACGTCCCCGGTTGCCCGCCGACCGCGGAAGCCCTCCTGTACGGGATCTTGCAGTTGCAGAACAAGATCCGCCGCACCAACACCATCGCCCGCTGAGCGCCCAGGGAAGCCGGATCATGACGGACTCACATCGGGACCTGGTCGCTCACGCGCGGAAAGCATTCGGCGCCACGATCACCGCAGTTCTGGAACCGGCCGGACAGCTCATCCTCGAGGTACGGCGCGAGGGCATCGTGGAACTGTGCCGCACGCTGCGCGACGATCCCGCGTTTTCCTTCGAGCAACTGATGGACCTCTGCGGCGTGGACTACCTGGAATACGGGCGTGCCGCGGTCGAGGGCAGCGACGACCCGGCCGGCGGGCCGTCGGGCGGCGCGCATTCGGCAGTGCGCGAGCCCGTGCTCGTGCCGCAACGGCGTTTCGCGGTCGTCTACCAGCTGCTTTCACTCAAACACAACCGCCGCCTGCGGTTGCGCGCGTACCTCGATGACGAGCTCCCGATCATTGCTTCCGTCTCCGGCGTCTGGAATTCGGCCAACTGGTACGAGCGCGAGGCGTTCGATCTCTATGGCATCGTGTTCGAGGGTCATCCCGACCTGCGCCGCATCCTGACTGATTACGGTTTCGTCGGTCATCCGTTCCGCAAGGACTTCCCGCTCATCGGCCAGGTCGAGATGCGCTACGACGCCGAGAAGCAGCGCGTGGTGTATCAGCCGGTGTCGATCGAGCCGCGGGTGCTGGTGCCGCGGGTGATTCGTGAAGAAGGGTTTGCCAAGGGTTAAGCGTCGTGGCTGAAATCAGAAATTACACGATGAACTTTAGTGTCGGCCGCGCCTCGCGCCTGACATTCGCTGCGCGAACGTTAGCCGCCACCGAAATTCATCGTGAACGCGCCGTGATGTACGGCCTGCAGAAAGGTTAAGCACCGTGGCTGAGATACGCAATTACACGATGAATTTTGGACCGCAGCATCCGGCGGCGCACGGCGTATTGCGCCTGGTGCTGGAGCTCGACGGTGAGGTCATTGAGCGCGCCGACCCGCATATCGGCCTGCTGCACCGCGCCACCGAGAAACTCGCGGAAAGCAAACCCTACAACCAGTCGATCGGTTACATGGACCGGCTCGATTACGTCTCGATGATGTGCAACGAGCACGGCTACGTGCTGGCGATCGAGAAGCTGCTGGGTATCGAGCCGCCGCTGCGCGCCCAGTACATCCGCGTGATGTTCGACGAGATCACGCGCCTGCTGAATCATATATTCTGGATCGGCGCGCACGCGCTCGACATCG
>JBLMXN010000023.1:0-13198 GCA_050257795.1 Bacteroidota bacterium
ACTGCCGCACGCTTGGTGGATGCCCGACCGGTGAAGCGAAGATCACGCCGGGCTTCAGGCTTCCGGCCAGGTGGGTGATCCACACCGTCGGGCCCGTGTGGCGCGGCGGAAAACAGAATGAGCCGACGCTGCTCGCCAATTGCTACCGTAATTCGCTAAAACTCGCGCACCAGCACGGCGTGAAGACCATCGCCTTTCCCGGCATCAGCACCGGCGTTTACGGCTATCCCAAGGACGAGGCCGCGAAGATCGCGGTGATGGTCATGCGCGAGTACGAGGATCGATTCGACGAGATCATTGCCTGTTGTTTCAGTGCCGGCGACAAGGCGCTGTACGAGAAATTAATATCAATGTAGGGCGGGTAGCGCCCAGTGCCCGAGGCGAATGCGCTTTCGGCAATGGGCGCAGTAGCCGCAGTGAGCCAGGTTTCCATGGGCGCTACTGCCGCCGTCTCCGAAAAAGCTGCGCCTCGGGATCCGGCGGCTAGGCGCGAAGCGCCGTAACCCGCCGAACAATCTGGTTGTCATCCCCGCGAAAGCGGGGATCCAGGCCTTGCATGGTATCGCGCGCTGTGCGCGCAATCTCAAAACCTAATTGCGGTTCCCGCACCGTGACCGGGTGACCTTTGAGCCGCGCCATCCTTGGCGCGGCCCCTTGCAGGGCGCGCTAAAGCTCGTCCAATTTCGCTCCCGGCGAAATTGTCTTTGCTCGTGCAAAGAGAAGTCACCAAGAGAAAGCACGCCCCGGATGGCGCGAATTCTCCCTGCGCTTCGCACCTCGGGCACGGCGTTCGCCCGACGGGACATCCCTGTCCCGGCGGACGACGCGCGGGCGTCCTGCCCGCGCCCCTCAGGGCACCCGGCCCGAGGCTTGCGATGTTCGGGCGCGCCATACGGGGTTTGAAAAACCCCGCACCAACTCTGGTCCTGCATCGACACGCAAACTCAACTTCTTAGATTACGTTTTCAGGCATAATGCCCGTGTGCCATGAAATCTGCGCGCCAATTTGCTTCGTGGGTCATGAAAGGACTCTGCCTGGCGGTTTCCTTGCTGTTCTGGGGTCCGGCGTTGGCCGCCCCGCCCGAGGACGCCGCCGCGATCGTGAAACAGGCGATCGACTACTGGCGCGACGTTTCATCCTATTCCGTCATCGACATGACCATCCACCGCCCCGACTGGGAGCGGACCATGACCATCCGCGTGTGGACCCGCGGACAGAAGGAGTCGCTGGTGCGCGTCGTCGCGCCGCCCAAGGACGCGGGCAACGCGACGCTGCTGCTCGACAACGACATGTGGAGTTTCACGCCCAAGATCAGCCGCGTGATCAAGATTCCCTCGAGCATGATGAGCCAGAGCTGGATGGGATCGGATTTCTCCAACAACGATCTGGCCAAGGCCGACGATCTGATCGAGCAGTACACGCACAAGCTGCTGCGCACCGAGACGCACGACGGCCACAAGGTCTACGTGATCGAATCCACGCCCCGGGAAACGGCGCCGGTGGTGTGGGGGCATGAAGTGATCAGGATCCGCGACGACTGGCTGATCCTGGAGCACGCGTTCTACGACCAGCAGAACGTGATGGTGAAGAAACTCGTCACCTCCGACATCCGGCCCATGGGCGGCAAGCTGGTCGCCGCGCGCGAGCGCATGCAGCGGGCGGACAAGCCCGGCGAATGGACCGACGTGGTGACGCGGGAAGTGCGATTCAACATTCCGATCGCGGCCAGTACTTTCACGCTGTCCAATCTGCGCAATCCGCGGGAGTGAACGATGACGATCACCCCGCGGCTGGCGTGGCGCAATCTCTGGCGATACCCGCGCCGCACCTGGCTCACGGTGTCGGCCATCGCGTTCTCGGCCATGCTGCTGGTGTTCATGATCACCCTGCAGCTCGGCGCCTACGACATGATGATCGACACCAGCCTGCGCGTCTTCACCGGCGAGATGCAGATCCAGCGCGCCGGTTACCTCGACAAGCCGCAGATCCGCGCGAGCATCCCGGCGGCGCAGGCGTTGGCCGCGCGACTGCGGCAGGCGACCGGACTCACGGCAATCGCGGTGCGCGCCAACGGCTTCGCGCTCGCCTCGAGCGGCACGCGCAGCTACGGCGTGCCGGTGATCGGCGTGGAGCCGGCCTTCGAACCGCGGGTGTCCACGCTCCCGCGCCTGATCAAGCAGGGCCGTTATCTTTCGAGCGACTCGGCCCAGGAGGCAGTGCTCGGCGCCGCGCTGGCGCGCAATCTCAAGCTCGAAGTGGGCGGCGAGCTGACGCTGCTCGGTTCCGGGCGTGACGGCTCGGTCGCCGCCACGGTGCTGCCCGTGGTCGGCATCTTCGACAGCGGCAACCCCGAGCTTGATCGCCACATCGTGGAAATCCCGTTGCGCACCTTCCAGGACGTCTTCAGCATGGGGGAGGAGGCGCACGCCATCGTCATCGCCGGTCCAGGTTTCGAGCAGATCAGGCAGACCGAAGCGCGTGTCGCGGCGCAGCTGCCGGCGGGCCAGGGGCTGGTGCTGCTCGACTGGGAAAAACTGCTGCCCGGCATCAAGCAGATGATCCAGACGGACATGGTGCAGAACTGGTTCACCTACATCATCCTCATCGTGGTGGTGACGTTCAGCATTCTGAACACCTTCCTGATGTCGGTGCTCGAACGCACGCGCGAGTTCGGCATCATGCTGGCCCTGGGCGCCACGCCGTGGCGCCTCGGTGGACTGGTGCTGCTCGAGTCGGTGCTGCTCACGCTGATGGGGATCGTCCTCGGTATCGTCGTCGGCGGCGGCATCGCCGTGTATCTGAACCAGCACGGCTTCACGTTCCCGGGAATGAAGGAGATTTACGCCCAGTTCGGCCTGCCCGGTGTGATTTATCCCAAGCTTTCGTTTGCCGGCTTCACGCTCGGGCCGGGCGTGATCTTTTTGTTCACGGTCGCCGCCGCGCTGTACCCGGCGTTGCGCATCCGCAAGCTGAACGCGGTGGAGGCGATGCATGCGATCTGAGGCCGTGCACGCACAGCAAAAAAATCCCCCCTTCCCCCCTTTGCAAAAGGGGGGTGAGGGGGGATTTGCCGTGCCGAGGCCGGGGTGATGTTCTCCACGCCGCTGCTATTGACCCTCGCGTGGCGCAACCTCTGGCGCCACCGCGGCCGCACCGCGGCGATCCTGTTCGCGCTCGCGCTCGGCGTGTGGTCCATGGTGAGCCTGGCCGCGCTGTCGCGCGGTTCCATGGAGCAACAGCTGGTGAAGGCGATCCTGAATCTCACCGGACATATCCAGATCCACGCGCCGGGTTATCGCGACGACCCCGTGATCGAGCACCGCTTGAGCCCACCTGCTCCCGCGCTCACGGCGGCGCTGGCGCGGCCGGACGTCACGGCCTGGGCGATGCGCGTGCGGGTGCCGGCGGTGGTGGCGAGCGAGCGCGAATCCGCCGGCGTCACGCTGGTCGGCATCGACCCCGCGCGCGAGCGCGGGCTGTCGTTCATCTCGGATGCCGTCACGCAGGGCCGGTATCTCGAAGCGGGGGACGATGCCGGCATTCTGCTGGGCCGCAAGCTGGCCGAGCGGCTCGAGACCGGCGTGGGGCGGCGTGTCGTGGTGATGAGCCAGGACATCAACAACAGCGTCGCCGACCGCGGGTTTCGCGTCGTCGGCATTTTCGACGCCGAGCCGCAGGCGGCGGAGGAAAGCTACGTTTTCATCACGCTCGCCAGCGCCCAGCAGATGCTCAAGCTCGGCGACGATATTTCCGAGATCGCGCTCATGACGACCGACCGCGATCGCCTCGACGAACCGCTCGCGGCGTTGCGCGCGGCGGCTCCCAATCTCGACGTGCAGCCCTGGACCGTGGTCGAGCCGCTGCTGGTGTTGACGGAAAAGGTCGTCAATGTGATTCTGATCGTGTGGTACGTGATCGTGTTCACCGCGATGTCTTTCGGTTTGGTCAACACGCTGCTCATGGCGGTGTTCGAGCGCACGCGCGAGTTCGGGCTGTTCCAGGCGCTCGGCATGCCGCCGCGCCACATCCTCGGGCAGGTGCTGGCCGAGTCGTGCATCCTGCTCGCCGTCGCGCTGGCGCTCGGCAACCTCGGCGGCTGGCTCACGGTGCTGGCGCTCAAAGACGGCCTTGATCTTTCCGCCTTCGCGGAAGGTTTCGAGATGATGGGCGTGAGCCCGATCATCTACCCGGCGCTGCGCGCGGGCGACGTGACCGCCGCCAACGTGCTGGTCACGGTGCTGGGTCTGGCCGCGAGCCTGTATCCCGCGTGGCGCGCCGCGCGCCACGTGCCGGTGGAAGCGATCACGCGAGTCTGACGCATGGAACATACCGTCCTCTGTCGTAATGTGAGCAAGGTCTACCGCCAGGACGCCGTAGCGGTGCAGGCGCTGACCGATATCAACCTGGAAATCCCGCGCCTCGATTTCGTCTGCCTCTCCGGCCCCTCGGGCTCCGGCAAGAGCACGCTGCTCAATCTCATCGGCGGGCTCGACCGGCCAACGGGCGGCGAGATCTACGTGGACGGCAACCGCGTCGACCAGATGGAAAAGGGCGCGCTCGCCGAGCTGCGCCTGCGGCGCATCGGTTTCGTGTTCCAGGCCTACAACCTGATCCCGGTGCTGACGGCGCGGGAAAACGTCGAGTTCGTGATGCAGCTGCAGGGCGTCGCCGCCGGCGAGCGCACGCGCAAGGCGCGTGAAATCCTGAAAGAAGTCGGGCTCGAGGATCTCGAAGACCGCCGGCCGGGCGAGCTGTCCGGCGGGCAGCAGCAACGCGTCGCGGTGGCGCGCGCGATCGTCTCGGAGCCGTCGCTAGTGCTGGCGGACGAACCGACCGCCAACCTCGACTCCAAAACCGCCGAGAATCTGATGCAACTGCTGCGGCACATGAACCAGGACCATGGCGTGACGTTCATTTTTTCCACCCACGACAAACTTGTCATGGAATTCTCCCAGCGGCTGATTACGTTGCGCGACGGCCGGATCGTGGACGACGTGCAGCGAGGTTGATCTTGCGTATTTTATGATGTAGCCCGGGTGCAGGCCCGCAGAGCCTGCCCCGGCATGCTGTAAGCCGGGGGCCGGAACCCGGGACTGCGGGAGTTCAGCGATTCCCGGATTGCGCTGCGCTCCATCCGGGCTACATATTTGTTCGGTATTGGTGCGGGACTATATAACAATGGTTGCCAGGAGAACGCGATGAAAATCCTCTTATGGAGCGATGACCTCATGAGCCGCGTGCGCATCGAGTCGCGCTGGAAGGCCGCTGGGGCGCAGATGCTGCGGCGCGACGCCACCGAAACGCCCGACCTGATCGTGGTGGACCTGACCGCGCGCGACGCCGCCGCGCAGATCCGCAAATTGCGCGAGCAGTTCCCGGCTACGGACATTCTCGCTTTCGGGCCGCACGTGGACGCCGACGGTTTCCGCGCAGCCAAGGCCGCGGGCGCGAGCGAGTGCGTGGCGCGCGGCGCGGCGGTCGAGCGCGTGCTTGGACGCCTGGGCCAGTGCGAATGAAGCATGTTCGGCGCGTGCTGCTGCTCGCCGCACTGGCAGCCTGCGCGCCCGCCGTGGCCGATGACTGGCACTTCGGCGGTCACGTCAAATATCAATACACCTACACCGATTACCGCGCCGACGATATCAACGCCGTTTTCGGCGGCGATCCGGCGCGTGATCAGGGGCTCGACCTGCGTCTCAAGGCCGAGAACCGCACGGGGCCGTGGGACTTCGCCGCGCATTACGAACTGCTGGCCGTCGCCGGCGATTCGCTGGAGGCGCGCCGGCGCATGGCCGTGGCCGGCATTCCGGTTATCGGCACGGTAACCGGCCTGCCGGACGACCGCCGCCGGCTGTTCGATCTCACCCACGAAACCACGGACCGCAATCGCCTCGCGGCGGTGCAGCGCCTGGACCGCCTTTCCATCGGCTATAGCACGGCGCGCCAGTCGCTGCGCTTCGGGCGGCAGGCGGTGAGCTGGGGCAACGGCCTGGTGTTCCAGCCGCTCGATTTCGTGAATCCGTTCTCGCCCATTGTGATCGACAAGGACTACAAAACCGGCGATGACATGCTGTACGGCCAGTGGCTGGTGCGCGAACAGGACGACCTGTCGGCGATCGTGCTGCCGCGGCGCGACCCGGCCACGCATCGCGTGGAAGGCAATCAAAGCACTTATGCCGCCAAGTACCGCGCGCGCTGGTCCGGTTTCGATCTCGACTTCCTGGGCGCGCGCCACTTTGGCGAGAACCTCGCCGGCGTCGGCGTGGTACGAAGCGTCGGCGGGGCAGTGTGGCGCCTGGACGTCAGTTACACCGATCTCGAACACGGCGGCAGCGCCACCTCGCTCGTGACCAACATGGATTACTCGTGGATGTGGGGCGGCAAGAATGTCTACGGCTATGCCGAGTATTTCCGCAACGGCGTCGGCGAGTCCGACCGCGCCAATTACGCCACACCCAACGCCGAGCTCAGCGACCGCCTCGCGCGCGGCGAGCTGTTCACGCTGGCGCGCGACTACGCCGCGCTCGGCTTGCAGGTCGAGCTCACGCCGTTGTTCAATTTCTACACCAACCTAATCGCCAACCTGAACGACGGCAGCAAGTATCTCCAGCTGCGCGGGGTGTACGACTGGATGGAGGATGTGCAATTGATGGCTGGGATCAATCTTCCGTCCGGGCGCCGGGGGACGGAATACGGGGGAGTGCCGGTGGCGGGGACTTCGACATTTGTCTCCGCGGGGAAGTCGGTTTATGTGAGAGGAGCGTATTACTTCTAATACGCTGTCACCCCGGCGAAGGCCGGGGTCCACGCTTTAAATGGTATCGCGCGTTTCATGCGCGATCCTTAATCACCGTCCGGGCATCTCAATGTCTCCGGCTTCTGTCGCGCCACTTGCCGATTATCGAGCCTTGGGCATATGCTCTGTTCCTTCCAAGAAGAACAAGATGGGGGAAGGCCATGCACGTGCTTGTTATTCGCCGCCCCGGCCAAAGCGGCACGCAGAAGCTTGTCACCCGGTACGGAGAAAGACTGGTCTGCGTGCGTTATCGCTACGATGCCGCCTCGGGCACGCGTTCTAAGACCGTGGAGCTGATCGTCGATCAGGCGCCATGGGTTCCGCCGCCACCGCATCCGCACGCCGACAAGGCGGTGGTCCGGATCGACCATGTCGACGAGCCGGATGCCTCGCCGCCGCAACAGGTGGGCGTCAAGATGTTCTTCCATGAGAACGAGCTGCGTGAGCGCGTCAAAGCCGCCGGCGGCCAGTAGTTGAAGGCGGAGAAACTGTGACGATTGCCATACCAAACGGCGGTTTCACTGGGACTGCAACGCCGGATCGCAAAGCGATGATTGTTTCCAAATTTGGAAACCTGCTCACAGCTATAGCAACATGGTTCTCTATAAGAAAACTGTTTCTAGATGGTTCTATGCTGTCTACTTCTAGTTAGCCGCCTATAAACAAGCACCGGAGAACGATATGACAGACGCGAAAGCAATTGCGGACCATTGGGGCAGAGGTGACATCTACGGCTTGATCGTGTCGGCATTCGAAAAAATGTCGAAGCCTTTGGAGGGCTTGACGGTGGAAGACTTGGCGCCGGTCGACCATTTTCACGCCCGCGGCTTTCCGGCAACCGTAGAGCTCGCGGATCGACTTCCGATCAAGGCCGGCCAGTACATTCTCGACATCGGGTGTGGGCTCGGCGGCCCTGCCCGCTACATCGCGAAGCGGTTTGGATGCAATGTGAGCGGCCTCGACATAACAGAGCCGTTCGTCGAAGCGGCTAACAAGCTGACGACGCTGCTTCGGATGGAGGGGCAGGTGAAGATAGAGCATGGCGACGGTCAGCGCCTGCCGTATCCGGACTCCCGCTTCGATGGCGCCTACACGCAACACGTCACCATGAATGTGGCCGATCGCCCGAGGTTTTTCGCGGAAGCGTATCGGGTGCTGAAGCCGGGTGCCTTCTTTGCGCTCACCGAGCACGGTTTAGGCCCGAAGGGCGATCCGCACTATCCCGTGCCCTGGTCGGCGGACGGCACTGGCGCCTACCTGGTTACGCCATCCGAGACTCGAGCGGTTCTGGAAAAGACAGGGTTCGAAACCATTGTCGTTGAGGACACCGGCGCTAAGTACGTCGCCGGATACAAGATGGCGATCGAAAAAGCCGAAAAAGGCGCTTTGCCGCCGCTCGGCATACACATCCTCATGGGCGAAACCGCATTGCAGATGACGCGCAATGCCGCGCGGAACATAGAAGAAGGTCGCACCCATCCAATTCAACTCATCTGCCGCAAACCACGATGAATTCTCGGGAAGGCTCGCGGCTAACCTCCTGCTGCAGCGGACGCATGGAGACGCGCCGCTGAGCACAACGTTAATCCAAATGAGGTCCAGATTGCCTCCAACCGCAAAACTCTTCCTTATCCTCGGCGGCATCAATGCCGCGCTCGTCGTCATGCTCGGCGCGTTCGGCGCGCATGGGCTGAAGGCGCGGCTGTCAGTGGACATGCTGGCGGTGTATCAGACGGGGGTGCATTACCATTTGTTTCACGCGCTCGGGTTGCTGGTGGTGGGGCTGGTGGCGATTCAGGTTTCGGACTCGGCGTACCTGCGCTGGTCCGGGTGGTTGATGCTGATTGGCATTGTGCTCTTTTCCGGCAGTCTCTATGTGCTGAGCATCAGCGGCCTGCGCTGGCTCGGTGCAATCACTCCCTTTGGCGGTGTATCGTTCATCGCGGCCTGGGTGCTGTTCGTGGTCGCGCTGTTCAAGGCGGCGTGACGACAGCATTGGCATAGCCACAATTCCGTTGCCAGTAATCCCGCGCGTTTCGCCGCTGGTATATGTTTTCTTACCGTGCGTCAGGAGATTGCGCCAGGACCGAATTTCCGGTCGTAAAATAAGTCATAGTGAGCGGCTGCGTGGAAGCGGTCGTATACGAGCGGGCGGAATTTCACCCGCGTTCCGGCCGGCGACAGGGAAAGTAGGCCATGCAACAGGTTTTCAACATTACCGGGCAAGTCAGTTTGGTGAGGCGGTTCGTTTCCGTCTTCACCGTCTTTTTTTGCATCCTGATCATCTCGCTGTTATTGACGCTGGGGGCGCTCGAGGTGTTGTCCGCCGCCCGCGGCTACATGACCGGAGAGAGATTGTGGTCGGTCGCCCGGCACGACGCAATTTACGCCCTCACGCTGTACGGCCAGACGCGTGACCCCGCGTATTTTGAGCGCTTCCGGCAGGCACTGGCGATCCCGCTGAGCGATCGCGAGGCGCGGATCGAAATCGATAAACCGGAATACGATTACGCCACGGCCTCCGCCTGGTTGCGGCGCGGCGGATATCACCCCGATGACATTCGCGGTCTGATCCTGCTCTACCGTTGTTGCGCCGAGTTTCCCTATTTTGCCCAGGCGGTGGCGATATGGAGGGAAAGCGACGCGCATCTGCTCCGGCTCGAACGCCTGGGCGATGCGCTCCACGCCGAGATTTCCACCGCCACGCCCTCGCACAAACAAGTCAATGCGCTTCTCACTCAGGCGCGCGCCGTGGACGCCGGCATCATACCACTGGAGCAGGCTTTTGACGCCACGCTCGACGAGGCGGCGCAATCGCTGAAGACCACGCTCGCGTGGGCCATCTATGCGATTGTATCCGCCCTGATCGTGCTCGGCGTCTATCTGTCCTCGCGCGTGCTGGCGCGGGTCCGGCGGTCCGAAAACGACTACCGTTTGCTGGTGAACGCGTTCGCGCATACCGCCGACGGCGTCATGATTCTTGATACCGCGCGGCGCATCGTCGCGGTCAATCATGCGTTCACGACGATCACGGGCTACGCGCCCGACGAGGTCCTCGGGGAGGTATTCACCCGCCCGAAGACGGTGAAAATACCCGGTCCGCCGCTGTTTGCCGTGTGGACGGACACGCTGTCCGCGGGCCGTTGGGAAGGCGAGGTGTGGAATGTGCGCAAGAACGGCGAGCTGTATCCCATGCGCCTGAGCCTGAGCGCCGTGCACGATGGGCGGCACGGCGCGGTCAACCACTACGTCGCCGTGTTCAGCGACATCTCGCCGCACAAAGCACAGGAAGAACGGCTCAAATACCGCGCCGCCCACGATCCGCTGACGGGCCTGCCGAACCGGGCTGAGTTCGAGCATTCTTGCCGCGAGGCGATCGAACGCGCGCGCCTGCGCGGGCAGCGGTTGGCGGTGCTATACATCGACCTCGACGACTTCAAGCCGGTCAACGACACTCATGGACACGCGGTTGGCGACGACCTGTTGCGGATACTCGGGGCGCGCATGAAACAGATGATGCGGGAAACCGATCTTGTCGCGCGCGTCGGTGGCGACGAATTCAGTGTCCTGCTCACCGAGCTCGACGAAGTGACGCGCAGTTACATCGTGGCATGCAAGCTGCTCGGAAGTTTATCGCAACCGGTCGTGACCAAGCGCGGCACGCACCAGGTCGGCGCCAGTATCGGCATCAGCATCTATCCGGACGACGGCGATGATCCGCCGGCGTTGCTGCGGCGCGCCGACGCCGCCATGTATCGGGTCAAGCAGGGCGGGAGGGGCGGCGTCGCCTTCTATTCCGGGCAAGCGGAGTTGCCAACGCAGTCGGCCGTCACGCCACCCGTTCGTAAGAACGTGCCCGATCATTGAAATACGGATTCGCCAGGGAGACGAGGCGCTATCCGCCCGGCGCAATTTGCCTGTCCCGGCACGTTTTGCGTTTCATCGTTCGGCATTGCCTGATGTTCGCAATCCGGCCCGGCGCGCGTATTTCTGACCGCGTTGTGCTTGTTCGCCTCGTCATCGCGCCGGCGCAGGCGGCGTAATCCCCTCCCGCCGGGTTTCTTCATTCGCCCTTGATAGGGGTCAAGGTTTGTTGCCATTGCCTGTGTTAGAGATCAGCTTTCCTGCAGGCGGGAGAGTGGCCGTGGACCCGAAACTGGAGCGATTCGTCCTGGAACTGATGGGTGCGCACAACATCATGACCATCGCCACGCTGCGCGCGGACGGCTGGCCGCAGGCGACCACGGTGGCGTATGCCAACGACGGGCTGACGATTTATTTCGCCGCCGACAAGAACAGCCAGAAGCTGAAGAACATCGCTAACAACAACAAGGTTTCGCTCACGATCGACCGGGATTATGAAGACTGGTACAAGATCAAGGGCCTGTCGATGGCGGCAACGGCGGAAAACCTGACGCAACCCGCCGACATCAAACACGGTCTCGTCCTGCTCGCGAAAAAGTTCTCGGCCTATGCGGACGTGCTCGCGCCGGACGATCCGGGCATTGCGGTGGTGCGGGTTACGCCCCGGATCATTTCGATTCTCGATTATGAGATCGAATTCGGGCATACCGACATCGTGCAGATCTGAGCGGGCGCGATGCGCCGGGGCAGAAGGAGGCGACGTGGCCAAAGTCCTGATGGTGATGGCGGTCGTAGCGTTGACGCTGGTGTCGTTGCCTGCCCCGCTGCCGGCGGCGCCGGAGGAGCGGCCCGCGCCGGAGGTGCAACTGCCGCTACCGAAGCCGGCAACACCGGCCAAACCATCGGCGGAAACAGTCTCGCGCGGTCAGTTGCTGTACGAGAATCATTGCATCGCCTGTCACGAAAGCGTCGCGCACATCCGCCGCGACCGCCGCGCCAAATCATACAAGGCGCTGCAAGACTGGGTCGTGCGCTGGTCGAACCAGCAGCAACTCGGCTGGAGCGCCGGCGATATCGCCGACGTCGTGGATTACCTCAACCGCCACTACTATAAATTCCCCGCTGGTCCGGGCGACCGATAACCGTCTGCTGTCGCTGCTTGTGCCAGGCACGGCTTGTCCGTTACCGGTTCCGGCACCTAATCTGCCGTTCGTCCCGCCGGGAGTTTCAGAAATTCCCCAAAATAGGCAATTCTTCTACAGCCATCCCGCTGACACGCTAGTCGCTCAATCTCCGGTGCATGACAGGGAAAGTTGTCTGACATGGGAAGAAACTTCTGACGAAGGCTCATCCGATTGATAGGTCGGGGGCGCAAAGCTACCAGTCTACGGGGGTTTACCCTGAGACAGCGGGATTGCCGGAACGCAGTATTCCAGGGTGGGAAGCAGAAATTGGCCCGAGAAGCAGCCCCACCACTGAGCCGGTATCACCGTCTGTTGCTCCCGATCGGGAAAGTCGCGCCGGGATTTCTCGGGGAGGGGCAGGCAATGGAATACGGACACACGGCCGATTTTACGCGCCACGGATTCCCGCGCATGCGCGGCTTCAACGCAGGTTTCATCGCTTCGCTGCTGACATTCAGCTTCGCTGTTACTTTCTGCTTCTTTTGCCGCTACCACCGCCTCAGACGAATTGCATCTGCTGGTCAACGGCAATGCCAGTCACGTCACCGCGCCCATCGGCGATCATCTAAACAAAACAGAACCGGGGCTGGGTTTCCAGTACGACGGGAACGTGATGAACAAGAAATGGGTTCCTCTCATCGCCGCCTCGGGATTCAGCAATTCCAACGAGAACCCGTCCTATTACGCCGGTGGCGGCGTGTTGCTGGCGTTCTCGGTCGGCAGCGAGCGGTTGTCGGGGAGCGTCCCGTACACCCCGAAGGTGGAACCGAAGATGGTGGTGCGGTGGTTCTTCCAGCTCAAGATCAAGTTGGTCGACTTCTGACATCTACCTGCAACTCGCGCGTGTAACCGTCGCGGCGCGTCGAGTTGAGTCTGCCGACGCTCCGCTCATCCGCCTCGATAATCCAATAATCTGCGAAAAGTTTTATTTCCGTGAGCGATCGCGTATAAATTGATCAGTACTAGCGGTGCACGTAGTGAGTGTCGATCGTGGGTATCAACCACGACGCAAAAAAATAAAGGAAAAATTGCAGGAGACGAATCGTCAAGATTCGCTGTTGGCCTGCAGATCCGGTCGAATCGCGCTTCGATATGCCGATTCGGCATCAGGGAGGATGTGTTCATGACATTACGTGCGTTGCCGCTTGCGGCACGTTGGGGTTACGCGGCGCGTTTCGCTCTGACTTCCATATTGCTCGGCGCTTCTCTGCTGATTTCCAGCACCGGCGACAGCTTTGCCGGCCGGAACGGGGCGTGCAACGGCAAGAGCGCCCGCTGCACAGCGACAAGCAGCGTGACCGCAACTACCTACACCTTGACCGTGAGCAAGACCGGCTCCGGCACCGTTACCTC